>CAKUGW010000067.1 GCA_934654805.1 uncultured Kiritimatiellota bacterium
TTCCGCTCGAACACGCTGCAGGTCGCGCGCGAGATGGTGCTGCAGCACCGCCGCCACAGGTGCATCGCGATGTGGGGGCTCTTCAACGAGCTCTACCTGAAGAAGATGCCCGACGGACAGGCCGAGCCGCTCGTGCGCGAGGTGAAGGATCTGATCCGCGCGCTCGATCCGCGCCCGACGGTCGCGGCGAACTTCCGCCAGAAGCGGCTGGAGCTGAACGCGATTCCCGACGCGCTCGGCTTCAACCTCTATCCCGGCTGGTACAACGGCGAATCGTCCGAGCTGAACGAACGGGTCGAGGCCTGTCGCACGCTGAACGGACGCACGACCATTGCGGTGTCCGAATACGGCGGGGGCGGCTCGCTCGGGCAGCTGATGCCCACGCCCGGCTTCCGTCCCGAGGCGGGGAGCAAGTTCCATCCGGTCGACTACCAGCTGAAGCACCACGTCACGAGCTGGGCGGCGATCAAGGCGAATCCGCGCATCTGGGGCGCGTTCGTGTGGCAGATGTTCGACTGCGGCAGCGACAACCGCCGCGAGGGCGCGCGCGACGGCCTCAACGACAAGGGGCTCGTCGCCTTCGACCACAAGACAGTGAAGCCCGCCTACGAGTTCTACAGGCGCGAATGGAATCGCCCGGCGGCCGTGCCGGCGCGGATGACGGTTGTGGCGACGAACGACTTCCAGGCGGCGATCGACGCGGTGGCGGCGGCGGGCGGCGGCACGGTGCGCGTCCCGCCGGGCGACTACGTGACGGGCGGCGTGTGGCTCAAGAGCCATGTCACGCTGGAGCTTTCCGAGGGCGCGCGGCTCGTCTCGAACGGCGACCTCGCGACCTATGCCAACCGCCGCGCGATGGTCTACGCCGAAAACGCCGAGGACGTCGCCCTCGTCGGCAGGGGCGAGGTCTGCGGTTCCGGCGAGAAGTTTCCCGCGCGCGACAACGCGCCGGACCGCCCGTTCGACGTCCTGTTCCGGACGTGCCGCGACTTCCGGATCGAGGGCGTGAGGCTCACGGATTCGGCGGCGTGGACGTGTAGCCTCAGGGACTGCGTGCGCGGCGTCGTGCGCGGCCTGAAGATCTTCAGCCACGCCAACCTCAACAACGACGGCCTCGACATCGAGGCGAGCGACCTGCTTGTCGAGGCCTGCGACATCGACGCCGACGACGACGCGCTCTGCTTCAAGAGCAACAGTCCGCAGTTCGTCGGGCGCAACGTCCGCGTGCGCAACTGCCGGCTCGCCTCCAACTGCAACGCGATCAAGTTCGGCACGGCCTCCTATGGCGCGTGGCGCGACGTGGTGATCGAGGGCTGCGAAGTCAGGCCTTGCTCGGTTTCCCGCTGGCGGGCGTGGCACGCGAAGAGGATTCCCGGCGGCGTGCCTGACGTGCCGCAGGGCCTTGGCGGCATCGTCCTCGAAGTCGTGGACGGCGGCGTCCTGGAAGACGTGACGGTGCGCGGCATCACGATGGAAGGGGTGCAGACGCCGATTGTCGTCCGCCTCGCGGCACGGCACGAGCCGTCCGCCGGGCGCGCGACGCGGCTGGAGAACGTCCTGATCGAGAACGTGACGGGCACGTGCCTGAGCCGCATCGCCTCGTCGGTCACGGGCGTGGCGGGCGGGAAGCGTCCTCGCGGCCTCACGCTCAGGAACGTCGATCTCACGATGCCCGGCGGCGCGACGGAGGCGATGGCCTTCCGGCGGCCCGTGGCGGAGGCGGCGCGGAGCTATCCCGAGAACCGCATGTTCGGGCACATCCTGCCGGCGTGGGGGCTCTACCTGCGCCATGCGGACGACGTGCGGCTGGAGAACGTGACGCTGCGTCTCGCGACGGCCGACGCGCGTGAAGAGGCCGTTGTCACGTCGGACGTCACGGGGCTGTCGATGGAGCGCTGCACCTTCCCCTAGACGCGGCGGCGAAGCGCAAGGCCCGCGAGGCCGACGAGCAGAAGCAGACCCGACGTCGGCTCCGGAATGGCATTCGTGAAATTGCCTTCCGTCGCAAAGGTGAATGTCCCCAGGTAGGACTTGCCTTCGGAGAGGCCGGAGACGGTGAACCGGTCGGTCACGGGGTTGTCGGTCACCTGACCGAATTCGTCAACATAGTAGAGGTTGCGGTATTTCTCCGTGATGACGTCATAGACGAGCACGGTAAGGACATCGCCGTCTTTGATGGAACTCGGAAGCGTGGTCGAGAAACTACCACCCGACACCTTGCCTATGTCTGTAGTATAGCCCGAAGTCACAACGTTGCCATGGGTCAAGAGCTCGTAGCTTTCCGTGCCATCGGCAGCTGTCGTGACCAGACAAAGGTAGATTCCGCCCCCCGAAATCTCCTCGGCTTTCGTGTTGTTCTCCACATCCCACAGATAGCCTGCGGATTTCCAGTTGATGGACGCCGCCTGCGCGAACCCCGCCAGCGCCATGACCGCCAGCGCGGCGAGCAGTTTCGTGTGCCGACATGAATTCTTGCGAGTCCAACGAGTGCTCCAATTACCTGCCATTACCTTTGATGTTTCTCCATTCGTTCCGCACCCACTTTGAAGAAGAGCTCGCCGCCGGGCGCGGAAAAGGAACGGCGTGTCTTCACAATCCTCCTCTCGGCCCAGTGTGCGGCCAAGGATCAAAGGTTTCGCCGTCCGCAGAATTACAATAAATTCGAGATTAGAGGTCAGACCTCTTTTCTCTATTTTATCGTAATTCGCCTTCGGCCGATGGCGAGCGCCATTCCGCGCCCGCCGCTGTCAAAGAACAATGCGCGAAGTATATCATCTCGCGCCGAACCCTGTCAAATCGGCGAAGGTTTGCATGCTTGGGCGTTTGGGTGTTTGGAAGTTCAAAATTCTTTTTCCCCGAATTTCAGCTGCCCATGATTCGTGCGAATCCATGGACAAAGGCCGTTGCAGATACACCATGTCCACCAACTTTACGCCTCCCTCGTAGATTGGGTGGTCATAATTGTCCGTAAAGAAATTGGGAACCCGATAGGATCGAACGAATCCACACTTTTCATAGAACGGGATTGTCAGCGGACTCTCACCTGTTCCAACCTGAAGAACCGAATGGCTCCCTGCGTATCGCCGAGCAAGGAACGCAATCAGCGTCTTGCCATAGCCTTTTCTCTGCTCTGTCGGGGCAACCGCGATGTTCTTGATTTCAAGAATCCCGGCTCCTTCATCCGTAACAACGCATTCCGCCTTCACGCCGCCCTCCTCAAGCACATACAAGGTGCCCCGTTCGAGATAACGGTCGATCATGTTCTCCTGTTCATCCCCCAGGAGCAACAACGGGAGAAAACGTTTTTTGTTCTCCTTGACGTCTCGTATTCTCACAGCTACAGCTCCATCAACGCTCGCATTCGCATGGGCCGCGCTCGGTCTGCCGAAGAATTGGGCCTTCAGGCCTGTTCCTGCGTTCGTCCTCCGAAATCGTGACACAGCCCATGCCTTGTCGTTTTTCGCGGTAGTATTTCGCGATCTCGCGGTTAAGCGCCATGTCCTCGGCGTCTCGCGCGCGTCTGCGTCGGGCAGCGCGGCGATAGGTCATCCAGACGAGGAAGATGCAGAAGAGGAGAATCATCACGCCCATCACCACGGCAAAGGCGAACTCTGCCGAGACATTTTGCGGACGGATGGCAAACGTCACGACAACGGCGAGGGTCGCGAGACAGGTGAGGACAGCCTCAAGCACCCCATACTTGAGAGCTAACCGCCACCACGAGCCTCCGCCCTTTGGGAACGTCCCTTCGCGGGACGCATCGAAGACCCAGTCTATGCCGTCCGTCCCCATCAGTACGTCGCCATGAGTTTCAGGAAGAGATACGCATTGACGAGATAGCCACTCGCGGCCACGCAGACGGCGACCCAATAGAACGAACGGTGATTCAAGATTGCGCCGCTCAGAACCGACAAGACAACGATGCTCATGGCCATGCCGGCCAGTTGTCCGTCTGGGTACAGCTCCCAGAAGCCAAAGTCCCAGCCCGCCCGCCCTTGGATAAGCGGGCGTCCGGCAATCGCGCCCCAAAACGTCTCGTAAGGGCTCACACCCGCCCACCAGTGCCAGAGGCGGAAGCCGATGGACGCCAGAAGAAGCAGGCCAATCAAGCCGGCCACAATGCGCCCAATCTCGTGATCAATGTCTCTGTTGTCCATCATATGGGTTTGCGCCAAGAGGCGGAAAGGCTGAGGTCGGCAAGTGAGAAGTCAAGGCGTAACATAGACGGCTCCAATCGCGCCGTAGGCGCTCGTCAGTAGACCGTCCCGCGCCTCATACGCCCACCCTCACCTTGAAGCCCAGCGTCGTGACGACCTTCAGGAGCGTGTCGAGCGTGACGTTCCCCTCACCCGTCTCCAGATTGGAGAGCGTATGCACGGACACGCCGCTCACGCGAGCAAGCCGTGCCTACGTGATGCGCAGCTCGTTCCGACGCGCCACAAGGGCCAAACCGATCTCCTTCTTGTTCATTGCAACGAATATTATACCACTTTTCGGCCAAGAGAGAGGACTGGAGATGGCAGAATATTCATTCTACTGAATATTCTGCCCCGCGCGCCGCGAGAAATCCACGATGCCCGATTCCCTGAAGCGGCGCTTGCGCACGACCTCCGTCGCCGCGTTCACGACGGCGTAGCGCGGACAGGTCTCCAGATGGTCGCTGTGCATAGGAAAGTCCGTCGCGTTAAAGTCTTCAAACGGACTGGCATTATACCAAAAACGCACTTGCAGGAACGGTTTCGCGCAGACCCAGTTCACGACGCCCGCTCTCAAGGAGCTCGCGCAGGGCTCCAGCAAGTGGTGAGGCATCGGACGGCTCCAGCACGCCTGCCGGAATCTCGTACGACACGCGTCCGATGCCGTGGCGGTACTGCCAGACGAGAACCATGCGCCCGTCTTCGGCGATTGCGATGACATTTACCCAGTCGGGGTACTCGAAGACATAGTACTCCGGGATGACATGGCCGTTTGGCAGCTCGACCTCATCGACCCGCACGGTCATCCACGGTCTGGTCAGGATGTGTTTGCTTGATAGGACTTTCCAGTTCATAGTCTGCGACGAGTATACCAAGATGTCCGCGCATCCGTTCGGCTCAAGAAGAAACGGCTGCTTCAGAGTGGGAACGCCTCCTGCTCGTACCAACAGTCGCGCGTGAGCAGGAGGGCGATCTCCTTGGCATGGGGCATCTGCGGGGACGTTTCGAGAACACGACGGGCACGCGCCGCCTGCGCCGCCGTAAGCGGGATGCCGGCGATTTCTCCGGGATTGCGGACGATCTCGGCCGCGACGACGCGGCGAAGCGGCAGCCGGCGCCCCACCATGTCGGCGATGCGGAAACCGTCAAGGTCGGCGTCGCCCGCATGCTCCGCTTCCACGCCGGCGTCCCCGAGCGTCCGCAGGAACCGCTGGACGGCGCCGTTCGGATAGCCCTCTGTGTAAAGCGCGGGCCGCCTCGCCGCCACCAGGCGCGCAAAGGGCGCGGCGTTCTCGCTCGTGACGAGGAACGGCTCGCCATCCCGCCATTCGACCGCCCGGACGTGCGCCACCGTCTCGCCCGAAAGCGTTGTCGCCTGTCCCGCCTTGAAGAGACGCATAGGGAAGTCGAGCGTCTCGCCCGCATCCGTCATCAGGACGAGCGGCGCGAAGAACGTGACGAAGCTCGTGTAGGGGTTCTCGATGATGCCGTACGTCCCGAAGAGCGTCCGCTCGTCGACGTCGCGGCCCTCCAGGCCCGACAGCATCAACGCGAGCTGTCGCCGCAGGGGGCCTGTCCGCAGGGCCTTGCTGTCGTTGAGCCAGTCGGAGCCGAGCTGCGAAAGGGTCTTCTCCCCGCCGACACCCGCGCGCACATGCTTGAACACGCCCAGAAGCAAACGCTTCCACGAGTCGCGGTGGGCAGGATTCCGCACGAACCGCATCACCTCCGGCATCGTCTGCAAGACGCCAATCAACGTCCGCGCCTCCGGCGCACGCCAGGCGAGGCGCGTCAGGAACGTCTCGGTCGAGTCCGCCGCGTCTTCTCGTGCCAGCCCCAAGGCGGAGATGACCGTTTGCCAGGCCGATGGTTCACGCCAACGCGGCGGAAGCGTCCCCGTGACCGTGCCGTCCGCCTTCCGCGCCAAGGGCGCCCCCAAGAGGCCTTCCAGCGCACCCTGCGCCGCATAGTCCAGACCGCGCACCGTAAAACGCGCGGGCAAGGGCTGCCCCTGCAACGCCCGCTTCGCCATCCGGCTCAGGAACGGACGGAGCAATAGTGTGTGCGTAAACGACATGCCGACGTTAGGACTCGCTCCGTTTACTCTCAACTCGGCAGTTGAGATAGAGGCAGCCTCACAAGGAGGCACGGAGACACGGAGAAATGGCTGACTTTCAGATCGATTCACACAATTGATTTCTCTCGTCGATTTGCATACCTGACCCAATAAGTGAAGCCGTACGATGCGCCAAGATTTGCGATTCTCGCAGAAATTCCGTGCCTCCGCACCTTCATGTGCGATTCTCTCGCCACAACACTTTCATTGTTTTGCGTCGAGGAATTCATGTTTTAGGTACTCACCAAACTCTTTTTGCAGCGAACTCAAATGAAACAAGCGATAAGGACGGAAGATGCGACTGTCAACCGAATCGTCGTTGCAACACATTAGGAAGCGATTTTTCCCATGCGAGTCATTAAAAAGACGCGCATGGTCGATCCATCGTTCGACCCCTATCGTAGTTCCGGTTTTCACCTCGAATATGTAGATGCGATCTCTAAAAGCTACGATAAAATCAAACTGGTGAATCCCCCTACCCCGTTCAACGTTCAACAGCTCGATCTTAACATCCCGAAAAACGGCGCGGCGTTTGATTTTGAGTTCCAGCAATGTCTTCTCAATCAAATACCGAATGGCATCTTCGGCCCATCCTCCATTGAAGAACACGTACTGTTCTTTGGGCATTTTTCTTTCAATGTGCAGAGCATCTTTTTCCTTCCGCCAATCCAGCCATTTCAGATTCTTCAATGCCGTACAGAAATTGCAGATCGCCGTTTTGTCTTCCACAGGCAACCCCGCAATTGAGTATGCTTCGTCCTTCCGATCATAGATATACCGACAAAAAGGAATCAGACATTTTCTGTAGTCAAGAATGTTCTTCGCCAATCCATACCGAGCCTTGCACACTGCATCGGTTTCCTGTATTCCCGTAATAAGAAACCCCTTTTCACGGAAGAAAATGGCAAGCTGGCGTGTCGGCTTTGAGTGCAAATACTTGTTTCCTTTGCAAATGCGTTCAATGGCATCCTGTCGTGACCTCTCATCCTTCAGGAACTGAAGTTCCGCCTCTGCACAAGCCAACGCTTCCTTCAAAATGTTGACTTTATTCTCGCACAAGCGCATATTCTCCGAGTTATTCATTTTTATCACTACCACACCTCCTTCGTCATTATTTCACAATTCTTTTCACCTGCCCACCCAATGCCGCCTCTTCAAGGGCCGCTTGCTCGCGGCGGAGTTCGGCAAGGAGCTGTTCTTCGGTCGGCAAGACGAGCTTGTATTTCGCGGCAAAGATCCGCTTCTCGTTGAGCGGCAACGTATAGCGGACAAGATCCGTTCCCTTGTCCGTGCAGAGAACGATGCCGATGGGCGGATTGTCGCCCGAAGTTCTCGCACACTCCACAGCGACTTCCGACATTCTTCGGTGTAATACTGTCGAGCCTCCTCGTTCTCGACCGTGATCAAAAGGCGATAATGGCTCCAACTCAATTGTTCACACAGTGTCTGAACTTTTGGAAACGAAAGATAGAACTTTCGCATGGCAAAGAGATTCACGCGCGTAAAGCCCGCGCCGAACTCGGCCGTCAACTTTTCAGCCAATGCGTCAATGAGTCCATCGCCATACGTTGCTTTCGCAGAACCGCCCTGTTGTTCGACAATCATCTTGCCGACGAGCCAATACGCCTTGACCATCGCGGCATTCGCCGTCTTGTGCACATACCGTCGCGCTTCAACAATAACTTCGCGCACTTGCGCATAGAAAGCCGATTCGTTCCGCGACAGGCTTGAACCTTTGCTTTTCCTCATCACCCTATTACCTCCTTATAAATCAATTGGTCTCTGCCAACACCTTCATGCCAACGTCTGAATCTGTCGACGTACCGAAGAGATCGCTTTGCGTGTTTACGTTTCGCCAGACAATCGGACTCAGATGAACGTCAAGATTCTCGTCCTTGATGACGATGAGCGAGACCGAATGGCTGATCTCGCGCTTGACGCCATCCTGATCGGGCGATGAGACGAACAATTGGAGCCCAAGGTCGTCGGCGAACGCGAGCAGCTGGTCCCGTCGCGCCGCATCAATGCCATAGAACGCCTCGTCAAAGAGCAGTGGCGCACATTTCGGAGGGTCATTGCGCTCACCGCCATGATACAGGAACTCCGCCACCGTCAAAATGAGCAGATAGTTTGGCACGGCCTGTTCGCCACCCGAACCGAGGCTCTTGACCTTTCGGTCGATGATGCGACCCTCCTCGTTCTCCGTCAGCACCTTGAGCTGGAAGCGGAACCACCGCCGATAGTCGAGAATCTCTGGAATCTGGTCGATTTCGGCGTTTAGGATTTCGTCTCGGTGTTCTGCTAACGTCTCGCGCAGTTCATCCTTGTCCTCCCCTGAACCTACATTCACGTTGCGTATCTGCTTGACGAACCGCTCGTATGCGGGAACGGGCGTCAACTCGAATGTGTAGCGGTTCGACCCAAAGCGGCGCCCCGCCAGTTTTTGCTGAATCCGCCGTGCCAAGTTCTCAATCTGCAGAAGATCACGATAGAGCCGATTCATCACCTCGCCCATGAAGATGCGCTCGAAGACTTCGCGGCTCTTCTGGTTGATGGCACCCTTCAATTCAGCGAGCCTTCGCGTCTCATCCGCCAGAACCTCGTCCAGTTCGCTTCCGCGCCGATCTGCAAGCCGATTCGCCTCGGCATCGAAGGAAAACGAAAACGTCTCGCCCTTCTGCTCGCGAATCATTCGCCGTATTTCCGTCTCGGCCACACGCGCATCGCCAATGCACTGCTCACGCAAGGCCGCAAAATCCGTCGCCTGCACACAGGCGGGGCAGAGCCGCGCGGCACCATCCGCGATGGACTCGCCCTCTTGCAGGCCATTCGCAAACGCCTCAGCCGACGCCGCCGCGCGTGCCTGTGCGGACGCCGCTTCGGCTTCCTGTGCTTGACGCATCTTCGTCAGGGTCTCCAGCCGTCCGCGCATCACACCGATTTGCTGCTGGATTCTTTGCGCAGCCTCATCCTTTTGGTGCAGGGTCTTTGTCGCCGCCGCAATCCGTTTCTCCAGCGATGCGTCGACGCCCTCGGCCCGCATCTTGAGCCGAAGGTCATCCAATTCTTCCTGGACGTCCGCCACCTCCCGCGCACGCTCCTCGGCGACGGTCTGCGTCCGCGCCCGCAACGTCTCCTGCGTCGCCTCCTGTTCCCGTGCGCGGCGTACGTTCTCGACGGCTTCGCGAATCTCGTTCCGCACCGTCTCAATGGCAGATTCCAGTTGCCGCACGGCACGTTCGGACGCTTCTGCGGCCTGCAAATTCCTTTCCGCCGCCTTCTGCGCACGCCGGGCAACCGCCAAGTTCTCCTCGGCTTCGCGCTGCTGCCGCGCCAGTTCTGCCGCGCGCGCCTTGCGTCCGATGAGCCGGGGCCGCCCGTTCGGCAACGGGGCCGCACGGTCGCGGAACGCCCATGTCTTGATAGACAAGAACGTTCCGTCCTGCGGTGCGCCACTGGACGCCAATTGCCGCGCCAGCAACCTGACGGCCACAGGATCGGACTCTTCAAACGAGATGAAGTTTCCAAGCCACGGCGTGAGCGCCGTGACATCCCCGCTCACTTCTTCACACACGGCGACAGCAACAGAAGTTTCCTCCTGCCACGCGAGCTGACGGACGCGATCCGCCTCCTTCTCGTCCGTCACAAGCGTCGCCAAAAATGCCTCACCCACCAGTTGCTCCAGCAGCGCAAGATGCCGCGCGTCACAGCCGGACGCCGGTTCCAGAAGCTCATACACGCTCCGTACCGAGAGCATATTCTGCCGAAGTGTCGCCTGAAGATCCGTAAAGCCGGGAATCGCAGGGACATTCTCCTTGCGCGTCCGCAACTGCGCACAGACCTTCTCGGCCTCCTCCGTTGCCGTCGCCGCATCCGTGGCGCGTTGTCGCGCCTCGTAGCTTCGCGTCATCCGCTCGTCACGAGCCTGACCGAGCGTCGGGCCAAGGGCCGCAAACGCCGGCGCACACGCGGCCGTCTTGTGCAGGGGATCTGCCGCGAAAAGCGCGTCCGTGAGTTCACCGCACGCAAAATCCGCTTCGCGGCTCGTTTTCTGAATCGTCTCGCCCGCGCGCCGCAAGGTGTCCGCACACAGGGACACGGCCTGTACACGGGCCTTAGCCGCCATTCGCACACGGGCCGTCTCGTCGGAAAGGCGCGCCGCCTCCTCGTCGGCACGACGTCGGCATTCATTCAGACGCGCCACGACGGACTTCTCACGCCCGAGAAGCCCCGTCGCATCCTTCTGCCGGAGATCGTCCAGCCGTTCGCGCGCGCGTTCCGTCTCGACCCGCGCCGCCTGAGCGGACGATTCGAGCTCCTTCACTTCCGATTGGCCCGCCCTCTCGGCAGCCCCAAGCCTTTCGGCTTCCGTTGCCGCACGGACACGCGCCGCTTCCGCTTCGGCCCACGCGATGACGGACGTCTGAAGCCGTGCATTCGCAAGCTGGTCTCGCCGACGTCTGAGATCCGTCAAGTAACGGGCTCGCTCGTCAATCTGGTCGAGCCGCCCCTTGCTTTCCTCCAGTTCGCGCAAGCCCGTGAGAAGCGGCTCGAACGTCTCGCGCGCCGGATCTTCCAAAAGTTGCCGAAAGAGTTCATCGTAGTTCGTTGCGCGCGCGGCGATCTCCCGATAGGCCTTGCCCGTCCGCAAGAGCTTGCAGACATCCGCATACTTGGATTCGCCGCCGAAGAGACGCTTGGCAACCGCCTCGCGATAATCGCCGATGTGGCCAAAGTATTTGCCGCCCACAAAGTTTCCGCCCGTCAACGCACGCTTGAACTCGGCCTGTGTCGCGGCGCGGAGGCGACCTTCTTCCGCAACCGTGAGCGGCAAGTCTCGAACTGGGACAGACGCCACGCCGCCCCAGCTCTGGTAGGCGATATCCATCCCTTCTGCCGAAAATCCAACCGCAAGCGAGACGACCTTGTTCGCATCCGTCATCGACCGCAGTTCAACGGCCGCGTAGGTGATGCCCGTCTCGCGCGCTGCGCGGCCCGTCACGGCGTTGTAGCGGAGGACGATGCCTTGGATTGTGCGTCCACCGGCATCCTTCGCCCCCGCGACACGTGCGGCGGAATTGAATTCCATGTCGCGTCCGGCGGAGAGGACAAGATGAATCGCATCGAGAAGCGTCGTCTTGCCGGATCCGTTGTCGCCCAGCAAAAAGAGATGCCCGCCCTCGGGAATGTCAACGGTCGTGGTGCCAAGATTGTGAAACTCCACAAGGCGAACGGCCGTGATGCGGTAGTTTTCCGAAACTTTCATTCGGCGACCTCCTGTTCCGTTTTCGCCGCTTCCACTGAGCCCGAGATCGGCTCGGCGAGCTGCGCCGCCTGATAGTGCCAAAGGGCCGGCAGGCACTCCCAAATCGTCTCCGCCTCGCTGACCGATTCGTCGGCGGACGGCTTCATCTTACGTAGGAAGCGATAGCGTTCCAACGCCGGCATCAGGCCACGCAGGATCTGCCGCACCTTCTCGTCCGTATACAGCGCGCGCTTCTCCGGCAGCAGTTCGCGGAACCGCGCCGCCGCGTATTCAAGCCAGTCGCCGAAGCGAATGCGCAAGTTGTCGCGATCATCCGCCGCCACGCCCTGTTCGCGAGCCTCCCTCTCAAAGAACTCCAACAGCAGCAGAAAGCCAAGACATTCATCACGGCGCGTGAAGCCGAACATGTCCCGATTCGGTGGCGTGATCGCCTCGTTGTACCATTTCGGCTTGTAGAGACGTGCGCATTTCGCATCCATCACGAGCGTCCATCCAAAGCACTTGTCGAAGAACGCCGCGAACGCCTGACGATACCGCTGCAGCACGAGAAAGGTGCGTTCGTCGTCCGTCTTGTAGAAATACGGCGACTCCATCAGGATGTTCAGGGCCGTCTGCACGAGGACGGATGTCTGGTCGCCTCGGTCGAGCAGTTCTTCAATCTTCATGTTCGGATTCCTTTTGCGCTTTCGCGAGAACCAAATCGTTGCAGGTCAACGTGCACCCGACACCATCCAACGTCGCCGCTTCGGACAGTTCTCGCGCGGTGACATCAAGATAGCGGCGGCCTTTCTCGCCACGGCCAAGGCGCGAGTATTCAATCAACTGGACAACATTCGGAAAATCGTCGAACGTCTGCGGAACGAGGGACGAGAGTCGCGTTGTCGATTCTTCGGGATAAAGGGCGCATGTTTTGAGCCAGTCTTTCAGTCGCGCACCACGCACCTGGGAAATGGAGGCGATATCCGCCTTTTCGCCGACCGTTCGCGGCGTAATCCATGTGACGGTCTTTCTCGCCTTGACCTTCGCAGAGGCTTTCGGAAGCGGGTGAACCGACTTTGAGCCATCAGATTGTATTTGCGCATCGCCCCGCATCGCCGCCGTCTCCAGCAACCGGCGAAACCAGCCGTAGGGAACGACATCCTCATCCATTTTCGCAAGTTCGGCAATCCGCACGCCAAGGTCTTCAAGACGATGGTTGCGGCGTTCAAGTTCACGCAGTTTTGCGTTGAGCTTGCCCCAGACCTTGCGTGCCGAATCGACGATGCGTTGCATCAAATCGACAAGTGCGCCGTCGGGTGCATAGAATCGGGCAGCATCGGAAAGAATCGCGGCCGCATCGGGAATGCGCATGGACGCGATGTGGCGGAATTTCGACGCCTCGGCGCGAAGGACGTCCGCACACGTTGCCCAACGCGCCGCCTGATTCGGACGCCGCAGTTCCGTGAGATCCTGGACGATCTCCTCGCGCAAGACACCGAAGCGCCGCCCGAATCGGTCCAGAAAGAGCGCGAGTTCATCGACAACGGGCTTGGCCTCGTCCGCCGCGAACGACTCCGCGCCGAACGAGAGAAGCCGCAGGTTCAGCGCCTGCAATGTCCGCGCAGTCGCATCGACGTAGACGCGCATCTGCTCGACGCGGTAGAGGACATCTCCGGCGGTATCGGCATCCGTCCCCGTCGGCGTCACCATGCGGAGCTTGCGCCGCAGCTCGTGCAGCAGCGAGCACTGGAGGTCCAGGAGATTGCCGGTGACGTCGCCGCCGCCCGCATCCAGCGGACGGTTCCGCCGTTCGTCCAGCCACGCGACGAACTGGGCGGCCTCCTCGCAAAGCCGATAGCGGAACTTCGTGCGGCGATTGTCGCGATAGCCGCGCAGCCGCTCCTTCTCGATTCGCTCGGTGACGAGCCCCCAGTCCTTCAGCTGGCGGAGGTCGCTCTTGAGCGTCAGCTCGGCAAACGGGTCGGACGTGTCGCCGCAGACGGCGCGGGCGATGTCCTCGTGGAGCGGCTCGGGCTCATGGCTGCGGCGGAAACCGGCGAAGGCCCGCAGCACGGCCACGTATTCGACGGCCCGTTCGGCGGCGAGAAGACCGCCGAGCTCCTTCGCCTTGCCGCCTAGCCAATCCGCCGTCTCGGCGACAAGCGGCGAATCAATCAGCCGGACGGGCCCGGGCGCCGCCAGCCCAGGCCCGTGCACAGCATCCGGTCGCGTACCCGACGTTGCAAACAGGTCGTCGGCCTCATCTGTCTTCAATTTCCTCACAACGCGCATTATATCAAATTCCGTCCGCGTCCCTGTCCAGAAGCAAACGCACTCTTGTCTCTGCGGCAGGCTATCCGATTACTCTCTGGGCGTTGTGCCGTAGTGGGATGTGAACGCCTTGTAGAAGTTGCGCGCATTGCCATCCGCTTCCAGACGACGGACCGTCTGCCAAATGCCCAAAAGCACCGCCCGCGTTCAATCAGGCATCACGAACATGGTATAATGTGCACCGAGCAGATTCGATGGAGAAATGAGACATGGACACCAACTTGAGTTTTAGAAGCGCCGAGCGGAGGGACGTTCCCCTCATCCTTGTCACGGGGGACACGCTTCTGAATCTCGCGAAGGCATGACGCTCGACGAGGCATTGGATCGACTGGGGCGCTCGAAGTTCCGAAGCCGTTTCAGGTTGACGGCGTCGGACAGGGCCTACATGGACCGCGTGGGCTTGGAGACGATCGAGCGCCACGCGGCTGACTTCGTCCGGGAAAGGCTTGCGGCCGCCGTTCCTCCGAATGACGGACGGCAAACGCCGATGCACGGGCATCCGGCCTTCAAGGCCATGCACGCCACCGCCACCTGCTGCCGAGGCTGCATGGCTAAATGGTGGAAGGTTCCCCAGGGGCGTCCGCTCTCGCCTTCTCTGCAGACGAAAGCCGTCCGGTTGATCATGGCTTGGATTATCCGAAACCAGACCTGTCCGTATCACCGGCAAACGCGTCCACGAAGCGTAAGACCCGTGGCTTGACCACCGCGCTATCCTTCTACTCTCCTCACGAACCACCGCATTTATATAAATGCGGTGGTTCGGAAGGGGGCTTGACCACCGCGCGACGATGCGCTTCAGCGAACTGCAGCGGGCGATTTCGCAGGCGACGCCGAAGATGTTCGTCCAGCAGCTTCGCGAGATGGAGGCGGACGAGCTGGTGTCACGCAGTGATGTCCGCGAAGTCGCCTTTACGGGCGTTGCAGATCACGAATGCAGACTGCAGGAGCGCAGTATAGCATAAACGCCAAATCAATGGTTACGCAGGTCCGCTGGTGTTATGGTATAATGAGCGGCATGGGAGAACTTGCCGCTGAGACGGTTGCTGTGCCTTGGAAATGGCGTGGGCATGATTCGCGTTGGCCTGAACGAAGTTGACGGCGTGTCCGTCGAGGTCGTCCGTGCGCGCGCGCGGCGAATCAACATCCGCATTCGCGCGGACGGTACCGTTCGGCTGGCGATTCCGCGATTCTGGGCGACGCTGGCGCAGGGTGAGCAGTTCCTTTGGGACAAGTGGACATGGGTGGTGAAGGCGCGCGGCGAGATTCTCGCGCGTCCGCCGATCGTCCGCGCGCCACTCACGGAGGCCGACCTCGCGCGGCTTGCCGAGACGTTGCGTGAGCTGAACGCGGCCTGGGCGGCGCGGCTGGGGGAGCCGGACGTCGCGTGGAAGATCCGTCGCGTGAAGTCCCTGTGGGGCTGTTGCCATTGGCGTCGGCGGTACATCACCTACAATGCCGAGCTTGCGCATGCGCCGCGCGCGCTCGTCGAGTATGTCGTTGTCCACGAGTACACGCACTTTGCCGTCCACGACCACGGCCCCCGTTTCCGTGCGCTCATGGACGCGCGTCTGCCCGATTGGCGATTCTTGCGTCGGCAGCTCAACCGCCGCGCGTGGAACGAATGTCCGTAGACATCTGCATGTGCGTCACCACGACGGTTCGCGCGGCGCAAACCGTTATGGCGACGATCCGAAGGGCTCGTGATCAGTTCCAGCGCGTATCGACCGTTGTCACGAGCATGCGCCCGTGTCGGATCGAGAGAATGCGGCATTCCTCGCCGACGACTTCATAGACGATGCGGTAGGGCTTGCAGATGAGTTGGCGCAGCCGTTCGGGATTCGGCGGGATTTCAAGGAAGCACGCAAGGGGGACGTTTGGACAAGACAGGGGGAAGTCGGCAAGCTGTGTAACGGCCTCAATGATCTTGTCATGCCAACGGATTGCGTCCGCCGTTGAGAGTTCGTCCTCAAGCGAGAGTAGGATGTCTTGAAAGAGCGATTTTGCGTGCGGAGCGAAAAGAATTGTCATCGCGCGAGTCTCCGTCCAGTACGCTTGTTGAGGGCGCCGAGGACGCTGCGGGAGACGGCTTCAAGAGGAATTCCTTTTCCTTCGTCGAATTCGCGGCGGGAGCGCGCGATGTCGGATTCCAGTTCGACGATCTCACGGGTGGGATGCGTCGGGGCTTGGATGGCGAAGGGGATGCGCCGTTCACGCGCAATCGTCACCATGCAGACGTTCAGGACGGCCGAGGCGGTGAGGCCGACGTCATCGCAGAACTGCGCGAAGTCGCGCTTGACGTTTTCGTTTACGGAGATTGTCATGTTCGCCATCGCTGATGTGCCTCTTTTGCCGTTGTATTTGCGTGTATTATACGGCAATCGTGCGCAAGAAACAAGGGGGGCGCGACTGTACCCTCCGTCAAACCTTTGATACCCCATTTTTGAGGGGTTGTCGGTCGGGGACGGTTGGGCTATAATTGTCGGCATGTTCGGCGTATTCGGCGTATTCGGCGCAACAAGGATCGTCTGAACAAGAATAAGGAGCCATCAAGTCATGGTGCGCCAAGCAAGCTTGGCTGAACTTGTAGAATGAAAGGAATCTACTCAGTAAGGATAATGGCATACT
>CAKUGW010000068.1 GCA_934654805.1 uncultured Kiritimatiellota bacterium
TGTTTTCTCGACTGCCGACTTTCAAAGAGCGATGTCGCGCTGTTCGGCGCAACGGATGCGTAGTATAGCAAAAAAGCCGGGGGGCGCGCAAGGGGGAAGATGAAAATTTTTCGACTTTTCCAAGTATGTTGCAAAAAATGCGAGAATCCGCGCGATTTCTGACACCATCCGAGCGTGAAAACGGAGATGAAACTGGGGACAGGCCCCGGCGAACAGGACAATTAGACGGGGACAGGCCCCGATGAGACTGGGGACAGGCCCCGGCAAGCAGGGTCTGTCCCCTGCGTCGTTTTACCGCGCCGACGTCTTGCCGGGATAGAGGTCGTAGGCAACCTTGTATTTCGCCGGCGTCAGGTCAGGCATGATCACGTTCGCGCCCGCCGCGAGGCCCTGCTCACGCCCGCGCCCCGGCGCGAGGGCGTCCAGCGCCGTCGCCGCGACCATGTTGGCGTGCGGCAGACGCCTGCGCACCTCGGCGATCATCCACAGCGCCAGCTGAAGACGCGCCTCCCGGCTCGCCGCGTCTGGCGCCGGCCCCGCACCCATCGGCGTCGCCGGATGCTCGACGAACGGCCCCATGCCCACCATGTCGAGGTCCATCCCGATGAAGAAGTCAATGTCCTTCAGCAGCTCCTCCTTCGTCTGTCCGGGCAGGCCGATCATCACGCCGGACCCCGTCACGTAGCCAAGCCGCTTCAGCGTGCGGAGGCACTCGACGCGGCGGTCGAAGGAGCAGTCCGCCGGATGGATCTGCGCATAGCGCTCGCGGTTCGACGTCTCGATGCGCAGAAGATAGCGCAGGACGCGCCCGCCGGCGGCCGCCTTCCAGCGGCGGTAGACCGCTTCGGTCTGTTCGCCAAGCGAAAGCGTCACCTCCAGCGGCCTCGCCGCGCCCGCCGTCCGCTCGACTTCGGGAAGCCGCCGCAGGACGCTCTCGTAGAAAGCGGTGTTCGACTCCGTCTCCAGCTCGCCCGCCTGGAGCGCGATGGCCGGATAGCCACGCCGCAGGGCCTCGGCGGCGCAGGCCAGAACCTCGTCCTCCGTCATGTGGTAGCGCGGCACACGCGCATTCCCCCTGCGGATGCCGCAGTAGAGGCAGTTCTTCGCGCACCGGTTCGAGACTTCAATGAGTCCGCGCGGCAGGATCTTCTTTTCGTTCACGAGACGGCATTATAGCAGATTCGACGCCCCAGGTGCGCAGGGGCGTGGGTCTGCCTGTGATCACTTCCGTTGTCTATCGGAGCGTGACCGTCGCCGGCGCGAGCCCGTCCGCCGTCGCCGTCAGCTTCGCGGGCCGGCCGGGCGTCAGGCGCAGGTAGACGGCCGCGCGCCCGAAGGCGAGCGAATGGCCGGAGACGTCCTTGAAGCTCTCGAAGCTGCGCGGATCCGAGTTGCCGACGGCGGCGATCTCGCAGCCCTCCGCCGCGAAGGAGACGCGGCGGCTGTCGTCTGGGACGAACGTGCCGTCTCGGTCCGCGAGCGTGACGACGACCACGCAGAGGCTGCCGTAGCGCGGCTCCGGCGTCAGCACGACCCGCGTCGGCGCGCCCGCCGTGCGCATCGCCTTCTCGCCGAGGACGCGGCCGTCCCTGCCGTAGGCGACGGCCTTCACCTCGCCCGGCGCGTAGGGGACGTCGTTCCACATCAGGCGGTAGCGCGGCAGGACGGAATAGTAGTTCGCCGGATTCTCGTCCACGACGCCCGCCGTCGGGTCCTTCCTCCGCCGGCCGAGCGAGCGGCCGTTCACGAACAGCTCCGCCTCGTCCGCGCTCGTGTAGACGAAGACGGGCACGTTCTGCCCGGCCTTCTTCGGGAAGTTCCAGTGGCCCGGCACGAGGTGCAGCGTGAAGGCCTTCCTGTTCCAGTGCGCGCGGTAGAGGTAGAACCGATCCTTCGGCAGCGCGCAGAGGTCGCAGATGCCGAAGTAGGAGCTGCGCGAGCGCGGCAGGTAGCCGTACTGCTTCTCGGCGCCCGGCTGGTACGGCGTCGGCTCGCCGAGGTAGTCGATGCCCGTCCAGACGAACTCGCCCGCGCAGAACGTGTCGCGCTCCATGCGCGCGAACTCACGGTCGGGGATGTCCGACCACGGCGCCGCGTTCAGGTCATAGGAGTCGACGTTCTCCGTCCGGAAGGCGAAGTCCGTCTTGTTCGTCGGCAGAGCGTCGGCGTAGAAGCCGAACTCCGAGAGCGCGGACGCGCTTTCCGAGTAGAGGACGGGCTGGCCCGGGAGCTTCGCGCGCGAATCGACGTACATCTCGCGGTAGTTCCAGCCGGAGACGTCAAGCGCCCCGTAGTCGCCGCGCGCACAAGCCGCCGGAAAGCAGCTGCCGATGCCGACGGGGCGCGTGTCGTCCTCCTCCAGCATGACGCGGCGGAAGCGGGCGCAGCGCTCGGCCGTCGTGCCGAGGGCGATCGGGCCCGCCCAGTCCTCCTGCCCCGGCGGCGTCGCCTTTCCGGGCGAGATCTCGTTGCCGATCGACCAGACGAAGACGGACGGGTGGTTGCGGTCGCGGCGGACGAGCTTCACGAGCTGGCGCGGCACGAATTCCTCCAGCGGGATGTCGCCGCGTCCGCAGGTGGCGTTCCACTTGTCGAACGCCTCGTCCCAGACGAAGAGGCCCATCTCGTCGCAGAGGTCCAGCACCTGCGGCGCGGGCGGGTTGTGCGACATGCGGATCGCGTTCGCGCCCATGTCGCGCATGACGGCGAGCTGGCGGCGCGCCGCGTCCACGTCGAACGCCATGCCGAGCGGGCCGAGGTCGCTGTGCAGGTCGACGCCGTTGAGCTGCACCCGTTCGCCGTTGAGGAAGAAGCCGCGGTCCGCGTCGAAGCGGAACTCGCGGAGGCCGACCCGCCGCACGAGCGCGTCCGAGAAGCCGTCGCCCGCGAGGCGCAGCTCGAGCGAATAGAGCTTCGCGCCGTCCTCCAGCTTCCAGAGCTGCGGATTCCGCACCCTGAGCGCGAGGTCGAAGTCGCCGCGCCCGCAGGCGTCGATCTCGATCTCGTCGTCCGCGTCGTCCACGACCTGCCCGTCCGGCCCGCGCAGGACGGCCGTGACCTTCGCCTCGGCGTCCGCGAGGAGGCGGCTCTCGACCGCGCCGGAGACCGTCACCTTCGCCTTGCCGGTCAGCACGTCGTCCGTCTCGATCCGCAGGGCGTCGGCGTCGAAGTGGGCCTTGTCCGTCGTGACGAGGCGGACGTCGCGGTAGATGCCCGCGCCCGGATACCAGCGCGAGGCATGGTCAAGCGTGTCGACCTTGACCGTCACCGTGTTCGTGCCCGCGAGGAGGTAGGGCGTCGCCTCCGCGACGAAGCCGAGGTAGCCGTAGTCGCCGTGCCCGCAGGGCTGGCCGTTCACGTAGGCCGTCGCGCGCGACATGACGCCGTCAAACTCGAGGAAGACGCGCCCCTTCGGCTTCTCCGCGAGGACGAGCGACTTGCGGTACGTCCCCCTGCCCTTCCACGGCAGGCTCCCGACGTTGCCGCCGTGCTTCACGTCAAACGGCCCGGCGATCGCCCAGTCGTGCGGCACGGCGACGGGCGCGAACGCCTCGCCGTCGCGGGCGAACTCCCAGCCCGCGTTGAAGTTCTCGACCGTCCGCGCCGACGCGGAGGCTGCGGCGGCCAGGGCCGCCGACAGCGCCATCAGTTTTCCTCTCGTCATGTCACCGTCTCCTTTAGTCAATTGATTTGGATGTGTCAATCTCTTGCAGCGAGGGCAGCATTATACCACAACTGTCAAGTCACGGCCCCCCGGCTATCACTTGTTTCGGGATGGTCGCCGTTTGGTTCAGCCGGGACATGGCCGCCCTCCCCCCGGGGGAGGGCGGATGCAGGCGGCTTCAGCCCTCCTTTCGCGGCAGGAAGCCGGGAATCGCGGCGAGCGAGACGAAGAAGAGCGTCAGCACCGCCGGCGAGCGCAGGGGGCAGTCCCCGAAGGCGTGGATCAGCGTGCAGGCGACCGTGACGAGCACGAAGAACGCCGGCGCCGGCAGGGCGAAGACCTGCACGGGCTTCGGCGGCGCGTCACGTCCCGTCTTGAACCGCGCCTCCCGCGCGAGAAGCCGCCAGGCCTGGCCGACCGGCCACAGCAGGAGGAGGACGAGCGCGACGAGCGCCCCGAATCCGACGAGCCCGTGCTCGGCGAGGAACTGGAGGTAGTCGTTGTGCACGTTGATGCCCCCGACGACCTGGATCTGCCGACGCTCCGCCGGCGTCATCTTCGGGATGCAGAAGTGGATGTAGCCCCAGCCGCCGCAGCCGAAGAGGACGTGGTCCTTCCAGATCTCCGTCGCGACGCGCACGTGGTACTGGCTGCGCCCCGTCACGCGGTCGAGGACTTCCGTCGTGCCGAGCGTGTTGACCTCCCGCTGGAGCCCCTTCGGCGCGAACAGGCACGAGAGGAAGATGACGACGCCGAGCCCCAGCGCCGTCCACGCCCCGGCGCGCACGCGGTCGGCCTTGCGCTTGTGCGCGACGAAGGAGACGAACGAATGGGCGAAGAAGACGACCGCCGAGAGCGTGACGAGCAGGATCGCCGCGCGCGAGAGCGTGTTCAGCGCCGCGTAGAAGAAGACGACCGCCGGGATGAGGAAGTAGTGCTTCGTCCAGAACATGCGAGGGCGCGGCGCGGCGGCGGACGAGATGTCCTTCATGCGGTGCGCGTCGCGCAGGTCGTCCAGGTTCCGCCGCCAGAGCGCGAGCGCGAGGCCGAAGAGCGTCGTGAAGTAGTCGCCGGCCATGTTCGGGTAGCCGAACGTCGCGAAGAAGTCGCCGACCGAGCCCGTGCCGCTCGCCGTGCTCCACAGCGGCCCCGGCGCGCCGAGCGCGCCCTGGAGGAAGCCGAGCGCCGCGAGCGCCGTGCCGTTCCAGACGATCAGCTCCAGCGCGAGCCGCTTGCCGTGGCGCGTGAGCGCATGCCGCACGACGAGAAGCGACGGCAGCGCGAGCGCGAACCAGAGGACGACGTTCAGGTGGTCGATGCGGTCCACGCAGAACGGCAGGATCGGCACGGGCGGATCCGCCGACAGCCCCTCGGCGAGGCGCTTCACGTCGCAGACGGGGCACAGCCCGTTGTTGACGAACGGGATCAGCAGCAGCACGAAGAGGCCCAGGGCGATCCACGCGACCGGGTCCCTCTTCAGCGCGTGCCAGACCCGTGCGCGCGCCTCGTAGCTCGTCTCGTCCGGCCGGCGCTGGGGAAAGCAGAAGAGGACCTCGGCCAGCAGGACGGACAGCCACGGCACGACCGGGATCAGCAGCCCGCCGCGCGTGCCGCCGAACATCCACGCGACGGCCGAGGCGACCGCCGCAACCGCGAACGGCGCAAAGTTATCCAAAAGAAACGACATGCTCCACCACCTTTCTGACAGCCTCCGATTCCGGGACCTTCTCGACGAGCCGCCCGCGCACGTACAGCAGGAACTCGCCCGCGCCGCCGCAGAGCGCGATGTCCGCACCCTTCGCCTCGCCCGGCCCGTTCACCGCGCAGCCCATGACGGCAACCTTGGGAAATTTTCGAATCTCCGAATCACGAATTTTCGAATTCCGATTCGACTCTTCAACCATTCGATTATTCGACCATTCGACCATTCGACTATTTCCCCAGTCCCTGTACAGGACGTCCATCGCGTCCTCGACCTGCGCGGCGACGCTTATGAGGTCGACCTTCGTGCGCCCGCACGTCGGGCAGCTCGTGATCGCCGGCCCCGGCGCGCGCAAGCCGAGCGCGCGCAGGATCTCCAGCCCGACCTTGACCTCCTTCTCCGGCCTGTTCGTGAGCGAGACGCGGATCGTGTCGCCGATCCCCTCCGCGAGCAGGATGCCGAGCGCGACGGAACTGCGCACCGCGCCCGGGATGAGCGTCCCCGCCTCCGTCACGCCGAGGTGCAGCGGACAGTCCGTCTTCTCCGCCAGCTCCCGGTAGGCCGACCGCGTCTCCGCGACGTTCGACGCCTTGGCGGAGATGACGACATCGTAAAAGCCCTCGTCCTCTAGGAGCTTCAGGTGCTTCAGGGCGGACGACACGAGCGTCTCGCCGCGCTCCAGGCTGCCGCCGTTCACGCCGATGCGGATCGGCACGCGCTTCGCCTTCGCCGCGCGGGCGACGGCCTGCACGCGCGCGCGCGGACCGATGTTCCCCGGATTGAGCCGCAGCGCATCCGCCCCCGCCTCCAGCGCGGCGAGCGCGCAGCGGTAGTCGAAGTGGATGTCGGCGACGATCGGGATCGGCGACGCCTTCCGCACCTCGCCGAGGACGCGCGCCGCCTCCACGTCGGGCACGGTCAGGCGAAAGAGGTCGCACCCCCGCTCCGCACACGACAGCAGCTGGCGCAGGCACGCCGCCGCGTCATGCGGATCGGCGTTGCCCATCGTCTGCACGCTCACGGGCGCGCCGCCGCCAAGCGGGAGGTTCCCGACCTTAAGGCTTCTGGTCTGCTTTCTCGAGAACATTCGTCTCCGCGTTGTCGGGCTTGAAGGTGTGGATCCTGTAGCTGCGCCAGCTGTCCTTCAGGATGAGGACGCCCATGAGGCCGATCAGGAGGAACATGAAGCCCATCGAGACCTTCGCGACGAACCAGTCCGGCAGCCGCCGCCGGAAGACGAGCGCAATCAGGGAAAAGAGGATGAGCCCGCCGTCCAGGACGGGAATCGGCAGCAGGTTCAGGACGGCGAGGTTCACGTTCAGGAAGCGCAGGAAGCCGAGGCCGTCCCACTTGTCGCGGCGCACCTGCCGGTACAGGCCCTCGGCGATCATCACGGGGCCGCCGAGCGCGCCCGCCGTCGCCTTCGCCTCCTTCGGCGTGACGAGGCCCTTCAGCACGCGGAAGATCGACCCCGCGTCCCACGCGAGCTGCTTCCACGGGCTGCGCGCGGGCATCCACGCGACGGCGCCCGTCGTGTTGGTCTCGCTCAGCGCGAGGATGTACCACGCGCCCGACACCGCGTCGCGCCGCGGCGTGACCGTGAGCGACACGTCCGCCGGCCGTTCGCCGCCGCGCGCGACGACGAACGCGACAGGCTTGCCGCCCGCGATCTGGACTTCCGTCTGCATCTCCGACCACGTCTCGACGGGGCGCCCGCCGACGGACTTGACGACGTCGCCGGCCTGAAGCCCCGCCTCCGCCGCCGGGCCGTTCGCCACGACGCTCCCGATCTTCGCCGCGAGGGTGCCGAACTTCGCGCCCGGCACGAGGGAGAGCCCGACCGCCAGCACGACCGCGAGGACGATGTTCATCGCCGGGCCCGCGACCGAGACGAGAATCTCCTTCCACGCCGGAATGCGCACCGGCTTTGGGCTCTCCCCGCTTCTTCCCTCTTCCCGCTCCCCTCTTCCCACTTCCTTTTTCCCACTTCCTTTTTCCTTCTTCCTTTTTCCTTCTTCCTTCTCCCTTCTTCCCCTTTCCCCTTCCAGCGCCTTCGTCCCTTCGGGATCGACGTCGGGAATCGAGACGTAGCCGCCGAGCGGGATCCAGCCGATGCGGTACTCGACGCCGTTGACCTTCCTCTTCCAGAGCGCCTGGCCGAAGCCGATCGAGAACGCCTCGACGCGCAGGCCGAGCTTCAGGGCGACGATGAAGTGCCCGAACTCGTGAATGAGGATCGCGAGCGCGAACAGGAGGACGCAAAGGACGATGTAGAAGGCGGTTGTCAGCAGTTCGATCATGTTTTCCATTCAGGTTGCACCGGCCGGATGCCGATGCGATTCGTCATATTATACCATTTTCAGCAGACAGACCGACACGGCTAATCTTCGCTGAACAGCGTGGCGGGGATGAAGCAGGAGGCGAGCGCGTGGTCGCGGAACGTGCGCACCGTCACGCTGATGTCGCGGCCCTTGAACGCCTTGAACGCCTCGACCCAGCCGCCCTCGAGCCGCATCGTGAGCGCGCCGGAGTCCGCGAGGAACCCCGTGACGACCATCTCCTTCGGCGAGTAGCGGATGCCCGTGCCCAGCGCCTTCGAGACGGCCTCCTTCGCGCACCAGAACTTGATGACGGCCTGCGCAGCGTTCGCCGCCTGCGCGGCGAGGTCCAGCTCCTCCGGCGTGAAGACGCCGGCGGCGAACTCCTCCGAGAGGTCGCGCGCCGTCGATTCGACGTCCACGCCGACGCGCGCGTTCGCCGCCGCGATCGCGACGACGAACTGCGCCGTGTGCGCGATGGCGATGTCGAGCTTCGTCGCGAGGTAGTCGTTCCACGCGCCGAGCGCGTGCGGCTTGCCGGAGTCGTCCGGCCAGATGCGGATGTCCGCGTCGCTCCAGCGCGCCTGGTAGAAGTCCTTGAGGAAGCGGCGCACGGCCTCCTTCGCCGCGATGCGCCCGAAGAGCCATTCCGTCCGCCGCGAGGCCGAGCCGGTCATCTCGGCGAACTCGCGGCGCTCGGAGGCGTCGAGGATGACGTGCGAGAGCGTCTTGAGCCACATCTCCTCGTTGCGCTCGAAGAGCGGATAGGGGATGTCCGTCACGAACGCCGTCGCGACGTCCGTCGAGGGGTTCCCGACGAGGTCGCCGCCGAGCGGCTCGGTGAGGAACGTCGTCGCGGGCTGCAGGATGAGCTGGCGGTAGCCGATCGGCACGCGCTCGGTCAGCTCCTCCCAGCCGGAGACCGCGACGAGCACCTTGCCGTTGCCGTCCGTCGCCGTGATGTCGCAGAGGTGGCTGCGCGGCGTCACGCCCGTCAGGCGCATGTAGCACTTCAGGCGGTCGCCCTCGTTCGGCGCGACGCCGCCGAGGGCGATGCGCCGCACGCGGAACGGGAACGAGAACGCGCCCGCGAAGCGCTCGTGGCTGCGCCAGAGCGGGAAGCCCTCGACGACCGACTCCAGCAGCAGCGGGTTGACGGCCCAGAGCGGGAAGCGCGTGAACGCGACGTTGCCGGCGAGCGGCGGCACGGTCACCTCGTAGTCGATGCCGTTCTCGCTCCACGACTCGACGAACGCGATGTTGCGCAGGCGCGGCCCGGCGCTCAGGCGCGCGGGGTAGACGTCGCGTCCCGACCAGTGGACGCTGCGCGGCTTCGAGAGCGGATCGACCGCGACGGGCGGGGACGGCGGCAGGGACGGCGCGAGGACGACCGTCGCCTCCATCGCCGCCCAGGTGAACGTCGCGTTCGGCCGGTCGTCGCGGATCTGCACCTTGAACGCCGACTCCTCCGGCGCGGCGGCCGGCACGCGCTCGGCCTTGACCGTCAGCCTGAGCCGCCCTTTCTCGAACGAGGTCATGCGGCGGCAGACGAGATCCTCGATCCGCAGCAGCGTGCGGTTCGGCATCACGAGCTGGGCCGTCTCGGCCATCAGCTCGGCGCCGACGGTCGGCATGAGCGGGATGAGCCCCCGCAGGTTCGGGTCGGAATAGCTCATCTGGCTCGTGCCCAGCGCGTAGTCGCCGAGGAACGGCAGGTCCAGGAGGCGGAACTCCTTGACGATCTCGACGGAGACGCCGGGCGTCGACTCCAGCGTGTCCGCGTCGGAGACGAGCGGATTGAGCGCGCCGAAGTCGAACTGGCGCTGGCGGCGCGACTGCTGGGCGAGCGCGGCGGCGCGCGCGGCCGCCTTCGCGCCGCGCCCCTTCGGCTCGGCGAGGAACGTCGCGCCGGAGAGCGGCGTCGCGGCGGAGAGGAGCGTCAGGCGGGGAAACGCGCGCGACAGCTTCATCTCGGCGTCCTTGCGCACCTCGAGCGAGAGCGCCGCGTCGAAGTCGAGCGCCCGCGCGCCGCGCCGCACGTAGGCGGACGCGATGTCCACCGGCGCGCCCTGCGCGGCGAGCTGGCCGAGCGCGTGCAGCAGCTGGAGGCGCCCGCTGCGGTGGATCGAGTTGAGCGCGATCGCCGCGTGCGCCTCGCCGCGCAGCGTGTCCGCGACCGCCGCCGTGAGGAGCCCGCGCGGCCCGACCTCCAGGAACACGCGGTAGCCGTCGTCGAACATCCGACGCACCGTCTCGCGGAAGCGCACGGGCTGCGCCCAGCGCGCGGCCGCCTCCTTGCGGGCGGCGCGCCTGCCGGAGGGGATGCGCGCCGCCGTCGCGCAGGAGTAGACGTCGCAGACGCTCTCGCGCTTCATCCAGGCGTCCGCGAACTTGCGCACGGCGGGGACGAGCGATTCGCAGAGCGGCGTGTTGAACGGGCGGTCGAGCGCGAGCTTCACCACGCGCGCGCCCGCCGCGACGAGCATCTCCGTCACGGGGGCCTCCCAGTCGGCGGCGACGACGAACGTCCGCTGGCGCGGCGAGAAGTCGACGGCGAGGAAGACCTTGTCCGACGGGAACGACGCCGCGAGCGCGTCGATCTCCCCCGGGTGGCGCAGGAGCGCCGACAGCACGGCGACCTTCGGGAAGCCGCCGTGGTTCACGGCCTTGTGGACGATGCGGTAGATCTCGGAAATGACGCGGATGCGCTTCGGCCGCTCCAGGTCCTCGCCCGCCGCGCCGGACTGCATCATCGCCGCGAGGTCGCCGCCCGCGAAGCCGACGACGCCGTCGGGGCCCAGGCCGACGGACTTCAGGAGGCGCGCGAGCGCGACGCCGCCCGTGTAGGTCGCGACGAGCGCCTCGGCGTAGGCGCCGGACGAGAAGATGTCCGCGTCGTGCCGGTAGTAGGGCGCGGGCGGGAAGATGAACGACGAGGGCGTGAACGACGGGTCGTCCTTCAGCGCCTCCTCCAGCTCGTCGAACGCCGCGCGGCAGGGCGGATAGGCGATCGCGAGGTCGCGCAGCATGTCGGGGTAGAAGCCCGGCACGCCGGGGTAGACGAACGCGAGCCTGCCGCCGCCCGGCCCCAGCAGGTGCTCGCGCGCGTAGTACGTGCCGCTCTTGTCGCGGATGCGGCGCAGCGGCCCGCCTTCGAGACGGCCCTTCGCGGAGGCGAGGCGCGCGCGGAGCGACGGCACGTCGTCCGCGATGACGGCGAGCACGCAGGCGCCCGCCGCCCGCGCGCAGGTGTAGGCGACGTCGGCGAGCGCGACTTCGGGCACGCGGTCGAGGAACGCGACGAGCCGCGCCAGCTCGGCGACGAGCGCCGCCTCGTCGGCGGCGCGGACAAGGACGAGCTCGGTCATGTGCGGTCCTCCGGCTCCTCTTCGAGGATGATGGCGGCCGTGCGCCCGACGGACGACGCCGTGCCGACCGGGTTGACCGGATCGAAGTTCGCGCCGAGGACGGCCGCGCGGCGCGGCGACGCCGTGTCGCCGGAAACCCACGGCCGCGCCTCGGACAGGAGATAGGCGCTCGACGCGAGGTCGGAGATCGAGTCGGCGGGGCGCTCCGCCGGGACCTGCGGCGGCAGGACCTTCCGGTGCAGGGCGAGCGCCGCCTTCACGAGCCCCGCCGCCATCGCCGCGCGCAGGGTGTGGCCGATGTTGCCCTTCACGGAGCCGACGCCCACGAGCGGCGAGCCCGGCGTGTGCTCGCCCCAGAGGCGGCGGATCGCCTCCAGCTCGCGCGTCTCGGCCTCCTTCAGGCCCGCGCCGTCCGCCTCGACGAGGCCGATGGACGTCACGGGCACCGCCGCGCGCGCGGCGGCCTCGGCGAAGACGGCCGAGGGGTCGTGCGCGGGATTGTGCCCGATCGCGATGCCGCGCACGAGCGCGTAGATCCGGTCGCGGTCGCGCAGGGCGTCCGCCCGCCGCTTCAGGACGAAGAACGCGCCGCCCTCGCCGGGGATCGTGCCGTCCTGCTCCTCCGCAAAGGGATGCAGCTCGGCGCGCGTCGAGAACGCCGTCTCGCCGGAGAGCCCCTCGAGATAGGCACGGGAGAGCGGCGGCGTGAGCGCGCCCGCGAGCGCGACGTCGGCGCGCCCCGAGACGAGGTCGTCCACCGCGTTCGCGAGCGTCGCCGCGCCCGTCAGCAGGCCCGCGTCCATGATCGTCGCCGCGCCGTCGAAGCCGCACTCGCGCGCGATCCACGAGGCGAACCGGTAGCCCGCGCCCATCAAGAACGAGGCCGCGTCCGGCGGCGGCAGGGACTCGAGCAGCTTGGCCTTGACGGCCTCCATCGCCTCCTCCGGCGCATGGGGGAAGAAGCGACGCACGACGTCGAGCGTCTGGTCGAGGAACGCCGTGTGCTGAAGCCAGTTGACCGTCGAGGCGTTGAACGGTGGCGCATAGCCGAAGCGCACCGTGCCGCGCACGGGCGGATTCGCGTGCGGCTTCATCGCCGCGTCGGCGAGCGCGTCGAACGCGAGCTGCGTCGCGAAGTAGAGGTCCTGGTTCTCGCCCGCGTTCACCTGGCGCGGGAAGTTCTGCATCGAGGGCACGCAGGCATAGAGGTCGCCGAGCTGGCCGAGGCGCGCCGGGTAGGGGCGCGCAAAGACGTTCTTCTGCCCGAACGGCAGCTCGGCCTCCGGGCCGGGCGCCGTCAGCAGGACCTTGCGGGACATGACCGCATCCCACAGGGACACGGGAGACGAACAGCCGGCGAAACGGCAGGACATGCCGACAATGGCGACGGCTGCGCCGCCATGATTCGGCGGCACGGCCCCCTCTCGAAGACTCTTCGTGGCAATCGTCATGCCGCTATTGTACCAAATTTCGTCACACAGGTGCGCGAACGTCCGAAATTTCCCGCGCGCCCGTCAGCACCATCACGAGGCGGTCGATGCCCAGCGCGACGCCGGCGGCCGAGCCGATGCGCGGCAGGGCCGCCAGGAAGTCCTCGTCCAGCGGATAGTCCGACTCGCCCAGCGCCCGGCGGTTCGCCTTCGCCGCCACGAACCGCGCACGCTGCTCCGCCGCGTCGCACAGCTCCGTGAAGCAGTTCGCCAGCTCCATCCCGTCCCAGTAGAACTCCCACCGCTCGGCACAAGCCTCCGACAATTTCGCCAACGAAGCGGCTTGCGGCGGGTAGTTCATCAGGAAAACGCCGCCGCCAAGCGCCTTGATGGCCGGCTCGATCTTCGTCGCCATGTCGTAGTCAAACCGGTCCTGATCCCAGGCCGCCCACGGATCCCATCCGGCATACCTGAGATACGCCTCCCGCACCGACAGCCGCCGGGGACAGGCCCCGCTTTCCTGGGGACAGCCCCCCGAATCCTGGGGGAAAAGGCCCTGGGGACAGGCCCCATCGGTTTGGGGACAGGCCCCCGTTGCCGAGGGCACTTTCAAAAGGCCAAGTGTTTCGAGCAACGCCTCCAAGTCCGTTGCGATGTCGCGGTAGGTCGCGCCCTTGCGGTACCATTCGACCATCGTGAACTCGGGGTTGTGGCGCGAGCCCCGCTCGCCTTCGCGGAAGCACGGCCCGATCTGGTAGATGCGATCCATTCCCGCCGCGAGCAGCTTCTTCATCTGAAGCTCCGGCGACGCGCGCAGGTAGCCGCCGTCCCGACAGGGCGGACAGTCGATGTGCTCCTCCGGCGCCGGCGCGGGAATCCGCACCGCCGTCTCGACCTCGACGAAGCCGCGTTCGTCAAAGAACGCGCGAATCGTCCGGACGATCCTCGCCCGCTTAACCAGATGTTCCATGTCGGTCATGCCTTTTCCCCTCGGCAGGCGCCACCCGCGCACAGCTGATAACGCTCATGATGGCAAATCTTCCCGTTCGCCGTTTGCGCACGCTGCACGTGCCCAACCTGTTACCGACCTGCAATCGAAATGGCATTCGCGCCGGGGTGGAGCGGCTGTGCGCGCCCGCCCCAGACAAATTCGCCCGTCAGCCCGGCCGGCAGCGCGACCGAGCCGTTCGCCGCCCCGCCGGCAAAGGACAGTTCGCAGACGACGTCGCCGCGCGGCGACGGCACCGCTGCGCTGATGCGCCCGAGTCCGCCCGGCTGCGGCGCGATGCGCACACGGCGGAAGAACGGCCCGGCGGGCCGCACCCCCAGCAGGTTCGCCTGCAGGTGATAGATCGGATGCGCACTCCAGGCGTGGCAGTCGCTGCGCGATTCCGACGTCCCGTCCGGCGCGTCCGGGGCCTCCTGCGCCGTCTTCAGGCCTCGCGCGACATAGCCGCGCCAGAGATCCAGCCGCTGAAGGATCAGGTCTGTCCGCCCGATCTTTGCGTAGGCGTCGAAGAGATAGTGCGTGAAGTAGACCGTCGTGCGGACGAGATCCTTCGCCTCGACCAGGCCGTTCGCCGCCCGCGCGACCAGCGTCGGCGGCAGGACGTCGAACGTCAGGGCCAGCGCCTGGGCGTGTTCGCTGTACGAGCGCCGCGCGAGGTCGTCCGACAGCAGCCCCCGCGCATCGTCCCAAAACCGGGACAGGATTGCCCCGGACGTTCGCTCGGCCCTCGCCCGGAAAGTCGTCGCATAGCCCGGCTCCTCCAAGGCGTCCGCCACGAAGGCCGCCGACTTCAGCGCCCCCACATAGAGGAGGTTATTGACCGCATTCGTGCCATCGGCGTCCGCCGAGCCGCCGAGGCAGCCGGGGGCGGGCCAGTCTGCCCAGTCCTGGAAGTTCCACCCGGGGAGATTGGCGACCAGCCCCTCTTCGGTCTCGAAGTTCCGAAGGCCCTCCATCGTGTGCAGTAGCCCCGGGAACCGTCGCCGCAGCCAGGCCGCATTGTCATGCCACCGCGCATGATCCGCCAGCATCATCGGCCAGAAGAACGTGTAGGCCGCCCCATCCTGCGCCTGCGTCGACGGATAGTTGAACGCGATGCGCCCGTCCGCGCGGCGCGAGGCGTCGAAAAGGTCGATGTCCCGGCGCGCAAGCCGGTCGTCTGCCGACAGGACGCCATGGACGAGCAGCTGGATCCGCGTGTCGCCCGGATACATCTGCTGCTCGTAGAACGGACAGTCGAAGCTCATCTCGTGCGTGCACATCTGCAGCGTGCGCGCGCACATCCGCCAGACCGGGCGCAGCGTCGCGTCATCGCAATCGAACCGTGCGGTGAACGACGTCGGGTAGCGAACCTCCGCAATCGCGAACCGGCGGATCTCCAGCGGCTCGTCGGCCGTCCTGACCAGCAGGCGGAGCCAGCGGCCCGACCGCCACCAAGTCGTCGTGAAGCCGTTGGTCCCGCCGTCCGGCAGGAACGAGTCGCTGAACGCGACCATTCGCTTGCCGACGAACTCGCCTCTGTTCAGCTTGAGGCCGCGATGCGCGTCCCGGAGCGACTCCGCCCAGCCGAACTCGATGCGCGCTCCCTTGCCGCCCACCGTCTCCAGCAGCGGATAGCCGCAGAAATAGTCTTCCATGTCCCACAGGAGATTGACTTCGGCGTGCGGCGGAACCGTCCGCGGCATTTCCGCGGACGCCTCGTCCGCGCGATAGACGTGGCCGCGGTCAAAGTTGTCCGCGCGGGCGCGCAGGCGGCCCGGCGTCTTCTCCTCGTCAAGCTGCGGCGGAAGCGTCGTCGGATAGAGGCGCCAGCCATCCTGCACGCAGCCGTAGTCGTTGTCGTGGATGCGGCGGCGCACAACGCGCGGCAGCGCAAACGACGCATCCGGCGGCGAGGCGAACCAGGGCGAATTCCCGACGATCTCGTTTGACGCACCGATGCCGAACGAGCCGCCCCGGTCGTCCGTCAGCTTCACGTTGCCGAACGGGCAGACGCGCCAGCCGCTGCCGCCTCCAGTCGTCAGCTCGGCGTCCAGCCGCCCTTCCGCCTTCAAGACGAATCCCGGCGTCTTCCGCCAGGCGAGCTGGGCCATGGGCGCACCATAGACGGAATGCCGCGGGCCGTCAGCCACGTTGTCGTGGAAGGTTTCCGGCAAGCGGATGACAACGGCCTCGAGGACGTGTTCGCCGGCATTCAGCGCGACCTCCAGCGTACGGTATGTCCACCAGTCGACCGTGCCGCGTTCAGGGCCTCGCGCCAGGCGCCGGCCGTCCAGTTTCAGGACATAGCGGTTGTCTGCGCTGACGTGGAGGCGTACGGTCTCCCGGCCTGAGCGAAACCGGCAGCGGAACAGCATCGCCGAAGCCGGGCCATCGCCCCAGATCCAGTCAGCCGCGTCAATCGGCTGGACGACCTTGAGATTGACGTTTCCGACATCCAGGCGTTCCGGCAGCAGGACGGACCGGACTTCGGCAAGTCCCGCGCACACAGCAAATGCCACAACCGGCATCATCTTCAGGCTTTTCATCTCTTAGCTCCTTGAATGGCTCCTTGAATGGCTCCTTGAATGGCTCCTTGAATGAGCTGCATGATAGCATATCTTCGCCGCATAGGCAACAGCCGTGTTGAACTTTGTCGGGGTGACGGGGTGAAACCAAAACCGTCATTTCCAGAAGTGAATGCAAAGTGGCATTTGCGTTGAGTGCCGGCAACAGGGATGAAATCAGAACAGGACTGTCGGGGTGAACCCCGTGTTGGTCAGGGGGGACTCCGTGCTGGTCGGGGCAACTTCGTGTTGGTCGGGGTAACTCCGTGTTGAACTCGCCACGCGATCCTTCCTGACTCAGGCCCTGCCGCCGAACAAGAATTTTCCGCAGGTAATTCTCATTTATGGTATAATGTGCGGCATCGGCACAAAAGGCGCGGATTCTGGCGAACTA
>CAKUGW010000069.1 GCA_934654805.1 uncultured Kiritimatiellota bacterium
CGGCAGGGCCGTGATGACGCCGTCCGGGTCCCAGAAGGCCATGATCTCCTTCATGGATTCCCCGTCGGTCGGGCGCGGCAGGACGGACAGGCTCCAGCCCTTGCGCTTGGCGGCGCGCGACAGTCCCGCGATCATGCGGGAGTTGGCGGCACCGTGCGTGCCCCTGAACCAGATGACGGTCTTCATGCCGCATAGTTTATCATATTTGAGCTTCGCGCGTTGGAGCGGTAAGCTGCTCGCATTCGCGGCAGTCCCGGAAAATCATCATTTCGCATTTTGTCCTTTCGCGGATTTCGCGCGATGCCCCACGGGCCATACTCAATATGGTAAAATGCGCGCCATGCAAGTTCTCCTTCTCTCGATTGCCGTCTTCCTCTCGCTGCACAGCAGCGCCGCATTCCACGCCGACTGGTCGAAGGCCGGATGCTGGATGAGCGCGGCGGACAAGGCACGGCCCGAAAAGCCGGCGGCGACCTATGTGCGTACGGTCTCGAACGGCGTCTGCACGGTGCGGGTTGATGCGCTGACGAACGCCGTCGTCAAGGTCCGCGTGCCGCTCGGCGACCGCGCGGCCTACGCGGGCAAGCACATGACCTACCGGCTTACGACGTCGGCGGACGGCGTGTCCGAGGGATACGGTATCCTGGAAGGGCAGATCGACCGCTCGGACGAGGGGAAGCCGAAGAAGCACTTCTGGAAGCCCGCGACCCTGCCGCTCGACACCGAGCCGACCGTCTGGCAGCACACGCGCGCGCTGGACACGCGGATTACGGATCTCATGTTCACCTACGTCCTGCGCGAGCCCGGCGTCTACCGCCTGCACGACTTCGCGCTCTTCGAGGCTCCCGATCCAATGGCCGCCTACGAGCCGGGGCGCAACTACCTCGCGAACGGCGGCGCGGAACGCGGCTTCTACGCGACGAGCGCGGTCGGCGAGCAGTCGCTGCGGTTCGGGACGCGCGGCGGCGTCATCGAGCAGATGAAGGGACGTGTCGCGACGGGGCTTCTGAAGCCCGCGCGCGACGACCGGGTCTTCCGATCGGGATGGCATTCGTTCCGCCTGCACCGCGCGAAGGGCGAAGAGGGCGAGTTCTACTTCAATCCCGTGCCGTGGGTGCAGGGACGTCCAGCCGTCTTCTCGTTCTGGGCGAAGGCGGCGCGGCGCGCGTGGGTCTCGGCGGGCTGGCTGATCCAGTCCGGCGTGCTCTACGACCGGCGCGTCGCCGTCGAGACGAACTGGACGAAGGTCGTCGCCGCCGTGCCGTCCTGGGGCTCGCGCACGGGCGGCATCGGCGGCTATGGCGACGTGCTGGCGCAGAAGGGCGTGCCGGTCGCCGTGCCGCGCATCGCCGTGCCGGACGACGTGACGGTCTGGGTGGATGACGCTTTCGCGACCGTCGGACGCCAGGACGGCGAGGCGTCGCCGGCGGCATTCGCGTCGTCGGCGCGGCTCACGGGGAACGACCGGGGCATCTACCGGCCCGGCGAGAAGGTCACGGCCGAATTTCGGCTCGTCAACCTGTCCGAGAAGCCCTGCACGTACCGCGTCACGCGCAAGCTTCACGCGTGGGACGGGCACGAGGCGACGGACGCGCGGCGCACGGCGACCGTCACGCTCGAACCGGGCGAGGAGAAGGCCGTGACGGGCGGCCTCGTGCCGCCGTCCGCGTGGCGAGGGCCGATGAACGCGGTCTGGGAGACGCGGGCGGCGACCGGCGACGGTGCGCCGGAAGTCTCGTGCGTCACGTTCGGCGTCCAGCCGCCCTGCACGCGGCTCGCGCGGCGGCTTTCGGTGAACGTGATGTTCGGCTCGCCTGAGCAGACGCTCAGCTTCCTCAGGGAGTTCGGCATCGGCACGACGCGGCTCTGGGCGAACGGACGCGGCTGGCATCTCGACGCGGGCTACGCCTACTCGAAGCTCTTCCGCGACAACGGCCTCCGCAACCTGCTGGTGCTCGGCACGCCCGCGACCGTGGACGGCCGGCCGTTGCGCGGCGAGACGCTTGTGCCGAAAGACCCGATGCCGTGGTTTGACGAGATGCTGCGCCTTGCCGACGCGCATCGCGGCGAGATCGACATCTACGAGTTCCTGAACGAGTTCAACATCTGGGGCGGACGGATGAAGAACCCCGATCCCGCGCGATTCGACGACCCGACTGTCGAGACCTACGTCGCGCTCGTCTCGAAGTTCCGTCCGCTCCTGAAGGCACGCCATCCCGACGTCCGCCTTGCGGGGCCGTGCACGTGTTCGACGGATCTCGCGTTCATCCAGCGGTTCCTCGACGCGGGCGGCGGCGCGCATGTCGATCTGATTACCGAGCACGCCTACAACGCGAACCCGGACTGTCCCGACTACGGGCGGACGCTTGAACGGGGGCTGAAGGCCGCGCGCGCGGCGGGCGTCGCGGGATGGGCGCAGACGGAGGCCGGCGCGTGCAGTCCGAACCATCCGCTGCCCGGTCCGGCCGACCGGTTCGCGCTCAACCAGGCGCACATCGACCTGCGGAACATGATCATCGCGTGGGCGAAGGGGCTTGACCACTATTCGCATTTCATGTTCGCGACGGGACGCCCCGGCGTGGACTGGAACCTGACGGCGCTCGGCAACGGCGACAACGGCTTCGAGGATCTGCCGAAGCCCGCGCTCTACGCCTTCCGCGCGTGCGCCGACCTGCTGGGCGAGGCGCCGTGCGTGGCCGAGCCGGATCTCGGCACGGGCGTGAAGTGCTACGTCTTCGACGGCGGCGAGACGCGCGTGGTCGCGATTTGGCAGTGGAACGGCGCGCCGCGCACGCTGCGTCCCGCCGCGCCGCTCGCGTCCGCGCGCTGGCACGACATGATGGGCGGCGTGCGCGAGCCGGCGGACGGCATCCGGCTTTCGCTGTTCCCGGTCTACTGCGTGTCGCGCCTGCCGACGGCGGATTTCGTGCGGGCGCTGCGCGCCTCGCCGCGTGAAGCGGATACGGCCTCGTCCGCCGCGCAGGAAGGGCAGGACGCGAGCGACCCCAACCTGAACCTGCTCGCCCCCTGAACGACGGGGCGGGCGAACGATCAAATCCGAAAGCGAGGTATATCATGAGCAAGAAGTACGTGTGCAGGGCCTACGGGTGGGGCTACATGACGAAAGGCCTTTCAGTGGACGGTCTGCGGTGTCTGGCGACAGCCGCCGCGTTCTTCGGGCTGACGCTCGGCGCGTCGGCGACGACGCTCTTCTTCGCGGGCGACTCGACGCTCGACGACAACGGGTACAGCCTTGGCGGGCGCATCCGCGCGCCCTACTACAGTTGGGGGACGCACCTCCAGAAGGCGATGAAGACGGGCTGCCGCGTCGCGAACTACGCCAGGAGCGGCGCCTCGACGAAGGCGTTCGCCGCGTCGGGCCAGTGGGAGAGGCTTCTCGCCGCCGTCCAGCCGGGAGACTTCGTCGCGATCCAGTTCGGGCACAACGACCAGAAGCGCTCGACGGAATCCGAGCGCGCGGAGCGCTGGGCCGACCCGAAGGGGCTCTTCCGCGAGATCGTGCGCGGCTGGGTGAAGGACGTCCGCGCGAAGGGCGCGGCGCCGATTCTCCTCTCGCCGATCTGCCGTGCGACGTTCGACGCGGAGGGCAGGAGGCTCGTCGACGTCGAGCACAGGAGCGACGGCGTGTGCCTGCGGAGCTACCGCGACGCGATGCGCGAGCTGTCCGACGAGCTCGCGTGCGACTTCGTGGACATGAACGCGCTGACGCGCGACCTGATGGAAGGGCTCGGACGCGAGGCGGCGCACAAGCTCTTCGTGGTCTCGACGGGCCTGGCGCGCGGCAAGGACGGCGAGCCGGCGAAGGACACGACGCATCCGATCCAGACGGGCGCGGCGGCGTTCGCGAAGCTCTTTCTCGACGACGTGCGGGCACGTGGCCTCGCGGTCGCGCAGCTCTTCAAGAGCCGCGACTTCCCGATCACCGAATTCGGCGCGACGCCGGACGGCGCCAAGTGCACGGTCGCGTTCGCGCGCGCGATGGCGGCGTGCGAGAAGGCGGGCGGCGGCCGCGTCGTCGTGCCGAAGGGGACATGGCATTCGGGCCCGATCCACTTCCGGTCGAACTGCGAGCTGCGCCTCGCCGAAGGCTCGGAAATCGTCTTCTCGCAGGATCCGGCCGACTATCTGCCGGCCGTCCACACGACGTGGGAGGGGCTGGAGTGCTGGAACTACTCGCCGCTCGTCTACGCCTACGCCTGCACGAACGTCGCGATCTCCGGTTCGGGCACGTTGCGCGGCTATGCGGGCGAATGGAAGGACTCGTTCTGGAAGACGGCGTGGGATCAGCCGAGAGACGCCGGCGTCAGGGCCGCGCGGCTTCAGCTCTACACGTGGGGCGCGACGGACTGCCCCGTCGAGAAGCGCGAAATCTGGAAACGGAAGGATGCGCACACGCGGCCGCAGCTCGTCCAGTTCAACCGCTGCAAGGGCGTGACGTGGGAGGGCTTCAAGGTGCGCAACGCGCCGTTCTGGACGCTGCACCTCTACCTGTGCGAGGATGCCGCCGTGCGCAACCTCGACGTTTCCGCCCACGGGCGCAACAACGACGGCATCGACATCGAGATGAGCCGCAGCGTCATCGTCGAGAACTGCCGCTTCGACCAGGGCGACGACGGCATCGTGATCAAGTCGGGGCGCAACCGCGACGCCTGGCGGCTCGCGACGCCGACGGAGGACGTCTTCGTGCGCGACTGCGAGATCGTCGATGCGCACACGCTCCTCGGCATCGGCAGCGAGATCTCCGGCGGCGTGAGGAACGTCCGCCTCGTCAACTGCCGCGGCCGCGACGTCATTCGCGCCATTTTCATCAAGACGAACCGTCGGCGCGGCGGCACGGTCGAGGGCATTTCCGTCGAAGGCGTGACGGTCGGGAACGTGCGGCAGGATCTCGTGTGCCTGTCGGTCGACACGCTCTACCAGTGGGCGGACTTCCCGGACTACGAGAACCGCGCGACCGTGATCCGCGACATCGACATCCGCAACGTCCACGGCCGGAAGGCGAAACGCCGCGTGAACATGGTCGGCGACCCGGACCTGCCGGTGCGGAACGTCCGCCTCGCGAACGTGACGGTCGATGCGGCGCAGAAGCCGGACGTCGTGGAGAACGTTCAGCTGACCGAGACCAATGACTGAGGCATTCCGGCAGGACTCGGATTGAGACCGGGGACCGACAGTGACACGCGCATCGAATGCCGTCCATCTCGACCTGCCCGCTGTGTGCGGCGGGCATTGGCCTTTAACGGAACCGGTTCTCGGGTGCCCCTTTCGCTCGGCGGCAATTCGTGATATAATTACCGCATGAAAAAGATGATTAGGCTTCTGTCGTGTGCCGTCCTCCTGCTGGCGGCCGGTTGCGCGTCCCTCTCGTCGCGGGTCGCGATTCCCGCCGAGCGCATCGGCGTCTGCAGCTGGAGCTGGCGCCTGCCGATGAGGGGCGTCGCCCGCGAGATGGCGAAGGCGGACGTGAAGGGCATCCATCTCGCGCTGGGGCCGTTCATCGCGCCAGACGAACGGCACGGCGCGGCGGAGGACGCGGCGGCGCTCGCGTTCGTGAAGGAGAGGATCGCGAAGGGCGAATGGGTCCTCATGAGCACGATGGTTGGCATGGTCGGCGAGGACTACTCGACGCTCGAGACGATCCGCGAGACGGGCGGCATCGTGCCCGACCGCCACTGGGAGGCGAACAAGAGGATCGTGACGGCGGGCGCGCGCCTGACGCAGGAGCTTGGCTGCAAGTACATGTCGACGCACGCGGGCTTCCTCGACGAGTCGAACCCGAAGGCCCTGAAGAAGTACGTCGAGCGCGTGACGTGGATGCGCGACGAGTGCCGCAAGTACGGCGTCGTGCTGCTGCTGGAGTCCGGCCAGGAGACGGCCGAGGACCTGGCGGCGTTCCTGCCGCGCGTGCCGGGCGTCGGCGTCAACTTCGATCCGGCGAACATGATCCTCTACGCGAAGGGCAGGCCGCGCGAGGCCGTGCGCGTCCTCGTGCCGTGGATCCGGCAGGTGCACGTCAAGGACGCGCGCGAGACGAAGAAGCCGGGCACGTGGGGCGAAGAGGTGCCGTGGGGTGCGGGCGAGGTCGGCGGCGAGGCGTTCCTCGCGGAGCTGGAGGCTTTGGGCTTCAAGGGCAATTACGTCGTCGAGCGCGAGGCGGGCTCAGACCGGCCGGGCGACATCCGGCGCGCCATCAGGGAGTTGCGCCGCTGAACAGACAGAAACGATTTGCGTCAACTGAAGGAAGCGAAGGAATTCAAACATGACGATTCGCGGTTTGATCGAGAAATGGGCGGACATTCGTCCGAATGGGACGCTCTTCGCCTACCATGAGGACAACGCCTGGAAGACGCGCTCCTATGCCGCGTCCCTGAAGGGCGTGCGGGAGATCGCCGAAGGCTACGGCACGCGGTTCGGGCTGAAGCCGCGCGACGAGAACGCGGCGATCATCCTGCAGAACTCCCCGACATGGATCGAATCCTACCTCGCGCAGGTCGGCACGGGCGTGTCGGTCGTGCCGATCGACCCGAAGCTCCGCAACGAGGAGGTCGCGTACATCCTGAGGGACGCCGAGGTGCGCGTCGTCACGACCGACCCCCTGCACCTCAAGATGATGATGCTGATCGCGAAGGACCTGCCCGCCCTGCGGGCGGTCGTCGTCGTCGGGGGCGTCATCAACCCGGGGCAGAAGATCGCCGGGCGCATCGACGTCGTCGGCTACGAGTCCCTGCGGATCGCGGGCGGCGGCAAGTGGTACGACGACCACGTCGCCCGGCCGGACGACATCGCGTCCATCATCTACACGTCGGGCACGACCGGCAAGCCGAAGGGCGCGATGCTCACGCACGGGAACTTCATCGCCGATCTCGAGGGGGCCTACAAGCTCTTCGGCACCGTCACGCACAGGGACTCGTTCTTCGTCGTCCTGCCGCTCTTCCACGCCTTCTCGTTCTCGGCGAACTTCATCGCCTCTATGATGAAGGGCGCGTCGATGTGCTTCTGCCAGTCGCTCCGCACGGTCGGGCAGGACATCCACGACCTGAAGCCGACCGTCATCTGCGCGGTGCCGCTCCTCGCGGAGAAGCTGCACGAGAAGATCGAGTCGGGCCTCCAGAAGTCGAAGCTCGCGCAGTTCCTCATGAAGATCGGCCTGCGCGGCCCCGTCATGCATATGGTGAAGATGAAGCTCGGCGGCCGGCTCCGCTTCTTCATCACCGGCGGCGCGCCGTGCCCGCGTCCCGTCATGGAGTGCTTCAAGCGCATCCACGTGCGCTTCCTGGAGGGCTACGGCCTCACGGAATGCTCGCCGATCGTCTCGGTGTGTCCGCCCGAGGTCATCAAGATCGGCACGATCGGCCCCGCGATCGGCGGCATCGAGGTGCGCCTCGCCGACCAGAACGAGCAGGGCGTCGGCGAGATCCAGGTGCGCGGCCCGATCGTCATGCAGGGCTACTTCCACAACCCCGACGCGACGGCCGAGGCGTTCGAGGACGACGGGAAGGGTGGCCTCTGGCTCCGCACGGGCGACCTCGCGTCGATGGACGCGGACGGCTTCATCACGATTCGCGGACGCAAGAAGGCGCTGATCGTCAACCGCGAGGGCAAGAACATCTATCCGGAAGAGGTCGAGAACACGATCGCGAAGGAGCCGTGCATCTCGGATGTCGTCGTCGTCGGCTACACGCAGGGCGAAGATCCGGGCGAAAAGGTCGGCGCGATCATCTACCCGAACGAGGACTGGTTCAAGGACCGCAACGGCGGCCAGCTTCCCGCATGGGAGGAGGTCGAGAAGTTCGCCGTCAAGCACGCGCAGGAGCGGTGCGCCGAGCTTGCGGACTACAAGCGCGTCCGCAAGGTCGTCTGCGCGAAGGAGCCGCTCGTGCGCACGTCGATCGGCAAGGTCAAGCGCGTCGCCTACAAGGGGGCCTTGGACGAGAAGTGACAGAAATGACGTGATTCAAGGGCCTTTGTCCTCCGCCTTCTGCCCTCTGTCCTTGTCCGAAAATGATGCGCTCACCCAATCTCTATCTCGTCTGGCTTGAATGGCCGGAGAAGTGCTTCCGCGCGGATGCGGAGGCGCTTCGCGTCCTGAAGGGACTTGTCCCGGCGGGCGGCCGCATCGTCCGCGCGCGCACCGAGGCCGCATTCCTGCGTCAGCTGCCGCAGGCGACGCACGTCGTCACATGGCACTTCAGGAAGGACTGGTTCGCCTTGGCCCCGAAACTGAAGGTGCTGGCGACGCCGGGGGCGGGCCGCGAACTCGTCTCGCTGGAGGCGCCGAAGGGCGTCACGCTTCATTTCGGACGCTTCCACGGCGCGATCATGGCCGAGACGGTCGCGGCGTTCGTCCTCGCGTGGGCGCGCGGCTTCTTCGCCGTGCGCGACTATGCGGGCTACGGCGGGACGCAGAAGTCGGCTGTGCCGAACTGGCCGCGCGCGGAACTGAGCGACCGGTGCTTCACGGTTGCGGGCACGAAGGCCGTGATTGTCGGCTACGGACGCGTCGGCGGGGCCATTGGCGCGAAGCTGGAGGCGCTGGGCGTCGCGGTGAAGGGGTTTTCGCGCCGCAACATGAGGGATCTCGACGCCGCGCTCAAGACGGCGGACTGGCTGGTTCTCGCCCTGCCGAGCGACACGGGGACGGACGACTTCCTTTCGCGCGTCCGCCTGCGCAAGCTGCCGCGCCGTGCGGTCGTCATCAACGTCGGGCGCGGCAACGCGATTGACGAGGCCGCGCTCGTCGAGGCCCTGCGGACAGGGCGTCTCGCCGGCGCGTACCTGGACGTCTTCAGGTCCGAGCCCGGCCCGCTGCAGCAAATCGTGGGGACAGGCCCCGTTCAAATCGTGGGGACAGGCCCCCGAGAACGTGGGGACAGGCCCCGCCGAAACAGGGGGGGCGGCCCCGGAATTTTGGGGACAGACCCCACGGAGCTGCCTCGAAACCTGATCAGAATGCCGCATTCCTCGGCGTTTTCGCGCGATTACCTGAAACGGTGCTTCTTGGAGCTGAAAGATGACGGGTGTCTTTGAGGTCAATTCCGTCGAGGAGACGTGGGCGCTTGCGCGGCGGTTCGCGTCCGAGCTGAAGCCGGGCGATGTTGTCTGCCTTGAGGGCGATCTCGGCGCGGGCAAGACGACGTTCACGCAGGGGCTCGCCGCCGCGCTCGGCGTCGCCGGGCGTGTCACGTCCCCGACCTTCTGCCTCGTGCAGGAGCATAGGGGAAAAATAATCGAATCGACGAATAATCGAATAATCGAATCTGGCAAAGGGAATGCGATGTCGGACGATTCGTCTCATTCGACAAATCGACAAATCGATCATTCGATTATTTCTCCCTTCCTCCTCGTCCACATGGATCTCTACCGCCTCCACGGCGAGGACGACGTCTTGGCGATCGGGTGGGAGGACTACCTCGCCGAGGGGGCGATTCTCGTGGTCGAGTGGCCGGAGCGGGCGGGTTCGCTCATCCCGCCGACGGCCAAGCACATCGTCTTCTCGCACCTGGACGGCGAGGAGCGCCGGCGCTTGGCGTTTTTGTAGCGGGTGCGGATCCGGTTCTGTCAACTGATGTCGCGTTGGTCAGGCCGGGTCCGCGAACAGCGGCGTCTGGCGCTTGCGCCATTCGGCCATCGACAGGCCGGTGTGGCGCTTGAACGCCTTGCGCAGGGCCTGGGGCGTCCGATAGCCGCAGAAGTCGGTCAGGCTCAGGATGGATCGGCTGCCGTGCGAAAGCTGGCTGCAGACGGCTTCGATTCGCGTGTTCTGAATCTCTTCCAGGATGGAGCGGCCCGTCGTCTGCCGAAAGGCGGTCTCGGCCTTGCGGCGGGAGCAGCCGAGGAACGTGACGACTTCTCGTGCCGTCAGCCCGGCGGTGGCGCGTTCGCGGATGAGCGCGATGGCGGCGGGGATCCTGGGCAGGTGCCGGGCGAAGTGATGCGTCGACGGGCGCGGGCGGATGCAGATGTCGCCGAAGAGGACTTCGTGGGGCGGACGGCGCCCGCCGAGCGATTCCGACAGGCACTTGGCGGCGAGATAGCCTCCTTGCTCGAAGTCGATGCGGATGCTCGTGAGGCCGGCCGCTGCGGCCGCATCCGTGTCGTCGGCGGAGATGAGGGCGACGTCTTCCGGCACGCGAAGGCCGCGCGCCCGGAGCCGGGCGAGCAGCCGAAACGCCATCTCGTCGTTCGCGGCGAAGACGCCGGCGTCGCGGAGATCGGCGCGCCGGACCTCTTCAACGGTCAGCACGTCAGCGGTCGCGCCCGCCTCGGACAGGCGCGCGCAAAATCCGCGCTCGCGGTGGCCCGACCAGAAGGTCGCCTGGCGGTAGGGCAGGAAGGCGTAGCGGGCGAGGTTGAGCTTCAGCAGCTCGTCGGCCGCCCGGCGCCCCGTCGCGGCCGAGTCGTGCGCCACGACGCAGCACGTGCGGCCGAACAGGCGCGTGTCCGTGTCGAGGTAGACGACCGGCGTCGAGCCGAACGCGGTGGGCGGCAGGGCGTTCAGGAGCCTGGTGGCGTTGACGAGGCAGCCGTCCGGCTTCAGGCGGGCGAGCAGGGCGCTGAACCGCGTCGGCGAGTCCGTGATCTTCAGGCGGACGATCGACCAGCCGACGGCGGCGGCGAAGCGGCGCGCGCCGGCGAACTTTTCGAGGCAGGTCGCGTGGTCGTGCGAGTCGAGGTAGAGGATGAGGGGCGGGCGGTTGGACATGGGCGGTAGTGTAGCACAAGCACCGCAGACGGGTCAAGGCGGTGTTCTGACCCGCGTTGGTTTACAAATTAGGCACTTGATGCCGGATTTGTAAAAATGGTATAATTTGTCCGTGATGATTGAGCGAGAGATTACAGATGTGTTCAGAAAGGCGGTGGCGACGCACCCGGTCGTCACGGTCTTTGGTCCGCGTCAAAGCGGCAAGACGACGCTGGTGCGCCACGTCCTGCCGCATTACAACTACGTCAACTTGGAAAACCCACGCGAGCGAAAGCTTGCCGAAGAGGATCCGGAGGCGTTTTTCGCCCTTCATCCGGCACCTTTGATTGTCGATGAGGTTCAGCGCGTCCCGGAACTGCTGAGCTGGATTCAAGTGCGTGTGGACGAGTCGGGGAAAAAGGGCGAGTATGTCCTGACCGGTTCGCACCAGCCGCTCTTGAAGGAGAAGGTTTCGCAGTCGCTTGCGGGGCGGACGGCACTGATTACGCTCTTGATGTTCTCTCTGTCTGAGTTACAGGCGGCGGGCTGTCGGCTGTCGCGGGACGAGGCCCTTTATCGGGGGTTCTTGCCGCGTGTCTATTCGGATGGCCTCGACCCGACGACGGCGAACGAGGAGTATTACCGCACGTATGTCGAGCGCGACGTTCGTCAGCTTGTTCAGGTCGAGAACCAGACGGCATTTGAGACGTTTGTCCGGCTTCTGGCTGGACGTGTCGGACAGGTCGTGAATTTCCAGTCCCTTTCCGACGACATTGGCGTGGACGCCAAGACGCTGAAGCGGTGGCTGTCCGTCCTTGAGGCGAGCTACGTCGTTGTGCGGCTACAGCCCTATTACCGAAATCTCGGCAAGCGTCTTGTGAAGTCGCCGAAAGTCTATTTCACGGACGTGGGCTTGGCGGCGTATCTGCTCGGTATCACGACTGCTGCGCAGATCGGGCGGGATCCGCTGTTCGGCAACCTCTTCGAGAATTTAGTTGTTCTGGATCTGCTGAAGACGAAGCTCAACTTCCAGTTGCGTCAGGACTTCTACTACATTCGCGACAACGGCGGCGTCGAGGTGGATCTGGTTGTCGAGCAGAACCGTAAGCTGAACCTTTTGGAGGTGAAGGGGGCGATGACGCCAGACAGCTCGTTTGGAAAGAACATGGAGAAGATTCGGCGCTGCACGGATGACGTGGTTTCCTGCAACGTAATCTATTCGGGTACAGACTGGCCGCTGAAAGGTGGCGGGCGGTTTGTGAACTATGCACAGGCCGCGCAGCTGCTGCGTGACATGAAGAATTAATCAAGCCTCTTTTCCGCTGCCGTGAGGCTCTTCTGCCGCGCTCAAAAATTTGCGCAAAAGTTTCTCTCTGTTGGGAACAGTTCTGCTATACTGTGCACAGTATGTCAAACTGTCATCAGAAGAACCGAAATGCCACGCGGGCGATTCGACGGATCGCTGGGCTTGTCCTTGCCGCAAATCTGTTCGCTGTCCTGCCCGTTGCCCTTGGGCGAGACGCCGCGCGCCCCTGTGAGAGAAAGGGCGTGGCGCGCCGCGACGTGGACGCGATGCACGCCGTGGATGCGGATGCGGTGAGTGCGCCTGGCCTTTCGTTTGTCCCTCAACCCGAAACGGTGGAGGTTCTCCGCCGCTATTACAAGGAGCTGAACCAGCGATGAAAGAAATATGCGAAAAAGTTCAATTGTTAGGAAAAAAAAACAATAACTGCGCCAGTGGCGCGCCGCGCGCGCGGCCGAGCGCCTGTGCGGCGACCGGTGAAAGGCCTTCAGGACTTCAGGTGAGAGTTGCGTGGCGGTGCGGAATTTGGTATCATTACCACCAAATGATGAGAAGGCTGTGTTTCGAGAGCATGGGGCGTAAAGCCCTTGTCAGGCGCGGCAGGAGCCGTATGGGCGCGTTCGCACACGGTTCCAATACCCCCCCCCCCCCATCTATTAGCCAAGGCCTCTGAGGGCCTTTGGACGGCTGCCGGTGCGACGCCTGTTGACGTCGTGCAGAGATTCGTCTTGTACAGAACTCACTGTGCATTCGTTGCGAGAAACAAGTAAGGAAGAGTCACATGGAAATCGGAAAAACCTATAAGTCTGTTGTTTGCCTCTGCACCGCCGCCGCGAGTGTCGCCGGCCTGCACGCGGAGCCGACGGTCGTCCCGATCGGCCATGCGGTCGGGCGCGTCTCGTACACGACCGACACGGTGCTCACGCCGCAGACGGTCGCGGCAGACGCCCTGCCGGATGTCGGCGTCGAGCCGATCTTCTGGTTCGACTGTTCCGAGACGTCGGACTGGTCGCTCGATCCGGCGACGAAGGAGGTGACGGCGATTCCATCGAAGACGGGGAACGGGCGCACGCTCGCGACGTCCTTTGCCGCGAGCGGCAGCTGGTCGGGCTGGTCGGACGGCGCACGGCCGCCGACGGGCCCGGTTCTTGCGGAGAGCCTGCCGGCTCTTCAGGGCGGCGCGGCGCTCGACTTCGGTGCGCAGGGCTCCGGGCGCGGCCTCGTCTTCAGCCCGGTCGGCGGCGTGAACGACCTCCAGGGCATCGGAACGGTTGTCGCCGTCTACGACTCCCGCGCGGGCGGCGGCTGGATCCTGGGCGGTGGAACCTGCAACGAGCCGTGGAAAAGCGGCTGGAAGCCCGACGAGACGATCGATCCGAAGGGCTACTACTACCGGCGCGGCTCGCAGGTGACGACGGCGGAGGACGAGCTTTGGCGCAAGCCGATTCTCGACGTGGCGTCCAACGCCAAGTTCTCCTTCGCGGCGCCCCCGTCGGCGATCAACGGCGTCATCTGGCAGAACGGAGTCCCGACGACACCGCATTTCGCGGGCTTTTCGGGCGGCTGGGAACTGGTGAGCTTCATGCCAAAGGACTCCGACGGCTACGGCTTCGCCCTCTCGGCGACGGGCATTGGCCTGGGCGACACGCGCCCGGACGGCCTCGCCACGTCGGGCGGCATGCGCATCGCGGAGATGATTTTCTACGGTCGCAACCTGACGGATGCCGAGCGCGAGAAAGTCGAGGCCTATCTGGCGAAGAAGTGGTTCGGCGTGCATCATCCCGGCTTCGGCGGCCACGCGCGCGTCGGCGACATCCGCCTCAGTTCGGGCTCGTGGCCGAAGGGGCTGAACCTGACGGCGGTCGTCCCGGCAGACGAGACCCTGGCGGTCGAACGTCTGCGCGGCGGGCATGGCCGCGCGGCCTCGGCGGCAGACGGGTCTGCATCGACGGCGGCAGACCCGAAGCTGACGAAGCGCGGCGCGGGCACGCTGGAAATCGGCGACGGCACGGAGAACGGCCTTGACATCGAGCTTGAGGCGGGGACGCTCGCCTTTGCCCGCCGGGCGATTCCCGCCGCGCTGCCGCCGAAGCCGTTCCTGCATCTCGACGCCTCGGCCCTTCCGGCGGACGCCTACGAGACGAAAGACGGCATCCGCTATGTCACGGAGTGGACGCCGGCCGAAGGCCTGGCGTGGAACGGAAACGCGGTGACGCTCTCGGCGGCGGCGGTTGCCGACGTGACGGCGCGGCCCGTCTACGTGCCGGACGCGCTGGGGCCGGGACGCGGCGCGATTGATTTCGGGAAGGCCGGTTCCGGACGGCACTTCCTCTATGTCAAGGCGTCCGACAAGTCGAGCCTGGCGGTCAAGGGCGTGACGACCGTCATCGCCGTCGTCAACGTCGAAGCGGGCGGCGGCACGATTACCGGCGGGCTGGGCTTCTTCGATCGCGGCGCGACGCCGGCATCGTGGTCGGCGCCGGTGCTGAGCGACTCCGCGCCGCATGCGGCGGCGCACCCGACGATCACGCCGCGCATGGGCAAGGCCTACATCGACGGCATCGAGACGCCGGGCGCCGACAACTACCGCTATCCGGGCTGGCATCTCGTGGCCTTTCAGACGGCGGGGTCGCAGCTGACGCATTTCGGCGGCCGCGACGCCGCGACGGCGGGCGGGCTCAAGGTCGCGGAGGCCGTCCTCTATGACCGCGTCCTGACGGAACGCGAACTGAAGGACGCCTGTGCCGTCCTGAACGCCAAGTGGTTCGGGCGCGCGATTCCCGGCTATGCCGGCCCGGGCGGTGCGGCGACGGACGAAAGCCGGAAGATCACGCTGACGGGCGACGCGACGCTGGCCGTCGAGGGCGTCGGCGCGGCGCACGTGCCGGCCCTTGCGCTCGGCGGGCGGACGCTGACGAAGACGGGCGCGGGCACGCTCGAGGTCGATGCCGTCACGGCGGACGCCGGCGGGACGCTCGCGTTGGCGGAGGGGACGTTCGCGGTCGCGGCGGACGGCATCGTCAGCGACTGCCAGATGGCGGCGGGCGCGGCGTTTCACCTTGACGCGACGGCGGACGAGACGCTGTCGGGCTTTACGGAGAACGGGTATCGCTATGTCTCCTGCTGGCATGACACGGGTTTTCGGAACGCGGCGTGGAGCACGCGCACGAGCGCGAACCTGCCGTGGGTGACGACGGCGGCGGAGGATCTCGCGGGCCTCACGGGCGAGAAACTGGCGGCGGTCGACTTCGGCTCGACGGAGGCCGATCAGCGGTGGCTGAACTTCGGGCGCTCGCTCGATTCCGTCCGCGCGGCATTCGTCGTGTGGCATCCGAACACGGCGAACTCGTCCCTGCTCGGCTCGTCAAGCGCGAGCGGCGAGGCCAGCAACGGCGACTGCATCTCCTTCCTGCGCAATCCGGATGGCGCGCTGTTCACCGGGCATTTCGGCACCTGGTCGGCGCGGAACGGCACGGTTTTCCGCGACGGCGAGAAAATCACGGGTGCTGCGTCCATTGCCTCGGCCTGGCAACTGATCGAGGTCTACCCGGTCTCGACGGCGCATGCCTCGGCGCTTGGCTGCGACCGAGGCAACGAGACGAGCTTCGGCAACAAGGAGGAACGCGGCTCGCGCTATGCCGAAATCATCCTCTACACGCGCGACCTGACCGAGCGCGAGCGCGTGGCGACGCGCAACTACCTTCGCCGGAAATGGTTCGGCGCGGCGGCGGCGCCGTTGCCGGACGCGGCGGGGGAAGTGCGGCTGCCGACGCTCGCGGTCGCGTCGGGCACGGCCGTCCAGGCGGGTCGCCCGCTGGTCGTCGAGAAGCTTGTCGGCGAAGCGGACTTCGCGAAGCGCGGCGACGGACGCCTGACGGTCGCGGATTGCACGGCCTACACGGGCACGGTCTCCGTTGCGGCGGGCGAGCTTCGCCTGACGGGCGACGCCGCAGTTGCGCCGCCGCCGTGTGCGGACGCGCTCGTGCTGCGGCTGGACGCCAATGTCGGCGTCGAGACGGCGACGGATGCCGACGGCGTCGAGACCGTGACGCGCTGGAACGACGCGACCGGCAGCGGCTGGGCGGCGGTTCCGGGAACTTACGGGGTGAAGGGCGAGCCTGTCCTTCAAAGCTGTTCGCGTTTTGGACGGAGCGCGGTCTGTCTCTCCGCCGAGAACCAGGTCTACATGTCCTTTGTCAATCCCGACGGGACGAACGCGACGGTTTCGGGCGTGCGGAGCGCGTTCTGGGTGATGGACACGTCGGCGGGCGGCGGCTGGCTTCTGGCCGGCGGAAAGG
>CAKUGW010000070.1 GCA_934654805.1 uncultured Kiritimatiellota bacterium
CCCGACGCCGGCGCGCCGCGCACGGTCAGCGTGACGTCCTCCGGCAGGTAGATCGCGACCGTCGCCCCGTCCGCGACGGCAAGGCCCGCCTGCCCGACGCCGCCCACCAGGCTTCGCGAGGCGTTCAGGAAATAGACGCCCTCGGCGAGCGTCGCGCCCACGCCGACGGAGGAAAGGTCCGTCGCGGCGAAGAGGCCCTGCGCCGCAACCGCCAGTGCGCCGCAGACGCACAGGCCACGCGCCAGGAGGCGAAAGTCTGGACGCCGCCCGCGCACGAGCCGTCAGGCGAGGGTGAGGATGCCGCTCAGCCCCGTGATGTCGAGGACTTCCTTCACGGCCGGCTGGACGCCGACGACCGTCATCGCGCCGCCGCCCGCCATCATCTTCTTCTGGGCCGCGAGCAGGCAACGGAGCCCCGCCGAGCTCATGTAGGGCACGCCCGAAAGGTCGAGCGTCAGCGTCTCGCTGCCGGTCAGCTTGAGGCCGGCCTCCAGTTCGGGGGCCGTCGTCGTGTCCACGCGCCCGGTCACCGCAATGACCGTCTTCGCGTCCTCTGTCGTCTTCTTGATTTCCATTGTCTTCGCAGCCTTTCCGCGCTTTTCGCCAAGGGGTTGATAAGCAGATGGGCGAGATTATACCATAGCGTCACAGCCCGCGCAAACGGACTTCCCCATAGATGCGCAAGTCGGGTGCGATTTCAGATTGTTGATAGCTATGGCGGCTTTGGGCGGGCGAGCTCACGAGCCTCATCCGCGAACACGCCGTGTCGAGGGGCTCGGGGACCGCGCCGCGCGTGCAGTGCGGCGCGGCCTCGCGACGAAGAACAGCTTGCCGAGCGAACCGTCCGCCAGCGTCTTCAGGATCGCCGTCTTGTCCACATAGACGGAACCGCCCTGTCGGAGGTCTTCAAACGAATAGGTGTCTGTCGCTATCTTTTCCATGCCGCACATTATACCAAACTTGCCCCTGCCGTGCGCCGAGGCGGCGGCGTGCGCCCCTCACGGTAGACACACGCCCCGCCCGCCGCGCGACAGGCCACCGGCAGGGCAAGAGCCACGATTTTCATGGTCAGAATTTTCCGCATCACATTCTCATCTTACGGATATCTGAACAAAATTACGAGTTTAATGTCATTTTTACCGTCAGCGGCTTGCGCACGTCAGGTGCGCGGTGACGGGCGGCAGCCCTTCCGACGTAAACGTGACCGCGATGTCGCCCGCCGCGCCCGGTGTCGCGACGACAAGCGCGGAGAGCCGTCCGTTGAACGTGCGACGCTGAGGATCGCGCAACCACGTGAAATCCGTTTCGTCTCCGTTTTCCGCCGCGTGGAACCGCCCCGCGCCCGTAACGGAAACCGTCACGGGAATCTTCGCCGTCGGGCAGAAGTTGCCGTCTTTGTCCTCGACCCGCAGCGACACGTAGCCGACGTCTTCGCCATCCGACGCGATCGTCTTTCGCTCGGGCACGGCGACCAGCCGCGCGGGCGCGCCCGCCGTCTTCACCGTCTCCTCGGCCCACTTCTCGCCGTTCCGGTAGGCGACCGCCCTGACTTCTCCGGGCTGATAGACGACCTCCTTGAAGCGAAAACGCCAAAGTCCTTTCTCGCGCCGCTTCCGTCCCTGCGAGACGCCGTTCACGAAAAGCTCGACTTCGTCGCCCGACGAATAGACGTAGACGGGCGTGACCTTCTCTTCCCGCCCGGGCCAATTCCAGTGCGGCAGGATGTGCGCCGTCGGCACGTCTGGACGCCACCGGGACAGGTAGAGATACGCCTCGTCCTTGGCGAATCCGGCCAGGTCGAAAGCGCCCGTCGCGCACGAATGCACACCGCCGCGCACGCGCCCGAAGCGTCTGCGCTCCTCCAGCGCCTGCGCCTGCCGCACGGGATCGGCATAGTCCGGCTTCTGCATGCGCGAGACCATGATGATGGGCGAACCGAAGTAGTCGAACGCCGTCCAGGCAAAACTTCCCGCGACGAACGGATTCGCATCCTGCTGCGCCCACTCGAGGTCCGCCGGCTTGATCGCATGATGGCCGTAGGAGGAGGAATGGTAATCGACATAGGTCCGCCCCGGCTGCGGCAGTCCCCAGGGACCGTCCGCCTTGCCGACGAAATCGAACCCGTATTCGCCGCGACTCGTCTGCGTGCACATCGTCTCGGTGCCGACGACGGGCCGTCCCGGCCAGCGCGCACGGTAGGCGGCATAGTCCTCGGGACGGTAGTTGAACCCGTAGACGTCCGTGAATTGCGCGAGCGGCGAGCGCCAGACGTCCGCGTTGTCGTTCGCCGTCGTCATCGGACGCATCGTATCCTCCTGATGCGCGATGCGCACCATCTCCACGCCATTCTTCTGGAAGAGCGGCCAGTTCTTCGCCCCCGTGCGCGATTCCCAGATCTCGTTGCCGAGCGACCAGATGACGATGGACGGATGATTGCGGTGGCGGCGGATCAGCGTACGCACGTCGCGCTCGTGCCAGTCCGCGAAGAGTAGGTGATAGTCGTTGAAGAGCTTGGGGAAGCTCCAGGCGTCCGTCAGTTCGTCCATCACGAGAAGCCCCAGCTCGTCGCAGAGTTCGTACCAGTCGGACGCGTGCGGGTAGTGGCTCATGCGCACGGCGTTCATGCCGAGCGCCTTGGCCTTTTCGAGACGGCGGCGGATGGCCGTGCGGTTCGCGGTCGCGCCGAGCGAACAGAGGTCCTGGTGAAAGCAGAACCCCTTGATCTGCACGCGCCGCCCGTTCAGGTGAAAGCCGTCATCCGCCGTCCAGTCGATCGTGCGGATGCCGTAGCGGCAGGGGACGCCCTCGACATCGACGGTGTACAGGTACGGATCGTCCATGTCCCACAAACGCGGATTCTCGACCGTGAACGTCCGCTCCTTCCGTCCGCTCTTCGCCATTTTCCAGACAATCTTGACGGTCGCCCGTTCGCGCGTCACGTCCGGCGTCGTGATGCAGATGGAATCGGGGACGACGTAATCGGCGGGGACGGACTCGAGCCAGCAACGGCGCGTCAGCCCGACGCCCGTGTGCCAGCGGGCGTAGTTTTCGGGACGCCAGGTTCGGATCATGAGCACGTTCTCGCCTTCCTTCAGCGCATCGGTCAAATCGACGCGCCACGGCATGTAGCCGTTGGGCCAACCGCCTACGAACGCGCCGTTGAGCCACGCCATCGGGAACGCCATCGCGCCGTCACAGTCGAAGAAGACGCGCCCGCCCTTCTCGCGCACGAGCTCACCGCGCGAAAGCCTGATTTTCCCGTCCCCGACCTGGAAGGCAATGCGGTACCACGCGACGCCCGTTCCCGGCAGATAGCCGTCAAACGGATTCAGATCGTAGGAAAACGAATAGATGATGCCCGCGTCGTGCGGTACGCGCACGGGCGCCCAGCCCTTCGCCTTGAAATCCGGCTTCAGGTACGGATGCCCCTCGCCCGGCTCGGCGCCCACGGGGACGCGAGACGCGCGCGGCGTCTCCAGCAGGTCGCGGCGCTGGCCGTCCAGCATGTCCAGCATCGCCGGGATGGCAAACGCGCGGCCGGGGGCGATCGCCTCCTCCGGCGTGAACAGCCAGCCGTCGTTCAGCTCGACCCGATCCGCGCCATGGGCGGACAAAACAAGACCGACGCACAACAAACCCGCCGAAAAGCATCTGCTCATTTCTCTCTCTCCTTCAATGACAGGCCAAACTCGCCGCGTATGCGCAGCAGATAGTAGAGCGCGAAGTCCTGGTCGTTCGCCCACGGGTCGAAGAACTCGCCGCGGCGCGGCGGTTCGAGCGGCGTGCCGTCCGGACGCAGCATCGTCACGGTGTAAGGGTGCAGATATGCGCAGGACGCGGAACCGTCCGGGAAGAACTGGCAGAGCAGGTTGCGCAACGTCTTGCGGGCGCGTGCGCGAAGCGCGACATCGCCGACGTTCCTCCCGTGCAGCAGGAGCGCATAGGCCGTCAGGCAGCTCCAGTAGTGCTGCGTATCCCCGTACAGCGCGCGCTTCCCGGCCCAGTAACCGTCCCAATGGCGGATCGGCAGGGAGTTCCACTTGTGGTCCGGCTGCTCGCCATCGAAGCGCACGAGGAGTTCGACATGCCGGCTGGCTTCGTTCCGCACGGCGGGGTCGGCATCGACGAGGGCGTAATACGCCGAGAAGATCGACAGGGCCGGCGTGACGATCGTCTGCTCGAACCGGACCTCGTGCGGCGGATAGAGGACGCCGTTCTGCCGGATCGTCCCGACATGCTCGCGGACACGCCCGGCCAACTCGTCCGCGACCGCCGTCTGGCCCGCGTCGCGAATCGCCTGAACCGCGTCCGAGAAAACGCTGCCGTTCGGGTAGAACTTCGCGCCGCCCTTCACATAGTAGTTGCGGATGGCGCGCTCGATCCAGACCAGATAGCGCCCATCGCCGCGCAGTCGGTACATCTCGAGCCAGAACGTGATCAGCCACGGGGCGTTGTAGAGCCGCTTGTATTTGGCGTTCTTGCCGATGTTGTTGCAGACCTCGCCCGTCTCTTCGTCGAAGATCTCCCGCAGGACAAACGCCTCGAACAGGTCGAGCGAACGCGCGACCTCGGCGTCGTCCGGCCGTTCGCGGAGGTAGCGGCAGACCAGAAGCCCCATGCCGAGCCGTTCGCGGCAGGCGTTGTGGTTGCCCGCCGAATAGTCGAAGTACGGCGACTTGTCCTCGTTGTCGTAGATGAGATAGGCCCCACAGAGCGGACTGCGCGGATCCGTCATCTGCTGCTTGCGGATGATGAACCGCACGCGGCGGTCGATCACCGTGTCCGGGTCGTCCGAGACGTACCCGTTCGCCCGGAACCGGCGCCCGTCCGCCTCGAACGTGAAGCGGTGCTCGCCGACGGCTTGCGGACGATGCTCGACGACGATCCGCCGACCGTCGAGGCGAAAGGGAATCTCCGCGCCGTTGCAGAAGGCCTTGACCGACTTGGGTTCATCCGCACACTCCGCGACGATCCGGAACGTCTCGTCCGGGAAGATCGTCTCCTGCTCGAACTGAATCCACGCCGTGCCGCGCCGTGTGAGAAGCTCGGCCTTGAAAGCGCCCGAGGGGAACGCGGCCAGCTCCCATTCGAGGACTTTCGTCTCGCCCGGCAGGAAATGCAGCGGCGCGGGATGGAGAACGAAGTCGCCCCGGTCGTTGCTGATCTCCTTCGCGACCCGGCGGACGCTGTAGGCGTCCAGGTCGCCCTGCGTGAGGATGAGCGCCAGTTCAGTCTGGAACGGCCCCATCTTGAGCGCGTGGACATACGAATTCGCGCCGCCGCACCAGATGTGGGCGTGGCAGCGTTTCGTCTCGCACGTCGCCGCGTCCGTGTAGCTGTCGTTGAACGTCGCGAAAACGCCAAGCTGTCCGCGCAGGAAGTACAGGTCGTAGTCCGCCGTATTGCGGAAGACGAAACGCTCGCGCAGGAACGTCCGTCCCGGCGTGCGCTCGACGGCGAGTTTCAGGACGCCCTTGCGGTAGCGGGAGATCCACGTGTCGCCCTGCCGTTCCACCCCGGCGAACTCCATGCCGACGGGAACGCCCCACGTCTCCAGACCCTCGATCCAGTTCATGCGGTCGGGGTCGTCGTGCAGGCGCAGCGACGACAGCCCTCCGTTGGACGGGTCCAGCTCGACGGCGAAGACGCCGTTGCTCAGACAGACATCGTCGCCAGAAGCCCAAGCCTTGAACAGCACACCGAGCCCTAAAACAAGGCATACCGCTCCACGCGCACATTGCATCGCGAACATTCTCTCTTCTTTCATTATATCGTCTCCATCTATCATATGTGCGCCCTCAGCCGCCGTCGAAGCCCATGCCAACAGTCCGCCCCGGACGCGCCGGCGGAGCCTCGACCGGAAGGGTCTGCGGCACCATTTTGGCGGCGGCGTTCAGCGCCGCGTGGGTCTTGCCGCCCTTTACCGGCACGAACGTCACCGTCCACGTCTCGCGGCGGTTCGGGAAGGCGTAGCCCGCGAGCGGGCCCGGCCCGCAGCTGCCGTTGCCGAGCCCCAGCTGCCGCAGGTCGAGGTTCAGCATCACCTCCCTGCGCGGGAACATCGGCGCGTAGAACTTCTCCTTCGAGCCGTCGCCCCACGTCCCCGCGCCGCGATGCCGCTGAAGCTCCAGCTCCTCCCGCCCGTAGTGCAGGGCCTGCACGAACAGGGGGACAGACCCCTTCACGAGCACGCCGTCGCCCGCGCCGTCGAGGAACGCCGCCCAGCGGACGTCCGACTTGTAGCCGTTGTCCTGCGGCCGCGCGTACTCGACGTACTGCTCCGTCACGGTCGACTCCCAGTACGCGACGTCCGACCCTGAGCAGCGGTCGACGTAGTTCTCCCACGGGCCGCGTCCGTAATAGCGCACGTCCTCCATGGCGGGGTCGAGGATCAGTGAGAGCCCCAGGCGCGGCAGCTGCGGCATGTCGCCGCGCGGCGTCGTCTCGTTCGCGAGAGCAACCGACCCGTCGCCCCGGAACGTCCACGACTGCACGTGCGTGAACGCCGCGCTCTTCGAGCCCGTCACCTCGACGGTCGCGCGGATGCGCACCGACCCGTCCGGCAGCCGCTCGGCCTTCGCGGGTCGCGGATGGTAGCGCAGCTGCGTGAGGCCGGAGGCGTAGAACGCCTTGCGCATGCCCGCGTCGTTGTCCGTGAACGCCCGCTGGCAGGTGAGGCGCGGCCCCCGGCAGATGCCCTGCTCGTCCGCGAGAACCGTCTTGCCGTTCAGGACAAGCCGCGACAGCGTGCCCGTCCGCTTCGAGAAGACGCTCTCCGTCGCGCCGCCGCGCACGCGGATCTCGTCCGCCGTCTCGTCGAGCGTGCAGGCGCCGGCCGCCGCCGCGCGCGGCGCGGCCTTCGGCGGCTTCCCGTACTTCAGCTGGCTGTGCGCGACCTCCCACCCCTTCGGCGCCCACGGCTTCGCGTCCTTCAGCCTGAACGCGACGCGGTAGAAGTGCTCCGCGTCCGGGCGGACGAGCGCCGCGTCCGGCTGCGGCAGGGCGAGGTCGCAGGCGCCCTGCGGCGCGAGGTGCGGCACCGCGAGAGTCCCGCCCGCGACCTTCACGCCGTCCGCGAAGAGGGCCCACACGCCCTCGTAGGCGTCCGCGAAGGTGAACGCCGCGCGGTTGACGAGCGTCGCTCGGCCCGTCGCCGCGTCCGCGCAGACGACCTCCAGGTCCTGCTGGACGTGCGCGGCCTCCGTCAGCTTCGCCGACCATTCGCGCCTTGAGCCGATGACGCCGTTCACGCAGAAGTTCGCGTCGTTCGGCCGCTCGTCCCAGTCGCCGCCGTAGCCCCAGTAGGAGACGCGCTTGCCGTCCGGCCCGATGCGGTCTGTGTCGACCTTCACCGTCTGGTCGTACCAGTCCCAGACGCAGCCGCCGGAGAGCGACGGATGGGCGCGGTAGACGTCCCAGTACTCCCGGAAGTTCCCCATCGCGTTGCCCATCGCGTGCGCGTACTCGCTCTGGTGGAACGGCGCCCACTTCGCGAGGCGCGCGAGCTCCTCCAGCGTCAGGTAGCCGTGGCCGTGGATCTTGAAGTTCTCGTTGTCGTTGCGGTTCATGTAGAGGCGCGTCGCGTCGAGCGCCAGCATCGCGCGGTGCGCGATCTCGTAGTTGGGGCCTGTCCCCGCCTCGTTGCCGAGCGACCAGAGGTAGATGGAGGGGTGGTTGCGGTAGAACGCCACCATGCGCGCGCAGCGCTCCGTGATGCTCTTCGCCCACGACGGCGGATAGGCGAGCGACTTGAGCCCGTAGTACGTGCCGTGCGACTCGACGTTGGCCTCGCACTGCACGTAGAGCCCGTAGCGGTCGCAGAGGTAGTAGAAGTAGGGGTCGTTCGGGTAGTGCGCCGTGCGCACGGTGTCGAAGTTGCCCTTCTTCATCAGGAGGACGTCCTGCAGCATCTCCGCGCGCGTCACGGCGCGGCCGTTGACGGGCGAGGCGTCGTGGCGGTTCACGCCCCTGAACTTCAGCGGCTTGCCGTTGAACAGGATCTCGCCCTGCGGCGTCAGACGCACTTCGCGGAAGCCGACCTTGCAGGAGCGGACGTCATCGCCCTTCGTCAGGACGAGCGTGTAGAGGTAGGGGTCCTCCGCGCTCCAGGGGCGCACGTCCTTCACGGGCGTCTCGACGGGACGGAAGTCGGCGTCGTAGAGCGTCCACGCCGCGCCGGGGCAGTCCACCTCGATGCGCCCGTCGAGATGCGTCCGCACCGCGTAGTCGCGGATGCCGTCCGTCGGCTCGGCCCAGAGCGTGACGCCCCGGTAGATGCCGGAGAAGCGGAAGAAGTCCTGGTCCTCCAGGTAGCTGCCGTCCGACCAGCGGTAGACCTCGACGGCGAGGGTGTTGAGAGGTTGAGAGTTGAGGTAGGGCGTGATGTCGAACTCGGAGGGGAGACAGCTGTCCTCGGCGTAGCCGACCCTGCGCCCGTTGACCCACACGTAGTAGGCGGAGTACACGCCGTCGAAGCGCAGGACGATCCGCCGCCCCTTCCACGCCGGCGGCACCGTGAAGCGCGTGCGGTAGCTGGAGACGGGGTTGTAGGCGTCACCGATGAACGGCGGGTTGTTGACGTGCGGATAGAGGATGTTCACGTATCCCGGCGAGCCGAAGCCCTTCATTTCCACGCAGGACGGCACGTCGATCTCGAACCAGTCGGCGTCGTCGTAGTCCGTGCGCCAGAAGTCGGCGGACCGCTGCTTCGGCGAGCCGTTCCAGGCGAACTTCCAGCGCCCGTTCAGCGACTTCACGTAGGGCGACGTCGGCAGCTCCGCGGTGAGCGCGTCCTCCACGCGGGCGAGCGGATAGCCGTCCGCGCGCGCCGGCAGGCGGTTCAGCTCCGTCACGCACTCGTTCTCCCAGTCGCGGTTGCCGCGCCGCAGGGCCTCGACCCGCGCCAGCTCCGCCGCGAAGACGTCGCCGGGCTGCGGGCCGGACTTCAGGTCCACGCCGTCGAAGGCGAGCGTCGGCGTCTCGAGCCCACGCACGAAGTCCGCGAACGCGCGCACGGCCCGGAGCGTCCCCTCCGCGTCGCTGCCGTGGATGGCGACGATGCTGTTCTTGAGGCGCACGAACCACGCGGCCTTCGCCGCCCAGGGCTGGGTGGAGACGAAGACGTCGCCGCCGACCGGGGACGAGTAGGTCGAGTACTTGAGCGTCACGCCCGTCCGGCGCGCGATGTCCGCGACGAGCGCGGCGACGGCCGCGCGCACCTCCTTCGTCTCGTCGGGGCCGAGCTTCACCCGCGCCTCGCGCGCGGGGCTCGCGAGCTCGAACGGCCCGAAGTCCAGCTTTTCGGGTTCGACCGGCACCGCCAGCCCGACACGCAAAAACAGCCCAGAAGCTAGGCAAGCGGCGAACAGACTTCTCCTCATGCGCAATTACCTTCCTTTCCCGTTTTGGAGTGCATCGGCGAGCCACTTGAATGTGTCGCCATAGCACGGGAGACGCCCGCCAGCCGATACTTTGCACGGAATGCCGCGCGCGTCGCAGATCGCCTTGAAGCGGACGCCGAACGCGCCCGAATGCGTCGGGTCTTTCGCCTGTTCGCCCGGCTTCGGAATCGAGCCGTACTGCAGGAACATCTTCGGCGCGCATTCCGGCGCGATCTTCCGCACGAGCGCGGCCGGCGAGAACCGCTCAATCCACGGCAGAGCCCGCTCCCGGTGCGCCAGCCAGTCGTCGAAGTTCCGGAAGCCGAACGCATGCCCGCCATAGGTCGCGTTCGGGATCCACGCGCGCGTCTCCTGCGGGTCGAGCGACGTCTGGGCGATGATCGGCCCAAGCGCCGCGACGCCGAGCGCGTTGCCGTCCTTGAGGCCGAGGTAGAGCGCCGTGCACGCGCCCGCGCTGCCGCCCGCGAGGGCGAGACGCGAGACGTCGAGGTTCCAGTCCTTCGCGTGCGCCTTCACGAAGCGCACCGCCGCCTCGCAGTCGTCGAGACACGCCTTCACCGGCGGCTTTTCGCCCGCGAGCCGCGCCTCTCGCAGGTAGCGGTAGCCGACCGCGACCACGGCGACGCCGCGGTCAAGCAGCGTCTTCAGCGACGAGCCGAGAATGTGGTCGACCATCGCGCCGCCCTCCCAGCCGCCGCCGTGGAAATAGACGATGACGGGCGTGGTCCCCTTCTTTCCCTGCGGCAAAAAGACGTCGAGCTTCTGCTGCGGGTGCGACCCGTACGCCACATTCTCGTGCGTCGCGGCGGGCACGGTATACAGTTTCTTGTTCGACGGGTTTATGTACGTGTACTCGTTCGCAGGATGCCGTCCGAACACGGTGGCGATCGCGCGCAGGGCGCCGTCCGCATCGAAGTTGTTCGGCAGGAGATACGTTCCCTCCGTGTACTCGTTCCAGCCGTTGACGTAGACGACGCCTGGCTTCTTCGGATCGGAGAGGACGTGCGCCTTGGCGTCGCGCAAGTACTTCTCGAACTTGTCGGGGGTATTGTTCGTGTAGGTGCCGCAGTAGGGATAGTTCTCCTTGCCTTTCCACGGAAACGGTTCATCCAACCGGCAACGCGGCGTCGAGTCCCATCCCGTCGGCACGATCGGCAAGTAGGGAAGCGCCGTCTCGCCCATCGCCTCCCAGTGCTTCTGCAAAACACCGTCGATCTCCCCGTAGTCGAACAGCCGCTCGCCTGCCGCGTAGCGCGCCCCATACTTCGGCACGTTCCACACGCCGAAGCCGTAGTCTGTGACCGAGTCGAACCCCATCTCGACAGCGAGCGGAACCTGGGACGGACTCAGATTCTGCGCATTTAGGTGCAGCTCCCCCAACCCCGCCGCACGGACGCGCCGCCGCGCCTCGTCCATGGCCGTGCGCACTTTCTTCGCATCCTTTCCCCACGTGCGCCAAAGATAGGCCGCATCGTAAATGGAAAAGAACAGCTTCCCGTCCTTGCGCCAGTACTCCGGCTTGTTGAAGTAGCGCGCGATCGCGTGGTCAATCAGCCCCAGAAACTCCTCCGGCGTATGGTCGAGCGTCATCAGCCGCCGACGCGGTGCGCCGCGTTCGGGCCTGAACTGGTCGCGCCGTTCGTGGTAGCACCACATGAGCGCGAACTTCAGGCGGTCGCGATTCTTCGCCTGGAGGAAGCCCTTCTCCAGCGCCTCCTCCTGCGTAACCTGTCCACCGTACCAGTAGTAGTCGTAAAGGAAGACGTCGATGCCCGCGTTCGCCGCGAGCGCAATCTCCGTCTCGACGTCCTTCGGATCTGCCCCGTCCAGATAGCCGGGATACGGCACGAGCGGCTGCCGGTGGCCGGGGAAGCGCGGGCGCGCGGACTTGACGAATCCCCATTCGCCCTCGGCCCACGCCGCGCCGAACCATTCCGTGCCCTTCGGGTACTTGTGCCAGTGCGGATAGTAGACGGCCACAACCTCCACGTCCTTCTTCGGCGCCGTCCGCTCCGGCGCACCCCACGCCACGCCGGCGAGTCCGACGACAGCCATCGCGGCCGCACATGCGAACAGGGACGCCCTGTTTCCCTCTTCACGATTCATGCCCGCACTCTTCCCTTTCGCTTCTCATTTGACAATGAACAGGCAGCCGGGCGGGAGGATGCGCACCGCACCGTCCCTCCACACGATCTGCCGCGCCAACACCTTGCCATCCACGCGCAACGTCCAGTTCGCGAAGTTCTCCGCATCGACCGCGTCCGGGAGCGACAGCCAAACCGTGTCGTACAGGTCGCGCCGCGCGGCCACGTTCCGCACGTCAAGCGTCCCCGTCGCCGCAATGACCGCGCCGCGAATCGTGCCGCCGCCAACCGCCGCGTCCACCGACAGGGACGAAAGCGTACGCGCCTCTTCCTTCGTGACGTTCGCAAGGTCGAGCGTCGCGCCCGCATCGACGCGGACATCCACGCCCGCCGCGAGACCCGCCGCGCCCGGCGCGTCATAGCCCGCGATCGTCAGCGGGTTCGGGCAACTGGCGCGCGTCGCCGAGTCTGTCGTGCCGAGATACCAGGACGCATCTCCCGACCAGACAAGGCTGTCCACGGACAGAGCCGTTGTCCACTCCGTGCCGTTGGCGCTCGTCTCCAGCGAGAAGACGCGCGGGAAGCGGCTGGCCGTCGTCCAGCCCATGCGCTGCGAGTATCCGACAATGTGGTCGGAAGCGATGCGAAACGTGACGGGAATCCAGCTCTCCGGCTTGTTCGCATAAGGGATCTGTGTCCTCTGCGTCCGGAAAATGCGCGCAGGATCGTTGGCGAACAAATTGTCATAACCCGTCGCATAGGTTCCGGATGTCTCGCTTTCTCTGTCCAATTGGATGGCGCTGTCAATGAACGACTGGTTTTGGGCAAGCTCCTCGGCAGACGTCCCGGCAGGCGCCGGCTTGACGTTCAGGGTCGGCTCGGGCATCCACCTCTCCGGCTCTGCGGTCGGACGGAAGAGGCCGATCGACGCCAGTTCCACGATCCACGCATTCGCCTCCTTGATCGTCCAGCGCCACCATTCGTTCGTGCAGCCGCCTGTGCCGGAGAACCGCAGTGTGCCTTCCGCAACATGGACGCTCCACGGGAATGCAGCGGTCTCTTGATGCACGACCAACGTCTCGGCACCCGTCTTCTCCAACGTGCCCGATCCGTTCAGGCTGGGCGCGAGCATGCCGCCCGCAACGCCGATGCCCCGCACGCCCGTGCCGCCCTTCGACAGCACGATCTTGCCGCCATTTTCACAGGTGAACGTCGCGCCGTTGTCGCGCAGCGTCCCCAACGTCAGCGTCACGCCGTCCACGATGACGGCGGTGTCCTTGCCCGCATCCAACGTGGCGATCGACGAGTCGCCAGTGACGCGCAACGTGCCGTTGGACAGCACATACGCGCAATCCACCACGGCGTTGCTCAGCGCAATCTCCTGTCCCAGCTGCTCGATGCGCAACTGACCGCCCGCGCGCGCCGAGAATGCGCCGCCCTTCGCCGTACCGAGGCGCAGCACGGAAAGGACCTTTGCCGAAGAGTTCGTCACGACGCTGTCGCCCTTCATGTCGGCGATGCCGTTCACCGCGTTCGTGCAGCCGTTGAGGTCGAGGACGAGCGGAATCTTGCTCTTGACCGCGTCGAACACGACAGAACCCGTCTGAGCGCCGGTCGGCAGGGCATCGTCGCACGTCACGTCAACGCCCTCCTGAAGGCGGAAGTCGCCTGTATTCTCCCAGACGACACCCGAATCGCTCAGGACGAGTTTCGTCCAGGCGCCATTGGAAACCCAGCCCTCGGCAATGAAGGCGCACGGACCCGCCGTCTTCACCTTGCCGCCCTTTGACAAGACGCGAACCGGCTGCCCGTTGTTGCAGAACCGGATGGCGCTACCTTCGCGGCCTTCAAGGACAAACGCGCCCTCTTCCTGTCCATTCTCGAACCAGACAAAGCCGCTTGAATCCGTCGCGTTCAGCTTGCCGCCCGCGAACTCCACCTTCACGGTCTTGGACGACTTGTTCCGCAGGCTTCGCAGGTTCACGGTACCGCCCACCGTCAGCACGGTCGGATCGTCTTCGGGCGGCGTCGCGGCGGCCGCGATGTCGAAATAACGCAGGCGAAAGGCGTTGTCCGCCGCCGACTGCACGTCCACACGCCCCCAGCCGCCGTTCGCGCCGACTTCGAGTATTTCGCCCTTGCCGGCCGTCTGCCCAAGTTCGCCGCCGTCCTTCACGGTCAAGGTCGCGGCATCGCCCGTCTCCGGGCCCAACGAGACGACAACCTGCTCCGCGCCGGTTGCGCCGGTGCCGTCAGAGATTGAGAGCCGTGCACCGGAGACCGTCAGGTTGCCGTGCACCGTCACCTTCTCGTAGGTGGCGGCGGACGTCACCGACCGGGACGCCTCCTTTTCGACGGTCAGCGTTTCCGCATTCAGGAAAGCCGCCGTCCCGACGGCCGCGAATGTCATCAGCCTTTTCATTTCTCGCTTCCTTTCGTTTCTGCGTCATTTCTGTTTGACGACAATGAGTTTAAGCCCATTCGGTTCAATGACATCTTTCTGCCACAGGCCGTCGGCCGTCTTCCACAAAACGTCCTGCTTGAACCGCGTGGAATTGGCCATCATCAGCGCGCGCGAGCCGTCCCGCGCCTCCCACAGCGCGTGATAGACGACGGGCTGCACGTTCCTAGTCGTCCGTCCTCGGAAATTCTCTTCGTAGGGCACGATCGTGCAGCGGAATTCCGGCGGACGCAGCTGGCGTCCGTGCGCGAGCCACTTGCGCCCCTCGCCGTGGTAGAGCCGCACCCAGTTCTCGCAGAACGTCCGCGTCCGCGCGATGTCCGCCCGGTTGACGTTCTTGCCGCAGTAGTATTCCAGGCGCACCGGGAGGCGCGGCATCTGGCCGTCCGCCGCGCAGAAGGCGAGCCAATGCGGAAGTCCGTACATTTCCGCGCCCGACTGGAACGGGCTCACATACTCGTGATACAGGTAGTTGAACACGCTCGCATACGCCCACTCGCCGCCGTCGCCGCGGCAGTTGCGGTAATCGACGAACGGCATGATGTCGTTGTAGTACTCGTTCGGCTCCTCGAAGGAGAAGATCGCCTTCGGCCAGATCTTGCCCATCTCGTCGATCATCGTCTCGAACTGGTGGCGCATCGCCTTCGTCTCCCACGGCCCCGGCCCCGGCGGATGCCCGTGCTGCGTGCTCCAGCAGCTCGGCACACGTCCGCCCACGTCCTGGTCGGCCTGCACCATTTCGCAGCCGCGCTTGACAAGCGCGCAGGCGACGTCCTTGTTCCACCAATCGATCGTCCACGGATCGGCCGGACAGAGCGAGGCCGACGTGCCACCGCCCAGCCAGACGAGATCGTCCAGATGGACTTTGCCGTCCGGATCGCGCACGGCGTGCGGGGCGACGCGCGCCCAGAAGTCCTTCGAGAAGTCGAGCTTGTAGGTGCCGTCCTTCCTCTTACCAACCGTGACGTTCCAGTGGTGGCCGCCCGGCCACGCCCACGGATGCCCGCCGGCCGCCTTGATCCAGCCCATCATCTCCTTGAACTTCTCATCGGACGGGTAGCAGGGGAAGTATTCCGTCGTCACCCAGTCCCAATGATGCTCCCACCCTTCGAGGATGGCGATCAGGGGCACGCCGGGGAACTTTTTGTTCCAGTACTCCGTCAGCCACCACTTGAGGTCGTCGGGACGGTCGAACCACTCGCGGTTGAAGCGCATGACGGCGGGCGCCTCGCGCGCCCAGTCCGGCAAGTCCGCGCGGTCGAGGAACTTCGCCTTGCACCACTTCTGGCGGTGCGCCCACGCCTTGTAGATGTCGGCGGCGTCATACCACGTCGTCGGTTCACCGCTCGGGCCCGCAAAGCCGCGCGTCACGATATCGTAAGCCTGTGCATCAGAGCCTTCGCTGTAGCCATAGCGCGACCAGCTGAGAAGCAGGTTGCCATCGCGGTAATTGCCGTCCGGCAGCGTCTCGCGCCACCAGCGATCCAGCACGAGCGCCTTCGTGTACGCCTCCGTATCGTAGGCCGCCGTGTAAAGCCCGCCTCTATCGTCGTAAAAGCACCCGAACTGCGAGACGAGATCGCCCGGATAATGGCGCACCCGACGCTCTTTCCAGTAAATGCGGCGCGGATTCATTGGATACCGCAGGATGCCGCCCTTCGAGTTGCCCATGACGATGCAGTCATCGACCGGCGACGCGCCCAGCTGCTCGTTCAAGGCGACCTGCGGATAGCGCGTCTGGAAGAGAGCCCAGCCGGGCTTCGGGGTCGCGGCGATGCGCCAGGCGACGTCAGCGCCCTTCGCCGTCACCGTGCAGACGACCTCGGCGAGGGCTTCGCCGACGTCGCGGTAGACGAGACGGACGCCGTTCGTCAGCGTTTCCGGATTGAACGACTTCGCGTCGCGCGCGGAGACCGTCTTGCGTTCGGTGAACTGGCCCGCCTTGCAGCAGACGACCTCGAACAGCGGGAAGCGCGCGACCGGCGAGGCGTAGTCGCGCCCGTGCGAGGCCAGCCGCGAAACATCGCCCTTGCGCGCGGCGTCAAACTCGACACGCAGGGTGGAAGACGCGACCTCCGCGCCAACCGCCGCATCGGCGAGAGCCAAGGCACCCGCACACAGGAACCACATTCCGTTCTTCATTTCCATGACTCCTCCTTACCGTTCCGGCGTGACGACCTCGACCGCGTCGACCTTCCGGTCGCGGTAGAATTCCAGCGCCCTGCGCCAGATCTCGGCGGAGTGGTCGCGCTTGACGTG
>CAKUGW010000071.1 GCA_934654805.1 uncultured Kiritimatiellota bacterium
AGGACAGCCCTAACGGCTCAACACCCAAAGTTAGGATTTAGTTCTGGAATCCAAGTTTAGTTCCGGACGCGGCGTTTCCTCTTTTTCCCGGCCCCCCCGAAACTGCACGAAAACGACAGATATCATGCGCTTTATCAGAGTTGACATTCCAATACTGCAACGTGCCGTCCGGTCGATCGACACGAGCCGCGCCTCGTCCGCGCCACGCGCGCGCAGCAGGTTCCGCACCGACTCCAGCGCGCCCGTCTTGTTCGCGCCGCGCACGCCGACGATCGCCTTGACGCGCGCATCGTCCAGATGGGCCGCCGCCCAGTCCATCAGGCCGGACGCCATCACTTCTCCCCGAACGCGCCGAGGAAGGTGAAGTGCTCGATCTCCGGGTCGGACGACAGCTCGGCGAGGAGCGCGCGCACCTGCGGGTCGGCCGTGCTCGCCTCGAAGTCGAAGACGAAGCTGAACTCGAAGTCGCGCCCCGGCACGGGCCGCGACTCGAGCTTCGTGAGGTTCACGTCGATCGCGGCGAACTTGGCGATGATGCCGTTCAGCGCGCCCGGCCGGTGCGGCAGGCTCAGCATGAGGCTGATCTTGTTCGCGTCGGGGCGGATCTCCAGGTCCTTCGCGATGCAGATGAAGCGCGTGTAGTTGTAGGCCGCGTCGCAGATGTCCTCGGCGATCACGTCGAGGCCGTAGAGCTCGGCGCAGGCCCGCGAGGCGATGACCGCCGCGTCGCGCCGTCCGCTCGCCGCGAGCTCCTTCGCCGCGACGGCCGTGTTCGCCCCCGGCTCCGCGTGCAGGTCGGGATGCGCCTTCAGGAAGCGGCCGCACTGCGCAAGCGCGTGCGCGTGGCTCGTGACCGTGCGGACGTCCGAGAGCTTCACGCCGGGCGGCGCGAGCAGCACGTGGTCGACCTTGAGTCGCAGGGCGCGCACGATGTGGAAGCGGTGCCGGCGCATGAGGTCGTAGACCGAGGCGACGGAGCCCGCCGCCGAGTTCTCGACCGGCAGCACGCCATACGGGCAGAGGCCCTTCTCCACGGCCTCGAACACCTTCTCGAAGCCCTTGAAGTAGAGGATCGTCGGAATCGGGAAGAGGAGGGACGTCGCCTGCTGCGCATACGAGCCCTCCACGCCCGCGCAGGCGACGACCGCCTTCTGCGGGAAGCGCGCGTCCGTCGTCGCGCGGGCGATCTCGTCCAGGAGCGCGCCGCCCGCGCCGATCCGGCTACGCTGCAGGGCCTTCGAGAGGCCGAAGAGCGTCGTGAAGAGCTGGCGGACGCCGATCATGTGCTCGGGCGGCACGAGGCCCGTCACGCGCGTGAGGATCGCCCGCTCGCGCGCCGGGTCCGTGACGGGGCGGCCCGCCGCGCGCTTCAGCTCGGCGACGCGCGCGGACACCTCGAGCCGCCTTTCCACGAGCCGCGTGATCTCGCCGTCGATCGCGTCGATCGCGTCGCGGCACTGCTTCAGGTCATTCATCTCTTCCATCTGCGTTTCCTTCCGAGGGCTTTCCGCCCCCAATCCCCCACTTCTCGTTCCTCACTTCTCATCCCCCATCTTCCACTTCTCGACAAGCGCGCGCACGTCGCGCACCTTCGCCATCGTCTGCGCGAACATCTCCGGCGTCTGGCTCTGCGCGCCGTCGCACTTCGCGTGCGGCGGGTCGTTGTGCACCTCGATGATGAGGCCGTCCGCCCCGATGGCCGTCGCCGCGACCGCGACCGAATCGACCATGTAGGCGTGGCCCGTCGCGTGCGAGGGGTCGACGACGACCGGCAGGTGCGAGAGGCGGCGCAGCATCGTGACGACGCCAAGGTCGAGCGTGTTCCGGAGGGCCGTCTCGAACGTGCGGATGCCGCGCTCGCAGAGGATCACGTTCGGGTTGCCCGACGCCATGATGTACTCCGCGCTCATCAGCAGCTCCTGCAGCGTCGCGCTCATGCCGCGCTTGAGGAGGATCGGCTTCTTCGTGTAGGCGCCGACCTCCTTCAGGAGGTTGAAGTTCTGCATGTTGCGCGCGCCGATCTGGATGACGTCCACGTCGTTGAAGAGCTCGATGTCGCCGAAGTCCATGAGCTCCGTGACGATCGGGAGGCCCGTCTCCCGCTTCGCCGTCGTGAGCATGTCGAGGCCGACCTTGCCGAGGCCCTGGAAGGCGTAGGGGGAGGTGCGCGGCTTGAACGCCCCGCCCCGCAGGAGCGTCGCGCCCGCCGCCTTGACGGCCTTGGCGATGCCGACGACCTGCTCCTCCGACTCGACGCTGCACGGGCCGGCGATCACGGCGAACCCGCCCGCGCCGATCTTCACGCCGGAGCAGTCGATCGCCGAGTCCTCCGGATGGAACTTGCGGTTCGCGGCCTTGTAGGGCTCCTGCACGCGCTGGACCTGCTCGACGACGTCCAGCGCCTCCAGGATGCCGGGATCGACGTGCGTGACGTCGCCGACGCAGCCGATGACCGTTTCCGACGAGCCGACCGACTCATGCGGCTCGATGCCGCGGGAGCGGAGCAGGCTCTTCAGGTTCTCGACCTGGCCCGCGTCCGCGTTTTTCTTCAGTATGATGATCATGGTTTTGAGGTCTCAGGATAATTAGGTTTCAGGTGATAGGTTTTGAGTTTGAAATCTGCTTCTGGTTCGGAATCTGCGCTCCGAGATTGGAATCTGAGATTTGAGATCTTGAATTTGAGATTTGAGATGCTTAAGCCCTTAAAAGCCAAGACGGCCTCGCTGTTCGATTCAGCGGGGCCGCCTTTGCCGTATCTGCTTTTTCACCTTTTTTATCGGCACGACAAATCCGCCCCGCGCGGAATAAACGCGAAGTTCACGTACCAAAAGTAATAAAGCCTGTTGCTCATAAGACGGTGCGTAGTTTACCAAATTCTCCGCCGCCGCGTCAAGGGCCCGAAGTTCCTGCACCATTATCCCGATTTTTCAGGCGGGACAGCTTATCCCGATTTCTCGCCGAACCACAGCAAATGATGGACTCGGGTAGTTTTGTTCACGGTTCCTGTGACTGACCCTCACCTGCGCATCCGCTCGATCTCATCCGCCCAGATGTCGTAGCCGGACGGGTTCGGGTGCAGGCGATCCCAGAAGAGCGCGGCGTTCAGCCGGCCCGCCGCATCCAGGAAGCGCGCGCCGATGTCATGAAAGAAGACGTGTTGCCCGTCCGCCAGGCCTTGCAGCAGGCGGTTGTACGCGGTGATGCGGTCTGGCCAGAGACGCGGCGTCTCCTTTCCGCCGACGTCGCGCGGCAGGACGGCCAGCAGGTGAAGCCGCGCGTCCGGCTGCTTGATCCGAATCAGCGCGACGAGCTTCCGGACGGCGGCGAACACGTCCTCCGGCGCGGCGTTCTCGCCGCCGAGATCGTTCGTGCCGATCAGCACGAGGATGTCACGCGCACGATAGCCGTCCAGCTCGCCCCAGAGGCACCGCCAGACGAGATTGCCGACCGTGTCGCCGTTGTAGCCGAGCGTCAAGACCGTCCGGGACTTCCGCAGGCGCTCCAGCGCGGGCTGTCCGTCCCAGCCCTGCGTGATGGAATCGCCCAGCAGCGCCCAATCGACTTCTTTCCCGCGCAACGCGGCGATTTCGCGCGCCTTTTCGTCGCGCCGCGCCCACCACCAGGCGTCGTCTTTCGGGAAGACGCGCAACGTGCGAGACTCCGTCGCGCCCTTCTCGAAGACGACGCCTTCCGTATACGGCCCGCGCACAAACAGCGGCTCCTCGCCGTCCGGACGCGCCTCGCCGTCGAACCAGACGTTCGACACCGCGCACACGGCCGGACGCGCCGGCGTCTGCTCGGTCGCCGGGACTCCGTTGATCGTCACGCCCGAGAACCGCACGTTCCGCGTCAGGCGGGTCCGGTCTCCGCCCTTCACGAAGAACCGAAGCGGAATCGCCGCCCCCTCGAACGCGACCTGCGAGACTTCCACATTGGCGATGCGGCCCGGCTTGTCGGACTGCGTGTAGACGTTGACCACGGGCTGGATGCGCATGGTGGCCTCGGTTCGCCCGTGCGCGTCCGTGCGGACGCGCACGTTCCGGAACACGACGTTCGAGATCGCCATGTCGTCGCCCGGCTCAATCAGCATCAGCGGGCGAACATAGCGGACGACATCGTTGTCCTCGAACCTGAAATCGGAAATGTGCGCGGCGCGCGACTCGTGCCCCAGGCAGACGATGCGCGCGAAGTCGCACCAGAAGACGGAGTTGCGCACGGCGAGGCGTTCGCAGTTCCCGTTTTCGCGCGTGATGCCCTTGACCGCCACGCAGTCGTCCTGCGTGCGGAAGAAGCAGTCGTCGATCAGGAGGTCGCGCGTGTTGGACGGGTCGATGCCGTCGTCGTTCGCGCACCGCGAGCCGCAGATCTTGACGTTGCGCAGCGTCACGCCGTCGCACCCCTCCGGGTACACCGTCCAGTGGTAGGAGCCGAGAAGCGTCAGGTCCTCCAGCGAGACGTTCCGGCACTTGTAGAGGTCGACGAAGGCGTACTGCGGCCCCTTGTTCCCCCGCGTCGACTCGAAGACGGACGCATCCAGGACGCCCCGTCCGCACAGGCGGATGTCCGAGCCTTCCGCGCGCACGGCCGCCTGCAGGACGGCCCCCTCCGCGAGGTAGAGCGTCTCGCCCGTGCCGAGGCGCACGACGTCCCCCGGCACGCGATGAAGCCCCGCGCCGAAATACCTGACCTTGGAATCGTCCGCCGCCGGCACGTTCTTTTCGGGCGGATTCGCGAACACGAACAGCGGGCCCGTGCGCCGCTCGTTCGGCTCGACGGTGAACTTGCACGGCCGCAGCACCGTGACCGCCAGCCTCGACCGGCCCTGCCGCGTCAGGCGGACAGGCGCAGATTTCGGCTGTATCAGCACATTTGAAAGGTCGCGCCCGTCGCGCGCCTCGATGACGAGTTCCAGACCGTCCTTCGCGTCCAAGTTCACGAACGCATACTCGTCGCGCGGATAGTCCGGCGAATTGTAGCGGGCGAACGCACGGCAGACGAAGGCGTCGCGTCCATTGGCGGAGACCGCCCACAGCCCGCTCCGCAGGCTCTCCACGCCATACGGCGCGCCGTTCGTCACGGCCTGGTCCTCGTCCACGCCCGGCAGGCCGCGCGCCCCGTAGTCCGCGCCGGCGCCGAACAGGCGGTAGTCTTTTCGGTAGGCGTTCGTGAAATCGGGCCGGCGGAAAACGCCGCGCGTCTCCAAGCCCGTCTCCTGCTGAAACTTCCTGAACGCCTCCTCGCCCGCCTCAAACAGCCGGGGTTCTCCGCTCCTGCCCGTCCAGCGGCAGATGCGGTTCGCCACCCCGTCCCAGTCGGACGGCAGCCAATAGAGGTTGCCGTCCAGCCTCGATTCCGCCGCGCCGGACAGGCGAATCGCCTCCGCTGTGCAGCGGTAGAAGACGTTGCTCGCGACAGACGCCGCGCCCGCCAGGACAAGGTGCGAGCCGCACGCTGACGCGGCCTTCTCACGCCCCCAGCCGAGGCCCGCCTCGACGCACGTGTTGTGCGCGAAACGGACATTCCTCGCGTTCTTGCCGCAGGCGAACGAGACGCCGCACTTCCAGACGACGTTATCCGTCAGCGCGATGTCCGAGGCGCCCTTGACCGCCAGCGCCGCGTCCCGCACCTGCCAGATGCGGTTGCGTTCCACGCGACACGCCGTGGCGTTCGCCCCAAACACGATTCCGGACACGACATAGGAAATGTCGCAGTTGCGCACGGTCACGCGCGCAACGTCTGCGCCGCCGACCGCCGCCGCGCCGCCGTAGCGAAGGCTCAGGCCCTCGTACACGACGTCATGGCATCCCGTCTGGTCGATGATGGGACGCGCCACGACGAGCTCCGCCGCGCCGAGGTAGTCGAACGGATAGCACCAGCTGCGAAGAACGACGCGACGTCGTTCCGCATCGTACCAGAACGTCAGGTGCCGGTTGAGGTCGGCCTCCCCTGCGACGACGCGGGCGATGTTGTCTTCGGACGCGCCCTCCTGGACGAGCCCCATCGCCGTGCCGAACACGCCGCGCACCTCCGACGCCAGGTCGCCCGCGCACGTCGGCCGGGTCTGCCACAGCTCCCACCGTCCGTCATGGTTGGCGGAAAGCCACCCGTCCCTGTCCGCCACGCGCACGCTGCACGACAGCTGCGGCTTCGCGCCCTCGCCGAAGAACGAATAGACGACCGGCGCGCCCGGACGCCCCGAACGCGGCTTCAATGTGCCGCGCCAGACGCCCCCGCGCCGGAACAGAACCTTGTCGCCCGGCTGGACGTCCCAGCCGTTGACCTCGCCCAGCGTCGTTTCCGGCTCGACGCGCCACGTCCGCGCATCCGCCGACAGAAGCAGTCCGAGGCAAGCTCCCACAAGTGCAAAACGCATGACTGACATCGCGCCACCACCCCTTGACCTTACCGAATGATGACGGCCAGCCCCAAGCCCCGATTCCGCAAGAGCAGGTCGATGTCCCCGTCGGTCTGGCCCGCGAACGTCTTGCCGTTCTTCACCTTCAGCCGCACGTGATCGCCGGACGAGTTGGCCAGTGTGCCGCGTCCGGCCAGCTCGCCAATCGTGCCCGACAGGCCGTTCAGATCCAGCACCGTGCCCTCCGCGAACGAGATTCTCAGCCCGGGGTCGAACGGCTCCGTGCCGTGAATGACGGCGCCTTTCCATTTCTTCGCGAGATGGTCCTCGACCATCTCCCGTTCCACCGCGTCCAGGATGCGATCGAAGGACAGAATCTCGGCGATGTCGCCGTTGAAGCCCCGCACCTCCGGCCCCGGCCAGTAGCCGCCGATGGACGGCGTGAACGTGGCCACGCTCTTGTCGGTGTCGAAGCCATGCTCGAACGTCAGGACTTGCGTGACGTCCGTGATGGGCGGCTGCCCGTTCAAATTGTGATTCTCGTCAAAGCGCACGCCGTCGATATAGATGTAGCCGCCTTGCGCGAATGTGTTGTAGCCCGTATTCCAAGCCCATGTGGCCGTATGTGTCCACGACTCATAACGCTGGCCGACATCCTCCATGTCCTTGCCGAAAAGCCCCCCCGCATCGATGTAGGTGCTTGGCACGTCGACGACAAAGATCGTCCGGTTGACAGACTCACCCGTCGCGACAAGACGCTGATTCTTGGAACCTTCAAACGAGACGACATTCTGCTTCGCGAGCGTCCGCGTGTATGTGGGACCCGGCAAGTCGTGCGCCGTCGTGAACACCGTGCCGTCCTTTCCGCGCGAGACCCAGCGCGTCACCGTCCCGTTCTCGACGGTCAGCGAGTCCGAACGCGCGGCGTCCAGCCACCACGACAGGCCATCGCCCGCCAGCGGGTTGAAGAACCGCACCGTGCCCCCTTCGATCGCCAGTCCCGCGAGCGCGGCGCTTCCGACCGTCAGAGAACCCGCGCCACGCTTGACGACCGTCAGCGCGCCCTCGCCGCTTTCGATCGTTCCCGCCACATCGCCCTCCGCCTCGACGGTGAACGACACGACGGCCGCGCGTCCGTCCAGAGCCGTGATCTTCGCGCCGGCAGGCAGGACGAGCCGCCCGAGATCGTTGGAGACGCCGCCCAGGACCAGCGTCGATCCCGCAGCCAGCTTCGTTTCGCCGAACGCGACCTCGTTCGAGAAGACAAGCGTCGTGCCTTGGACTTCCACCGTTCCCGTGCCCGTGAAGACGTTGTCCGCCTCATAGGTGCCGCAATTCTCGAACGACAGCGTACCGCCGCGCCACGTCTGGACATCGCCCCGCCCCAGCGTACCCGAACCGCAGACATGGACGATCGCGTTCGTGTGGATCTCGGTCGCGCCCGCGTAGGTGTTGGCGGCATTCAGCCAAAACTGTCCCGTGAACGGGAAGATCAGGGAGCCGCTGCCGTCGATGGGCTGGTTGAACTTCGCCCCGCTCCATTCGGTGTCGCCCATGAACTGCACCACGTTCTCGATCGTCACGGGCCCGTTGAACGGGACCCAACTGCTGCCTTCCGAGAGGAAGGAAACCATTTTCTTCGGATCGCCAGCATCTGGGTTCGTTTCGGGGCTTTTCCGCCCCCAGACGCCTGGTCCCGTGAAGTGCATGTGCCCATCAAACGTCGTGCCGTATGCACCCAGCAACCACAGGCAGGCGCCGTGTTCGGAATTGCCGCGCACGTAGACATCCTGATCGGCTGGCAGGATGTTGGCGGTCGCTGCGCCGTACATGACGAGCGAACAGCCCTCAACGAAGGTCGCGCCCTTCCAGTTCACGTTCTCCTTCTTCGGACGAAAGGCCGTCTTCCTCGATTCGCTGCCCGCGCGACCGGCGAACGTCATGCTTCCGGCGCTCGTCAGTTTGGTCATGCCGAAGTCCACATACATTTCCCTGTCGGCCGCCGTCGCCCAGACGACGCCCTCCGCGCCGAAATCGATTTCGCCGCCCGTCGTCGCCGAAACGGGCTGATGATCGTCCGACGCCGACGGACACCGAACGATGAGGCCGCCCGGATTCGTCCCGTCCCCGACCGTCAGCTTGACGCCGGCAGCCATTTCAAGCGACCCGCCGTCGATCGTCAGCGAACGGACCTGTTTGTTTTCCGTCAGCGTCGTGGCGGTCGTCAGGCGGGCATTCGACGTTTCGCCGCCCGCCAGTCCCTCCGTCTGCGTGACGGGCACGAGGCCGCGTCCCGTTTCAGAGGACAAAAAGCTGAATTCGTTTTGCGTCGAGGTGGAAACGAGACCGCCGACGACGGTCGCCGGAAGCTGTTCGCCGTCCGAGAGCCCCGCCGCCTCAAAGCGCACGCTGCTGCCCAGCGTGTCCAAACCGCCGGGCGTCCGCAACGCCAGCGTGCCGCCTTGCGAGGACCTCGCGAGCGCCCCCAGACGAAGCGTCACCGACGAACCTTCCGCTTCGATGTTCGCGTCGCCACCGTAGACGAGCGTGCCCTCGCGCGCGAGGTCGGCCGAGCCCGTGCCGCCCGTCGGACGATACGTGAGCCGCGCGGTCGAGAGTTCCAGATTGCCGTTCGTCAAAAACACGCCGCTGGTCTCCGTGAATTCTTGTACGCCGTCCGACACGCGCGTCGCCGTTTCCGACGCCGCCGAGGCGCCTCCCACCGAAACGCTGTCCGCCGCTTCGCCGTAGAACGTCTGCGTCAACGTCGCTTCGGTCAGCGCCGGGACGCCGTTCGTTTTCATCCACTGAAGGACAAGGCGCGTCAGTTCGATCCATTTCTCGCGGCCGCCCACCTTGTCCCACGACATGTGGCTGATGAACACGAGCGGGCGACAGACGTCTTGCGCCTTCTGGATCTGGGCGACGACTTCTTCGTAGGTCGCCCCTTCGTCAAAATAGAAGAAGCTCGGACGCTGCATCCACGGCACGAGTTCCGCCGGCGTGTCGTCGTCCGTCGCGTACCAGCACCGCTCCTTCGGCATCACGCAGTCCGCGCCCGTGTAGCCGAACTCGCCGCCGTAGACGGCCTTCACGCGGTTCGCGTCCACAAACGCCTCCCAGCCGCCGGGCTGGATCCACGTCTTCGGCGCAGGCAGATTGAAGACCGCGAAGTTCGCCCGCGTCGCGCGCGCCTGGATGCGCAAGACGTCCAGTGCCGGCTGAATCGCGATCTGGTCGACCAGCACCATCTCCTCGTCCGCGAGGTCGAACGTCTGGTCGGTCTCGCCGTAGAACTCGCGCAGCTTGCGTCCGCCGTCCGACGCTACCGAAACGATGCCGAACAGCGCCGCCTTCGACGGAATCCAGACCTTCTTGGAGAACGTCAGCTGCGCGGCGACGGACGTGTCATCGCAGTAAAGCGCGCCGCCCGTGACACGCCCCTTGAAGCGGACGTTCTTCTCGTGCCCAAGATCGATTTCGGGCTTGAACCGCACCTTCCGTGCGGACTCCTGAGCGGAGCCGAACCACGCCGCGTCCTGATCCATGGCCTTGTACGCCGCCGCGTAGTCCGTCTCCTTCAGCCACTGCGCGACATAGACGGCGTGCGCGGCGGTGTGATCCATGATCTCGAACCCGTCGTCCGACAGCGACTTGAGGCAGATGCCCTGTTCGTCCGAAAGCGCGCCGCTGATCACGGCGAACGAACAGCGCATGCTTTCGCCCTTGAAGGCTTCCGCGACCGCGCGCCAGTCGGCGGGCGCATGGTTGTCGTCGAACCGGAACGCGACCGCCGTCTTCGGCGGCGCGGCGTACATGCCGTAAGCCGTCAGCGCCAGCGCGGCCAAGGCAAACGATTTGCGAATGAGGGTCGTTTTCATCTTCTTGATTTCCTTTATTGTTGTTTGTCCGTTAAATAAATGAGCGACAGGTTAACGGTGCGCGCGCGCGTCGCTGGCCGCATTGATTTTGCGCGTCTCGCGTTTGCCGACGGCGAGCCCCGCGAGCGGCGTCCCATCGACCGCGAGCGCGGCGTCCTTCGTGACGGGCGTGAAGTCGAGCGTCAGCGTCCGCGTCTTCACGTCGTACTGCGCGTCGTGCAGGTTGACGCCCCGGCAGTCGGTGACGACCGGCGAGTCCGTGAGGCGGTGGTAGATGTACTCGACGTAGCTGCACGTGTCCATGCCCGGCCAGTCGGTGCGCAGCCATTTGTTGAGCCTCTCGTAGCCGACGACCTCGTCGAGCTTCGCCCTCAGCCGCGCGTCCGTGCAGCCGCCGACAATGCCGGCAGAGGCGAGAACGGTATAGCACAGCTCGTCCTTCTCGGTCGCGCGCATCACGTAGGGGATGTACTCGCGCTGGAGCTGGCCGACGCCCCAGTCCCGGTAGAGCGCGACGAGCGTGTTCGGGATGCCCTCGGACATGTCGAAGATCTCGCAGTCCCAGACGCGTGTGCGATCAAGGGGACGGAACTCGGCGCCGCGCGCGTCTTCGGAAAAGCCGTAGCAGAGGCCGAGCGTCTTGCGGTCGGCGAGCCCGTTGTCGCCGTAGTAGTCCTGCATGACGAAGCGCGCCATCGTCGGGCACGCCCGGCGCGCGGCGCGGTAGATCGCCTGCGCGTACTCGGCCTCGTCGCCCGCGATCTGGGCGAGGCGCGCGTACTCCATCATGCAGCCGACCTCGCTGTTGAGCATGTCGACCATGCCGGGGCCGCCCCACTCGAGGCAGCCCGAGCAGAGGTACGCCCAGCTGTCGATCGCGTAGATGTAGCTGACGACCTCGCGCGAGACCGTGTCCCAGTTGGCCTTCACGACGTCGGGCTGGCCGAACTGGTCGGCGAGCTTCTGGAGGCACATGACGATCATGCGCACGGTCTCGTTCGAGTCGCCGTAGATGATGCGCGAGCCGAACGTCGCCGGCTCGTAGACCGTCGAGATGTTGCGCGGCGAGTTCATGTAGATCGTGTAGCGGCGGCCGCTGAACGGCTCGCGGCGGTAGCGGCAGACGGCCTTGAAGTAGATGTCCTCCAGCGGCTCCAGGAGGCGCCACGAGAGGCGGCGGCGGATGAGCCGGCGGTTCTCCTCGGTGTAGCCGTAGGGGTTCGGCGTGTTGCGGCTCATGCCCAGCAGCGACCCGTGCAGGCTAAGGTTGCACGACCCGTCGTGGAGCGCCGCGCCGTCCGCGTCGTTCTCAGGGTCGGACTTGCTGCCCCGGCGGTCGGTGTACCAGTCGACCCGCACCCCGCCGCCGCAGGTGAAGTTCACCGCGTCGGCGAACTGCGAGTTGAAGAGCGCGTCGTACTTCTCGAAGCCGCTCGCGTGCGGCAGCGTCGAGAGGTCCTGCCGGGGGATGCGGATCGCCCACTCGACGCGGCTCTTCCCGTCGGCGACGAGCAGCGGCCCGTAGCGCGTGACGAGCGAGGTGCGCGCCGCGTCCGCCTCGGCGCGGAACCAGTCCGGCCCCTTCGCGCCGAGCGACGCGGCGACCGGCGGAATCGCCGCGTAGGGCCGCGCAGGCGTCCTGAAGGCGTCCGCCGTCTCCAGGTACTCGAAGTCGTCGCGGATCTCGACCATCCCCGCCTTCTCGTCCAGGCGGAAGCGTTCGCGCTGGGCGACGGGATACCTGAACGCGCGCGGGTACCATTCGTTGACGCGCCGCACCGCCTCGCCGGGTAGGCCCTTCGCCCAGTCCCGCGTGTCGGCCGCCTGCGAGCCCCAGATCCACGTCGGCACGACGACGCCGACGCCTCCGGCCCTGGACGCCGTGAGGCGCAGGCCGTTCACGCCGCGCGCGCCGCGCATCGTCTCGAGCTTGCCGGGGACGGACCCGAAGACGAGCAGGAGCGGCGCGTCCTCGTCCGTCGCGTTCCAGAGGAGCAGCCACGGCGCAGCGAAATCCATCGGATCGACCTCACCGCCCTCGCAGACCGCGACGGTCCGAAGACCCTTTTGCCCTTTCGAGAGGTAGGCCGCATAGGAGAGCGTGTTCTTGAGGTGCAGCTCGACCGTCGGCAGGAACACCTCCCAGCGGAGGCCCGGATAGGCCATCGAGCCGTCGTAGCGCATCGTCCTGACGCCGTCCGTCGTCTGCGTGCCGCCGACGGCGAGCGGGTTGATGCGATCGACGGCGAACGCCGTCTTGCGCGGCTTGTCGACGGCGCGCGGCGCGGCGAAGCAGTACTGGACGTTGCCGCGCGACACCTCCAGGCGGCTCGAGGTGTTCTCGACGAGGAAGCCGTTGCCGACCTCCCAGCCGAAGTGGCCGAACCCGTCGTTGCCCTCGTGCCAGCCGCCGAAGAAGGACGGCTTCCTGCACGGGCGCTCGCGTTCGGGGAACGCGCGGTTCGTCAGGTGTCCGAGCAGGCGCAGGAAGAACGCGTCACGCGCCTCCTTGCCCGGCACGAGGGACGCGCCGAGGCCGACGGACGAGTAGAGGACGCGGCCCTTGCCGGCGCGGCCCTCGACCACGGCGTCCGGCCCGCCGTCGTAGCGGAAGAGGACATTTCCCGCGTCCTTCGCCCGGACGCTGCGGAACGCCGGGAACGTCGCGTCGCTGTAGCCGCCGGCGCGCGCGAGGGGATGGCGGGCGTCCGCCGGCACGATGCGGTGGCGCGGCGGCAGGTCCTCCAGCGGGCCCTTCCCGACGGCACACGGGAGGATCGCCTCGATCTCCGGGTCCATCACCTCGGTCGTCGCGTAGAGCGGCACGCCGCTCTCGGTCACGCGCGCGGCGATCCGCCGGGCGAGCGCGGCGTTCCTCCGGCAGGTGGCGTAGACGATCGCCCCCGCCTCGGCGAGGTTCGTCGTCACGACCGCCGCGCCGTCCGTCTTCTCCAGCAGGATCTCGCGGAAGCCCCAGTACTGCTGCTCGTCCCACAGGCCCTTCTTCTGTCGCGAGCGCGACGGGTTGACGTCCTCGTTGTCGAAGGCGAAGAAGACCTTCAGCGCGTCCGGGCGGATTGCGGGAGCGGGCGTCGCCTTCGCCGGCACGGCGACGAAGACGTCGTCGTCGCGGTAGGCGGCGGACTTGCTGACCTCGTTCGGGCCGCACACGCGGAAGCCCGCGACCTCGATGCCGCTGGTGGCGCCGGCCGGCAGATCGGTCGCGCCCAGCAAGATCTTCACCTGCCGGATCTGGATGGCGCGGTCGCCGAGCCCGTAGTCGTGGCCGATCGCGAGGACGACATCCGTCCAGTTGCGCCCGGAGATCGTGATGCCGCCCGAGTTCTTCTCGGCCGTCTTGTCGCCCTCCGCGTAGCAGAGCGACACGCTCAGGCTCGCCGCCCGCCCGTCGAAGCTGCGCACGGAGAAGACGATCTTGTCGTGCGTCCACGTGTTGCGGTTGACGTCGGCGATCGCGACCCCCATCGTGTCGCCGGGCGCGTCCTTCCGCGTCGCGGACATCTTGAACGACTGCCTGTCAATCGATTCGAGCCGGAAATCCGCCGCCTTTTCGTTGACCGGATACAGCGTCCAGTCGGCGGCAAGAGCCTTCGCGGCGTTTCCTGGGCCAACGAAGATTCCAACGCCCAACAGTGCCAGCATCATCTTTCTCATTGTCTTGTTCTCCTTTTCACTTGTCTGTCGGATAAATGCGATACACGTTGGCGGCGTGTCCGAAGACCGTCGCCTCCAGGCGGCCGTCTTTCAGCGGCGGCAAGTCCGTCTGCCGCCAGACGTCGCGCAGGCGTCCGCGCGTCGGAAGCCCGAACGCCGCGAAATCGACCGTGACCGTCTTGTCGACGCGCGACGGGTTGAACAGCGCGACGGCCCGGCCGCCGTCCGCGAGCGGACGCGTCCACACCTGCACGAGCTTCACCTCGCCGACGACTTCCGCGCCGCGGCCGAGCGCGTCCTGGTCGATGTCGATGACCTCGTCGTTCGTCAGGAGCGCGCGCGTGAAGTCGTCCAGCGCCGTCATGTCGCAGCCGATCAGCAGGGGCGCCGCGACCATCGCCCACATCGAGACGTGGGCGTACTGCTCGTTCGGCGTGAGCCCGCACTGCCGGTGGTCACCCTTCAGCACGAGCATGTCCGGGTCGTTCCAGGCGCCCGGCGCCGTGTACCGACCGATCTGCGCCTGCTTCTCGATGGCGGGGCCGACGACAACCCACCCGTCCCACACGTCGCCCGTCGTGCGCCAGCACTGCCCGCCGACGGCGGCGCCCCACGTCCAGACGTCACCCATGCCGTACTGGCAGATCGACAGCACGATGTCACGGTCGGCTTCGGCCAGCAGACGTCCCATCACCTCGTAGGGATGGCGCAGCTTCGCTTCGTAGGAACCAGGGAACGCGACCTCGCCGTAGCTGCACCAGTCGTATTTCACATAGTCGAACCCCCAGTCGCACCACGTCTTCACGTCCTGCCGCTCATGGCCGTACGACCCTTCGCAGCCGCCGCACGTCTTGGGGCCCGGCGACGAATAGATGCCGATCTGGAGCCCCTTCGCGTGAACGTAGGCGGCGAGGCCCTTCATGTCCGGGAACGCCCCGCTCGGCAGAACCGTGCCGTCCGCCGCGCGTTCGGGGCCGTTGAGTTCGGGACGTCCCTTTCCGCGTTCGCCGTTGTTGCGCGACCAGAAGTCGTCGATGTTCACGTAGCGGTAGCCGTGGTCGGCGAGTCCCGTCGCGATCAGCGCGTCGGCCTGCTCGCGCACCTTCCGGTCGGTCACGCGGTCGTAGAAAGCATTCCAGCTGCTCCATCCCATCGGCGGCGTCAGGGCGATCTTCTCGCCGACGCGGACGGTGAACGGCTTCACGGCGCGTCCCACCGCGTTCGCCGCCGTGACGGTGAAGGCGTAGTCGCCCGGACGGCCAAGCCGCCCGCGCAGGATGCGCGCGTCCGCGTCCCACGTCAGCCCCGGCGGCAGCGTTCCGCCGCGTACGGGCGCAAGCGTCACCTTGACCGGCGCTTCGCCCACCACCGGCACGCGGTACAGGATCTCCCGTCCCGGACGGACGCCGAGAAAGGCGGGCGCGTTGACGCGCGGCGCGCGCGCGGGCGGCGGCGTCAGGATGCCCAGCTGCGTCGAGCGATCCGTGAGATCGTCGTTCGGCTTCGCGCCCTTCGCCATCTGGAACACGGCGTTGCACCAGTCCGCATGGTCACAGGCGATGCCGTCGCCGCCGTCCGTCACGACCAGCTCGACGACCAGGACGCCCGAAAGGTCTGCAAACAGCGGCCGACCGCCGTCGCTTTTGCGCAGGACGCCCGAACGCGCGAGAAGCCGTCCGTCGCCGTAGACGAGAAACTCGGCGCTGCCCTCGCCCGGCACCTCGCCGTCGATCCCGACGACCGCCGTGAACGCGAGGCCCTTGCCGTCGACCGCGACCTCGAAGCGGCTGGGCGCGTGCGTGCCGACGCCGCAGGCGTAGGTTTTGCCGCCCAACGTCAGGGGCGCGCCCTCGTTCGCCCGGCACTTGCGCGCCTGCCCGCTGCCGCACGACATCTTCGACAAGTCCATCTTCGCGAGCGGGAACGTGTCAAAGGCGCGATCCTTCGTGCGCGTCTCGGGACAGTCCGGGCAGTCCTTTGACGCGCGGCCTGCGGCGGCGGTTGCGCCAAGAAGCGCTACCGCCGCAAAAATGCCGATTATTCGGCTGAACTGTATGGGGAGAATACCCCCCTCAATATGATGAATTGCCCTATTCGCCTTGTTCATGCGGATATTGTATCATAAAATTCCCCGCTTGCCGCTTCCAGAGGTAAAGTTGATTTCGTTGATGGTTTACCCCCTGTAAAGATTGGCTGTTGTTGAAGGATGGAG
>CAKUGW010000072.1 GCA_934654805.1 uncultured Kiritimatiellota bacterium
GTCAGTATGCCATTATCCTTACTGAGTAGATTCCTTTCATTCTACAAGTTCAGCCAAGCTTGCTTGGCGCACCATGGATCTTTCCTTTCATTCGTATGTGTTGGGGTGTTGTCCTGTACATGACGCCTGTTGTCGGGCATCCCCGCCTCACAGGCGGAGAGGCCAACTTCCCGGAAGCTCAGCGGAAAGTCTTTCAGGGCGAACTCGCAGTCGAAGTCGAAGCGGTTGACGCCGAGCCCAACGCTCTCCTGCGCGGACGCGCCGCACGCAAGTGCGGACAGGAACGCCCAGACAATCGCGCCGATGAGCTTCACCCGAAAAAGCACAAAAATTTTCATGACAAGAATTATAGCCGAAACCATGAAAACAGTTCGGCAAATTCATACGTCACGAATCAGCAACGCCGTTTCCGTCAGCACGCGTGCGCGGATGCCTTCTGCGCCCGGTAGTCGCCCATCGAGACGCCCTCCAGCCGCTGGAAGAGATGGCCGAGATACGATTCCGTTCGATAGCCGCACATCCGCGAAATTGTCCCAATCGAATGTCCGCTGTAGGCCAGCAGGTGCTTGGCGCGGTCGACGCGCGCCCGGACGACGGCCTCCTTGACGGACATCCCCTTGTATTGCCGGTAGCGCAGATCCAGCAACCGCCGCGAGATCCGCAGCTCGTCGGCGATGACGTTCGAGTCGAGCCCTCGGCAGGCCCGTGCCGCGATGATCTCGTCGATCCGCCGGACGAGCCGCCCCGCCGGCGAACACGGTGCCGTCGACATCCGTCCCGTCACCGTCGGCTCGCCCGCGACAACCTGGCGCACCCCCGCGCTCCGCCCCGCCACGAGCCGCAGAAGTTCCTGCGCCGCCAGATAGCCCATCTCCTCGAAGTCCGGGTGGATGCTCGACAGCGTCGGCCGCGTGTGGACGCAGAACACCGGATCGTCGTCCACGCCGAGCACGGCCAAGTCGTCGGGCACATGCAGGCCACAGCGTGCACAGGCCTTCAGGACGAAATCCGCCGTGTAGTCGTTTGCGGCGAAGACGCCCGCCGGCTTCGGCAAGGCCTGCAGCCAGGCCTGAAGCCCAACGGCATCCGTCTGCGGTTCGCCCTTGAAGATCCGGATGGCGTAGCGCTCTTGCCGCCGCAGTTCGCGCGCGAAGAACGCCCCGCGACTGCGCGACCAGACGCAGGACGGCGCAAAGCCGACGAAACCGTGCACGACATAGTTGCCGGCCTCCGACAGCGTCTGGGCGGCGAGTTCGCCAATCCGCTCGGAATCGATGTTGAAGAACGAGCAGCGGTGCAGTTTCTGTCTTCTGAACGTCTCCTGCGGCCAGTCCAGCCCGACCAGCGGAACCTTCCGTCGCTGACAGAGGCCAAGGCACTCGCCCAGCAGGGCGATGTCGCGCCGGTTTTCGTCGAAGCAACCGACCGTGCCACAGATCGCCCCGGCGACGGGAGTCGACAGGCTCTGCCGAAACTGCTCAACGTTCAATGCCTCCCGGATGATCCGCAGGTCACAATCGACATGCGCCTCCCGCAGACAGCGCATGATGCCGTCGTACTTGTCCCGTCCGTCCCGATAGGCGAACGGCAACGACACGACCAGAACTGGTGGCTCGTCACGCATTGGTGTCGGCATGATAGACAGAATTCATCTCTGAACTGTCATCAACTTTTAACTGATAGACACCGGCAAAAAGGTTGTTTGTAAACTGTCCGGTTTTATGATAGGTTAACACTTTCTTTTTGAATTCACTATCATCCCATTCGCGATCTGAAGGATGCGGTTCAGTGTTGCTTTTCGGGAAGGTTTCGGGTAACCTACCCGAGTGTGAAAAGATCCAACTCGAAAGCAACGAAGATAGTATACCACATTGGCTGTCAGATAGTCAATTTTCGCCCCTGCCGTGCCGGCGCGGCGCCATTGACAGCGCGGCGGGCCTTTTGGTATATTCGCGCCTGCGTCCGAACACCCGGCGCAGCGGAAGACTCGCCCCCATGACGCAGACGACGATGACCTACCCCGAAGACCTCCCGGTCTCCGCGCACCGCGCGGAGATCCTCGCGGCCGTGCGCGCGCATCCCGTCGTCATCGTCTGCGGCGACACCGGCTCGGGCAAGACGACGCAGCTCCCCAAGATGATGCTCGAGCTCGGACGCGGCGCCCGGGGCCGCCGCATCGCCGTCACCCAGCCGCGCCGCCTCGCCGCCGTGACGATGGCCGAGCGCGTCGCGGACGAGCTGAAGGCCCCCGTCGGGCAGCTCGTCGGCTACCGCCACCGCTACGCGCGCGAGCTCTCCGCCGAGACGCGCGTCGAGTTCCTGACGGACGGCGTCCTCCTCGCCGAGACGAAGTCCGACGCCCTCCTCCGCGCCTACGACACGGTCATCGTGGACGAGGCGCACGAGCGTTCGCTCAACGTCGACTTCCTCCTCGGCATCCTCAAGCGCATCCTCGCGCGGCGGCGCGACCTGAAGGTCGTCATCGCGTCCGCGACGATGGACACGGAGAAGTTCGCCGCCTTCTTCGCGGCGCCCGTCGTCTCCGTGCCGGGGCGGCTCTTCCCGATCGACATCCGCTACCGCGCGCCCGCCGACGCGGACGCGCCCGACCTGCCGGCGGCCGTGGCCGAGGCCGTGCGCGAGCTCCCGGAGCAGGGCGACGTCCTCGTCTTCCTCCCCGGCGAGCGCGACATCCGCGAGACGGGCGCGCACCTGGAGACCTGCTTCGGGACCCGCTTCGACGTCATCCCCCTGCTGGCCTCGCTCCCCGCCGCCGAGCAGCGGCGCGCCTTCCGGCTCTCCGCCCGCCGCCGCATCGTCCTCGCGACGAACGTCGCCGAGACGTCCGTCACGATCCCCGGCATCCGCGCCGTCATCGACTCGGGCCTCGCGCGCATCTCCCGCTACCTCCACCGCACGCAGGTCCAGCGGCTGCAGGTCGAGCCGATCTCGCAGGCCTCGGCGCGCCAGCGCGCGGGCCGCTGCGGGCGCCTCGGCCCCGGCACGTGCATCCGCCTCTATTCCGAAGAAGACTTCCGCGCGCGCGAGGCCTACACCGCGCCCGAAGTCCTGCGCGCCTCGCTCGCGGGCGTCATCCTCACGATGCTCGACCTCGGGCTCGGCGCGATCGACGACTTCCCGTTCGTCGACCCGCCCAAGCCCGTGATGGTGCGCGAGGGCCTGAAGGAGCTCCTGGAGCTCGGCGCGATCCGGAGCGGCTACCGGCTCACCGCCGTCGGGCGCACGCTCGCGCGCATCCCGCTGGAGCCGCGTCTCGCGCGCATGCTGGTCGCGGCGAGCGAGAACGCCGTCCTGCCGTTCGTCCTCCCGGTCGTCGCGGCCATGGCGTGCGACGACCCGCGCCGCCGGCCGATCGACGAGCGGGAGAAGGCCGCGCAGGCCCACGCGAAATGGCGCGTGCCGAAGTCGGACTTCCTCTCGGCGCGCGCGCTCTGGGACTGGTGGGCGCACGAGACGGACGCGCTGTCGCAGTCCCGGGCGCGCCGGCTCGCGCAGGCGAACTACCTCGCCTGGCCGAAGCTGCGCGAATGGCGCGACCTCACGCGCCAGCTCGAGGCCCTCTGCCGGCGGCTGGGCCTCTCCTTCGCCGAGATCCCGCACGGGCAGACCGCGAAGGAGCGGGACGTCTTCTTCGCCGCCGTCCACATGGCCCTGCTGACCGGGCTGCTCGGGCGCCTCGGCCACTACCACGCGGAAGACCGCGCGTACCGCGGCGCCCACGCCCTGCGCTTCGCCCTCCACCCGGGCTCGGCGCTGAAGCGGGAGAAGAGCCCGCCCGACTGGATTGTCGCGGGCGAGCTCGTCGACACGGCGCGCCTCTACGCGCGCACCGCCGCCGTGATCGACCCCGCCTGGATCGAGCCCGTCGCCGGCGACCTCTGCAAGCGCCATGTCCACTCGCCCCAGTGGGACGCGGCCAGCGGCTTCGTGCGCGCGACCGAGCAGGTCACGCTCTACGGGCTCGTCATCGTCGAGGCGCGGCGGTGCGACTACGCCCGGTTCGACCCCGCCGGCGCACGCGAGATCCTCTTTCGCCACGGCCTGCTCGGCGGCGAGTTCCCCCAGCCGCCGCCGGCCCTGCGCGAGACGCTGGACTTCCTCCGCGCCCTCCGCGCACGCGCCGAGAAGACGCGCACGCCCGAGACCTTTGACGAAGGCCGGCTCCTCGCGCACTTCGCCGCAGCCGTCCCCGCCGACGTCACGAACGCGCCCGCGCTCCGGAAATGGCTCGCGCACGCGTCGCCCGGCGAACTGGACTGCTTCCGCCTGAAGCGCGCGGACTGGTGGCCCGACGAGGCGATGTCCGCGCGCGATTTCCCCGACGCGCTCGCGGTCGCGGGCGCGACGCTGCGGCTCACCTACCGCAACGCGCCGGACGACCCCGACCGGGACGGCCTCACGTGCACCGTCAGGAAGCGCGACGCCGCCGCGCTCGAGCTGTGGCGCGACGACTGGCTCGTCCCCGGCCTCCTCCGGCGCAAGGTCTCGTACCTGCTCCTGTCGCTGCCGAACTCCCTTCAGCGGCTCCTCAAGCCGCTCGACGAGAGCCTGGCGATCCTCATGGATCTCCTCGGCGAGCCGGAAGACACGCTGGAGCGGACGATCCGCCGCGCCGTCCGTGCGCGCTGGGGGTTCCGCATCCCCGACGACGCCTGGGCCCGCGTCCGCCTGCCGCCCTACCTCCGCGCGCGCTTCGTCGTCCGCGACGACGCCGACGGACACATCCTCCTCGCGACGCGCGACAAGGCCGCCGCGTGCGCGCTCGGGCAAGGCGAGGCCGCGCGCTTCAGGCCGCCGCCGCCCGAACGGACGCTCGCCGAGCGGCTGGCCGGCAAGGTGCCGTTCTCCTTCCGCGGCAGGCTGCCGCCGGCCTGCGCGCTCTTCCTCGGCGAGCGCGACTGGAGCGAGGAGACGTTCAAGGCCGACGTGCGCGAAGGCGCGATCCGGGCGACGCTGAACGAGGCGAGGACCGACGTCCGCTCGACCGAGGAGCTGCTGCGCGCCGAGGCCGAGATCCTGCGGATCGTCCGCGAGACCGTCGACGCCGTCCGCGCGCTCGACGCGCAGCTCGCGACGGGCGACTATCCGGAATCGACCACGGACGCCGTGATGGAAGAGCTCGCCTGGCTCACGTTCCGTGGCTTCCCCAAGGCCGTTCCGCTGGAGATCCTCCGCCGCTACGCGCGCTACCTCAAGGCCGCCGGCGTACGCCTTGCGCGCGCCAGGGTCTCGCCCGCCTCCGACCGCGCGAAGGACGCGCGCTTCGCACCCTACTGGCAGCGCTACCGGGAGGCCCTGAAAGACCGCACCCACGCGGACGCCGCCGCGCTGACGCGCTACCGCTGGCTTCTTGAGGAGTTCCGCATCCAGCTCTTCGCCCCCGAGCTCAAGACCTTCGAGAAGGTCAGCGAGAAGCGGCTGGACGAAATCGACTTCAGGCGCCCCTGAACGTCAGGCCGCTGACACGAATTCTCACGAATCGAGATTCGTGCAGATTCGCGGACCGCCCCTCTTCCAATCCGTGCCAATCCGTGAAATCCGTGGACACCTTCGCCGGCTTCCCGCTGGAATTTTCCGCAACGTATTCTCATTTCAAAAATAACTTCACAAAACAGACTGTTTCCGCTCGTTTTTGCAATGCCAACCTGGGGACAGACCCCGCATCCAAAGGGGATTTGAGCGGAGCTTCGTTTTTCAAGGTCTTAGCTGCAGAGGTGGCACAAGGCGGGCGCAGAGACGGTTTGCGGTTGGAGTCGAATTTTCAAGCCCCCCTGTTCAGACGGGGCGAAATGTGCTACAATATCAACGCTTTTCATGTCCTTGGACTCAACTGAAAGGAAAGGCCTGACGGTAGATCGAAACATTTAGACCGGTCGTAGCACCCAAAACGGCTGGCTTCCCACTTGGGAGGGACGCGCGCTGTCGCGTCCGCAACCGAGGAGCGGGAGATGTGCGGGGTGGGCAACCTAACCCGTGCAGCGTACGCGAATCAGCGTATGACGCTTGTTGTGAAATCTTCGCCAAAGAATTAGAGTAAGCGGAATACGGTGATCGCGCTGCGTGGTAATCCACGTGGCGTGCTTCATCATTCATGTTTACTCAAAGGTGTTTGGCGACACCTCACAACAGATGTGAATGTCATGAGACACGCCACTTCATTTTTTCCAGATACGTAGTGTGCCTCATCCCGATGTGAAGGCACGCCACTTTCTTTTCCGCGCCGGGTGGTGGGCCGTGGTGTAAAGAAGCGTGGAAGAGAAGAAGGAAGAATGACTCGATGCAAGAATGTGAGCGACATCGTGAAAGAGGCGGATAGAATCCTCTTTCACGATCTGGATTGTCTGCAAGACAAGGATGCGGAATTCTATTTCCGAGGGGAGTCGCTAAACTTTGCCCGAAAGAACGAAGGTACGGCACTTCCGCTTGGAACGAGTTTCCCGTGTTGTCTTGACCGTGAAGAGGCGTGGAGGAAGAACGAACGCGAATTGTATCAAGAAGCGTTGCGCCTGAATGTCATTTCCTTTGATGAAGACAAGACGATGGTTGAACGGGTGGCTCGGATGCAGCATTACCAGATGCCGACGCGATTCTGCGACATGACCTCGAACGTCTTGATAGCCGCGCAGTTCGCTTGCGGTACAGGAGATGTGAGTAGAGGGAATCGCGACAATGGACACGACGGATATATTCGTGTCATGAAGATCAAGCGCGAGCGCATGAAATCTTTTACCAGCGACATAATCACGGCTATAGCACATTTGCCATTGGTTCGTTGGAACAACATCAATCCATCAAGAGAAGATGGACTGGACTATTTGCGATATGAAGTGACGAATAGCCGCCCTGGTTTTTCGTTGCCGGTTTCTGAATCGACAGGTGGCAATCTTCGTACGGCCAAAGAACAGTTGCGCGAGGAGATTCAGCATGTGTGGGCGTTCAAGCCGATTTGGAATACGCCGCGAATAAGATCACAGTCCGGTATCTTTTTAGCGTTCGGATGCCGTGATGGCAAGAAGCCTCTGAATCCATCGTTCTCGCCTGCCGACTACGACAAGTCTGATGCGCCAAGTTGCGGTATAGCGCAGGTTGCCGTAATACAGATTGACGGGTCTTGCAAGAAAAGAATACGCGAAGAGTTGCGTTATTTCGGAATGCCGACAGAGGGTCTGTATCCTGACCTGTCAAATGTCTGTATGGAAATCTCGGAACGAATAAAAGAATTTTGAAACCAAGAAAGGAACGGCAATGAGAGTCAAGACGTCAAAAACGGCGACAAAGGCGGCGGCGACCGGTAGCGCCAAAACGAAACCGAGGTACTACACCGAGGGCGTCATCAAGGAACTATGGCTGAAATCTAAGAATGACACGCGATTCACCTTGACTCCGGATTCGGAATACTCAATTGGGGCGGAACACAAGGGAGAAAAGAAAACGTGCGCTGTTTTCCGTCAGGAAGGTTTCGCAGAACATCTCTGCGACATTGGTGTTGCTGATTTGTATGCGGGCGATTTCACCTTTTTTGCTCCCAAAGGCATGACGTTTGATCAATTGCTGCTAATCAAGGTCAATGCGTGCCATGTTCGGATTTGCGTCGAGAGCAAAGATTCTTTGGCGGGCGGCGATACATCGGACGAAGGCAAACTGAACAGGAAGTCCCCTGTCCAGGCTTCAGAGATTCGCCTGAAACAGAAATGAGGAGCGGTAAGATGAACATCAAGAAACTGGCAGCAATAGGGATCGTGTCCGTGGCGGCGAGTGCGATGGCACTTGACTATGTGGAGGTAATTGATGTCGCTGCGCGGCAGAGGTATCCGTGGAACGGCTTGGTTGACATTGACTTTGAGTTGGATTCGCGTGCGACAGAACCATATATGATGAAGGTCACGGTTCTCGACAATGTCGGCAAGACGAATCTGCCAGTCAGGACTGTTTACACGGAAAATGTCAGCCAGAAAGATAATCCTTGCATGGTGACGAAGGACACTACGCGCATTGTCTGGGATGCGGCGGCGGATTTGCCTGACGGATTTAAGTGTACGAATGTGCTGGTGACATGTCAGGATACGCGGACAATAGATGATGACAAACGATATATGATTATTGATTTGTCTGGTGGTAGCAGTGCATCGTCGTATCCCGTTTCATATATGAGTACTCCTCCTGTCGGGGGATGGACGGATAAATACAAGTTGACGAAGTTGGTCTTGCGGCGTGTTGAGGCAGGAACTTTTATGATGGGAAGTCCCACTGACGAGGTTGGAAGATACGCTAATGAAGACTACCATAAAGTGACTCTGACGAAATCTTTTTACATTGGCGTCTTCGAGGTGACAGAGAAACAATGGTCATCTGTGGTGTCTGGTTCGAGCGGCTCCTCTAAAAAACCGCGACTTGTGTCCTATGCGGCAACTAGAGGAAGTCAAACTATACGTCCAAGCAACACTTTGTGGAGCGAGTCAAATTGGTGTTGGCCGAATTCTTCAGCTGTCGATCCTTCATCGTTTTGCGGGAAATTGCGCTCTAAATGTAGCGGGTTGCTATTTGATTTGCCAACAGAAGCTCAATGGGAGCTTGCCGCGCGAGGAGGCTGTATAAAAGCTCTCAATATTGGTTATGATTATAGTGTGGCTAGACTGAATCAGTCTGGGCGAAACATAAACAATGCTGATGATGGTTTGGGCGATGCTTCGTCTAGTACCGTTACTTTTGTCGGCTGTTATATGCCAAATGCACTAGGCTTATATGACATGATTGGAAATGCAGCTGAATGGTGCGTTGATGCATATAAAAAGAATTTGGGGACAACGAGTGTTACGGACCCTAAAGGCGCTGCGGTCAATATTACCTCACCAACGCCTAGCGATCCATCCGCATATCGGGTTATGAGAGGTGGGGGATATGTGAGCAATGCTGGCAATTATGCATTGACTGGTGATGTGTGGGGGTGGAATAAGGGTTTCTCTCCTGCAAAAGCATGTAGATCTGCTGGACGAATATCTAATCGGGCCGAAAACGCAGGTGACAATGTTCTATGTGGATTTCGCGTTTGTTGTCTCATGAATTGATCAGAGGTGTTTCCAGTGCAAAAACATATCATATTTTTACTGGTATTCTCGATATGCTGGAATGTCTCTGCGGATTCCTTTGGCGCGTGTACATCGCGACAGCCATTCTCATTGGACATTAGTGCGTCGCCGCGTGTTGCCGACGTGCGCGAGAAATTGACATTCGACAGCACTTGGTATGGCAATCAATCTTCGACGGTGAAGCTTCGGATAAATGATGCCGATTTAGCAGAGGCAATGGGCGTAGGCTTCAAGATATGGAAACCGCATCGTCCGGGAACTTACACGATAACAGCCACAACGTATCAGAACGGCTCTATCGTCGGCGATGTGCTTTCCGCAGAATTCGAGGTTATCGGGCGAGACCTTGTGAACGCTACCGTTTCGCTTCCCGACGGCAACCCGCTGTACGATGGAACGCAACGGACGCCTCGCGTGGAGGTCGTATATCAAGGCGAGACTCTGGTCGAGGGGCGAGACTACACGGTTTCCTACGATGAAAATATTTCCGGAGTAGGTAAGGCCATTATTACGGGAATGGGCCGATTCCACGACGAAGTGGAGCAGACGTTCAAGATTCAGCCTGCAGGAATTTGCACGTTGGATATTTGTGCGGGAACTCGCATTGCGCATCTGCCCGAGAAGATCACATACGACGAAAACTGGTTCAGCAGTACCGGTGCGGGATATGTCCGCATTATGGAAAACGGGAGGAAAGCGGCTCAGGAGAACGGGCGTGGCGAGTATTCCTGGACTCCAAACGGAAATGGCCTGTACACGCTTCTTCATCGTACATACATCGACGGGTATTTGCAGAGTGATGTTTACTCGGCCACGTTCTTTGTTGGCGGAGGATCGCTACAACAGGATGGAATTACGGTCGCCATCAATCCGGACACGTTCCTGTATGACGGCAACTCGAAAACTCCTTCGGTCTCCGTGACGTATGACGGTTTTGCACTGAAAGAAGGGCAGGATTATTCCGTTTCATATCGTGACAACGTAGAAGTAGGCATTGGCTATGCGGTCGTGACGGGAATGGGAAGATATGAGGAGGTTGTCGAAAAACCGTTCTCCATTGTTGAGCCGGACGGTATCTACAGGGTGTCTGCGAGACAGCGTTATCCCTGGAACGGCAAGGTTGACATTAGGTTCGACAGTGTGGGGAAACAATACACGGTCTCGCTTGTCGCCAAGGATATTGTTGGCGGTACGAACATTGCAATCCGTACGGTATATTCCGAAAATGGTACGGCGATAAATGCGAACGTGGCGACAGTGCAGCCTGGTTCGCACCATTGGGTATGGGATGCCGACGCCGACATCCAGACGGATGGCGAATTCCCGCGCGTGGCGGTGAGCGTGTCGGCGACGGGGAGCGCACTTGTGGGCTATGCGCGGCAGATGGCGCTTACGGTCGATGGCTACACGGGCGCGGAGACGCTCACGAACGTGCCGGTGCTGGTGCGGCTCTCGACGACAATCAGCGGCTTCGACTACAACGACTTCGCGAGCCCGAGCAACGGGGCCGACCTCGCGTTCTTTGACGCGAACGAGCGGCGGCTCGCCTACGAGATCGACGAGTGGCGCACCAACGGTACGTCGCTCGTGTGGGTGAAGCTGCCCGAGCTGAAGAAGGGCACGCGCTTCACGGCGGCGTGGGGAGGGGTTGGGTGCGTGCCCATGGATGGGTACGCCACTGGGCACGAGGTGTGGTGCGACTACGCGGGCGTGTGGCACATGAATGAAGACTCGGGCACGGCCTATGACTCGACGGCCAACGGTCTCGACGGGATTCCGAGCTGCGGCACAAACGCGCTGGCCGATGTGCGCCAGATGGTGGCGTATGAGAACGGCGCGTGCGGCCGGGCGCGGGTGAATGGGATGTTGAACGGGAAAGGCGGGAATTATTTGCACGTTCCTGCTTCACGGCGATTTTCGCTTGGCGGCAATTTCTGCGCTGAAGGCTGGTTCCGGGTGGAGAATCAAATTCAGCTTACTTCCGAAAACGATTACGATGACCCGAGGTTGATTTCGCTCAAACCCGTGCATCTCAATCAGGAGACGGGGTTTGAAATGCAATTTGAGAATGGTGCCGATCATTTCTATGTGAAAGCCCGTGCGAAATCAGGCGGGAGAGTCATATGCCCAACGGCGTTGAAGACCTGGGTGAAGCTTTTGGCTGAGTTCTCCGGAACGAATTTGAACCTGTACGCCAATGGCGTATTTCTCACAAATCGCGTGATCAAGGCGGTGTGTGATGATGACGCGAACACCATGGGCTTTGGCGGCAGTGCGAGCGGCATCTGGTCGCTCAACGGCCAATATGACGAAATCCGTTTGCGCGGCGGGACGCTTTCGGCCGACTGGATCAAGGCCGACTACGACATGATCAAGAACCGCGACTTCCTGATCTACGGCCCGGTGAAGAACGGAATGGGGGCGGCGGAATGAGGCGGCTCCAATGGCACGAGGCCCGCGTAGTTGAGCGCGGCGGCGCCCGGGCCGCAGATGTCGGCCGCGAGCTGGTTGAGGGCAAGGCATTGGGAACGGGTGAGCCGCGTCATGTATGGAGCGGCACCGAACCGCGCGGCAGCTGGTTGCTTTGCGCCATTGTGGTGCGTCGGTCGGTTCGGTGGAGCGCCATACATGGCGCGATCCTCCACCGGCGCGAGCAGCAGCAGCTTGCCTTTTGCGCAGGCGTCGAAGGAGCGGCCCGGCGGCTTGTACCTGGGCGCGAAGCCGTCGGCCTTGAGCGCAATGAGTGGCAGGCCTTCTTCCATCGCGGCGCGGGCGATCTGCTTCTCGCCGGGGCTGATGCAGGGCGAGACAAGCACCGCGCCGCGCGCGGCGGCGTCGAGGAGGCGGGCCTGTTCGGCGGCGAGGGCTTCGGGCGAAATGCGGCGCGAGCATTGGATCTGAAGCCGGTCGGGGCGGTTGAGCAGAAACGGGTTGCCGTAGGCGGCATAGGTCGCCCTGGCGAGCGGCAGGGCGTTGATGCGCGTGAAGTAGTCGGGGTGTTGGCGAATGAGCGCGAGGCGGCGCGGGTTGTCGGCGATATAGCGAAAGAGGGTTTTCAGCTGGCCGCGATGGGTGAGTATGCGGTCGTGGTAGCCGGGGGCGAACAAGTTAGGAGGATTCGCCATATATGGCGAATCACCGAACGGCGGTTCTCTGGACGGCGATTCACCGGACAGCCGCCCACCGAGCCGATACGCCTTGGTACACCCGATCTTAAAGCCACGAACGATCTCGCCCAGATGGCGACGCATGCGCGTTCGAACAAAGAGAAGACCGTGGAAATGGTCAGGCATGACAATGCAGGCGAGAAGCTGAATTTCGGGATGGCGGCTGGGAATCTCACGCCAACAGGCTTCGACGCTTTCTCCGAGCGGAGTCTTCGTGACGGCACAGCCTTCGAGACGGCCCAGAATCGGTCGACGGCCCTCCACTTCGAGGGTGATCATGTAGATGCCACGCTCATAGTAGTCGTGGCAGAAGCAACGCTGCTTCATCTTGACGGACAGAATGTCAGGCGCATTTGTCATGGCTGTATTATACCGAATGATTGTATCGCGTTCAAGGCGGCTTAAGGAGCGAAATGGAATGAAGATGAAACTCGCGAAGGAAACAGTTCTTGGGGGGCTGATTTTAGCCTTGGCTCTTGTGGGCGAGGCTGCCACCTCGGTGACGACGGAAACGCCGGAGTTTGCGCTGTCAATTAAGCATGATGGCATGCGCATGAGTCACGGAGCCGAGACGTTGACCTATTCGTCGCGTTGGGATGGCGACGAAGAGTCGACGGTCACTCTTGCACAAGACGGCGCGACGCTTCTTGTGGAGGGGCTGATGGGTGAGGGCGTTCGCCCGTGGTCGGTCACACGCAACGGCACATACACGCTCACGCACACAACCTACACGAACGGTGTTGCGGGCAAGGTCGAGACGGCGACTTTTGTCGTCGCAGGGTTGGATGAGCCATTCGGTGCGGCGGATGTGACGGTGGCGAACTACGCGGACGTGTATGACGGGCAGCCGCATGGAATTGGCGTGACGGTCGCGGATGGCATCGCGGGCGTCGCGAAGAAGTACGCGACTGATCCAAGTGTGCCGTTCACGGAAGAACTTCCTACCCTGACGAACGTCGGCACACTGACGGTGTGGTGCGAAATCTCCGCGCCAGGCTACATCACACAGACCAATTCAGCGACCGTGACAATTACACCGCGCCCGGTCACGCTGACTTCGGGTACGAAGACAGACTTCGTGTACGACGGGGCGGCGCACACCTGCCCACATATTATGATAAGTGGGCTTGGCTTTGTCGCGGGCGAGGGCGTCACGACCTCGAACTGGGCGACGGTGACGGCGGTCGCCGAGGGCGAAGTCGAGAACACGTTCGACTACGCCGTGCAGGAGGGGACGGACCTCGCGAACTACGCGGTCACGGTCGTCACGGGTAAGATTGCGGTGGTCAAGGCGGCGGTCGGGCCCGGTGGCGGCGGCGAGCCGGGCGAGGGCGACGTGCCGGACGGCGGGCTCTCGAAGTTTGACGTGACCGCGATGTACGACGGCGAGGGCCATACGGTTGACACGAACGCGCTGGTGGCGGCGTTCGGCGCGGCGATGATTGGGGAGTGCGCGGTGGAGTACGCGGCGGATGACGGGAGCGCGGGGATCGGCGGGCGCGGGGCACCCGCCCTGCCGTGGGGGGCGGCGCCGGTCTACACCAATGCGGGTGCGTACGTGGTGTGGTACCGGGTGACGAATCCGAACTACGAGGACTTCGTGCATGCGGCGAAGGTGACGATCGCGAAGCGGCCGGTGACAGTGGCCGTGGCGGGGCATACGGCGACGTATGCATACGACACGACCGAGAAGAGCGTGAGCGGGTATGACGCGGCCACGGAAGACGCCCTTTACGACATCGCGGCGGATACGGTGTTCAGCGGCACGGCGGCGGCATCGCGCACCGACGCCGGAACGACGGCGATGGGGCTGACACCAGGCGGCTTTGCCAACAGCAGCGCCAACTTCCACGTGACATACGAAGTGACTGACGGCTGGCTGCGCGTCACGCCGCGCGTGATCGGCGACGATCCGTCGAACTGGGACATCCGCCTTGCGCGAAATCCGATGTACGACGGCACGGAGCAGTCGGCGCCGATCACGCAGGTCGCCTTCGTGAAGCCGGACGGCAACCTCGACGACATCCCCTACGCGCTCTCCGGCAACACGGCGACGGACGCCGGCAACTACGTGGTACGCATCACCGGCACGGGCAACTACACGGGCACGGTGGAGAAGGACTGGGCGATTACGCCGCGCAGCATCACGCTTGCGAGCGGCCATGCGGAGTGGGTGTATGACGGCGTGGCGCACAGCGAAAGCGGCGTGACGGTGACGGGCGACGGATTCGCCCCTGGAGAGGGAGCGGCCTATTCCGGCTTCCCGGTCGTCCGGCACGTCGCGGATGCGGCCGAGGCGATGGCAAATACATTCGCCTATGCGTTCAACGCGAACACGAAGGCGCAGAACTACGCGGTGACGACGCATTTCGGCACGGTGAAGATGACGCCGCGCGCAGTCACGCTCACCGCGCCGACGAAGGAGAAGCCGTACGACGGAACGCCGCTTACGTTCGGGGCGGAGGAAGTCGAAGCGGTCGCGACAGGCGCAACCCTCCCCGGCGGCGGGCAGGGGCTGCCCGCCCTGCCGGAGGGAGAGGCGTTTACGCTGGGTGATTTCGCGCGCATCACGGAGGCGGGGCGCGTGGACGCCACGTTCACGGTGGCGGACGGAACGGCGCGCATGGCCGACTATGCGCTCACCATCGTGCCGGGCACGCTCACGGTGACGAGGAACGCGACGCAGATCACCGTGACGGCGAAGAGCGGCAGCTGGACTTACGACGGGCAACCCCACACGCTTCACGAATACGAGGCGACGAACCTCGGCGTTTTGCAGCCCGGCGACGTTCTGGATGTGGCGTTCAGCGACGATTCGGCTGTGACGACGCCCATCGACGGGCCGGGGCGGAACGGCGTGGTGGCGAACGCAATCGCAAACGTGCGGGTGATCCGCAATGGAATGGAGGACGTGACCGCGAACTACACGGTCGAATGGTTCCCGGGAACGCTTGCGGTCACGAAGCGCCCGGTGACGGTGAATGTCAAGGGCAGGACGGGGACGTTTACGTACGACGGCAATGAGAAGCGCGTCGAGGGGTATGACATATCGACGGAGGACGAGTTGTACGACATCTCGGCGGATACCGTATTCGGCGGCACGGCGGAGGCGACGTGCATCGATGCCGGAAAGACCGAGATGGGGCTTGGCGCTACGGACTTCACGAACAACAACAACTGCTTTGAAGTGACGTATGCCGTGACGGACGGCTGGGTGAAGGTCGAGCCGCTCGACATCGCGGCGGCGGGCGACGACTTCGCCATCGCGCTCGGCGTGAATCCGAAATACAACGGCACGGTGCAGTCGATTCCCGTGGAGAGCGTCGTCTGCAGGGGGCTGCCCGTCACCTTCACCCGCACCGGCGAGAACGCCACCCATGCGGGAACCTACACGCTCACGGTGAAGGCGAACGGCAACTTCACGGGCGAGCGTTCGACGACGTGGCGGATGCTGAGGCGCCAGGTGACGTTGACGAGCGGCAGCGCCACGAAGCCCTACGACGACTCGCCCGTCCGCTGCGGCGACGTCCACATCGCCGGCGACGGATTCATCGGCCTTGAGGGGGCGACATTCGACGTGAGGGGATCGCAGACCGTGGCCGGCAGCAGCAAGAATGCCTTCTCCTACACGCTCAAGGCGGGCACGCTTTCAGGAGACTACGACATCGTGAAGGTCGAGGGCGACCTGACCGTCACCAAGGCGACGTACCCCGGGCAGGAGCCGGGCGGCGCGGGGATCGCGTGGAGCGTCGCGCCCGGCGCGGCGACGTGGATGTACGACGGGCGGCCGCACGGCGTGGCGCTGACGGGCGTGCCGGCGGGC
>CAKUGW010000073.1 GCA_934654805.1 uncultured Kiritimatiellota bacterium
AGGTTCAGGGGGCGGCGCCGGGGCCTGTCCCCACCGACGGACGGCAAGCCAGCCGGAAACGGCGGGGCCTGTCCCTATCACGCGCCCCTGAAACGGCGGGGTCTGCCCCCAAGGAAACGGCGGGGCCTGTCCCTATCACGTGTCCCTGAAACGGCGGGGTCTGTCCCCAAGAAACGGTGGGGACTGTCCCCAAGGGGGGTGGACGATAACCGCGCAAAAACTGACGTTTACCTGCATTTTCGGCAACCGGCATTGGGGTCTGTCCCCACAAGCCTTGGGGCCTGTCCCCACAAGCCCCGGGGCCTGTCCCCACAAGCCCTATCTCTTTCCCTGCCGGAGCTTGCGGATGACCGAGAACATGACGGACGGGTAATCCGACGAGAAGCCGTCGAAGCCGAGGTCGTAAAGCCTGAAGTACGTTTCCGCCTTCGCACCGCCTTGGAAGGGGATCGAGACGACCGGGATCCCGTGACGGTGAAACTCCTTCACGACCTCCTTCAGAACCGCCGAGGAGGGGACAAACGGATCCTTCGGATCGTTCGGATCGTAGTAGGAATGGATCGAGACAGCCGAAATGCATGCAAAGTCCTTCGCGCGCAACTTCTCCATCTGATCGCGGAAGTAGCGGTCGGCGCGTACGCGCTCCTGCGGGCTGCGATCCTTCGGCCACGCGCCGATCCACAGCAGCGACTTGCCGCCCGGCAAGATCCTGTTCCACTCCAGAATCCTCTCGTGGCTCGGTCCCGTATAGTAGACCTGGTCCTGAACGCCAGCCTCTATGGCTTTCTGCGCGATGTAGTCGGGGCCCGCGCCCTTCTCGTCCACAAAGCAGAGGTAGGTCGGGTGTCCCTTCATCGCGGCAAAGGTCGCCTCGATCGTCGGTATGCGTTCGCTCGCGTACTTCGGATCGAGATAGGACCCGACGTCCACGTCCTTGATCTCGTCCCACGTGAGTTCCTGCGAGACGGATTTCCCGGCGAACGTCTCCGGGATGCCGCGCCCCGTGCGCTTCAGGTTGTCGTCATGCAGCATGATGCCGATGCCGTCCTTCGTCCGCCGGCAGTCGCACTCGACGGCGCTTCCGTTCTCCCAGCACCACCTGAACGTCTCCAGCGTGTTGTCAGGACGCTCCGCCGCGCCGCCGCCGCGATGGACGTGCGAGATGTAGAGGCGATCCGTGCCCCAGGGATGGAGACTGTCGGTCGCTTCTGCCGTCCGCGCATGCACCGCTCCGATCGCCAGCAGCGCCAAAGAAATCGACAACCGTCCTGTCTTGCTCATCGTCTTTATTCTCTCCTGTCCATCCCCTGTCGACGCCGGCGCCCGCCGTCAGCCGAGCGCGGCGAGGACGGCGGCGGCGGCCTCGGCGACGGGCACGACCTTCGTCTGAGACTTGTCTTCGCTGCGGCACTTCACCTCGACCCCGCCGTTCGCGAGGCCCTTCGCGCCGACGACGACGCGCACCGGGAAGCCGATGAGGTCGGCGTCCTTGAACTTGACGCCCGGACGCTCCGCGCGGTCGTCGACGATCACGTCCACGCCCTTCGCCTCCAGCGCGGCCTCCAGCTCGTCCGCGACCTGCGTGACCTCGGCCTTGTCGGGGTCGAGGTTCTCGACGACGACCTGGTACGGCGCGACAGACGCGGGCCAGACGATGCCATTCGCGTCGTGGCTCTGCTCGATGACGGCCTGCACCGTGCGCGAGACGCCGATGCCGTAGCAGCCCATCACCATCACCTTGTCCTGGAGCTCCGCGTTCTTGAACGTCGCCTTGAAGGCGTCCGTGTACTTCGTGCCGAGCTTGAAGACGTGGCCGACCTCGATGCCGCGCTTGATGACGAGCGGCTTGCCGCAGTGCGGGCAGACGTCGCCGTCGCGGACGACGACGAGGTCGGCGTAGCCGGCGATCTTGCAGTCGCGGTCGAAGTCGACGTTGTTGAGATCCACCTCGTCCGGCAGGTTGCCGCCCGTGATCATGCCCTTTGCACCCCTGAGGTCGAGGTCGGCGTAGATCGGCACGTCCACCGGCGGCTTCACGGGGCCGGCGTAGCCGACCGGCGCGCCCGTCACCTTCTGCACCGTCTCGAAGTCGGCGAGCTCGAACCGCTTCGCGCCGACGAGGTGCTTCGCCTTCACCTCGTTCAGCTCGCGGTCGCCGCGCACGCAGAAGAGGACGGGCTGTCCGTCCGCCACGTAGACGAGCGTCTTCACCATCCTCGTCGCGGGCACGCCGAAGAACTTCACCATGTCCTCGATCGACTTCGCGGGCGTCGGCGCGGGCGCGCAGGGCGGGCACGGCTCAAACGCCGCCGCCGCAACCTCTCGCTCCGCCTTCTCCAGGTTCGCCGCGTAGCCACAGCCGTCGCAGAACGCGATGCCGTCCTCGCCCGCGTCCGCAAGCACGTGGAACTCGTGCGAGAACTTGCCGCCGATGTCGCCCGTGTCGGCCTCGACCGGGTAGGCCTTCAGGCCGCAGCGCGCGAAGACGCGCCTGTACGCCTCGAACATCGCCATGTAGCTCGCGTCCGCCGCCTCCAGCGAGGTGTCGAACGAGTAGGCGTCCTTCATCAGGAACTCCTTCGAGCGCATGAGGCCGAAGCGCGGGCGGATCTCGTCGCGGAACTTCCACTGGATCTGGTAGACCGTGACGGGGAGCTGGCGGTAGGACGAGACGACGCCGTTGATGACGTCCGTCACGATCTCCTCCGCCGTCGGCGAGAGCGCGTAGTCGTGCGCCGCGCGGTCCTTCAGGCGGAACATGCCGGGCCCCATCGCCTCCCAGCGGCCCGACGTCTTCCAGAGCTCGGCCGGCTGGAGGATCGGCAGGACGATCTCCAGCGCGCCCGCGCGGTCCATTTCCTCCCGGACGATCCGCGTGACCTTGTTGAGGACGCGCATGCCGAGCGGCAGGTAGGTGTAGAGGCCGCCCGCGACCTTCTTCATGAGGCCGGCGCGGACCATCAGCTTGTGGGAGTCGATTTCGGCGTCGCCGGGGTCTTCCCGGAGCGTCTGGATGAGGGATTTAGTCCATTTCATGGCGAATAGGGCAGGTTTGTAAGGTTTAGGAGGTTTGGAAGGTTTGAGAGGCTTGAACCACGGATTTCACGGACGGGCACGGATTTTCGAGAAGCCTTTCAATCCGTGAAGATCCGTGAGAATCCGTGGCTGCAAGATTCATGTCTTGGGTTTACGCGAGCTTGACGGGCTCGACGTGCCAGATGTTCTTCGCGTACTCCATCACCGCGCGGTCGGACGAGAAGCGGCCGGAGCGCGCGATGTTGACGAGCGACATCTCGTTCCAACTCTTCGCGTCGCGGTACGTCCGGTCGACGAGATCCTGCGCGCGGCAGTAGTCCTTGAGGTCCGCGAGGAGCATGTAGTAGTCGTTGTAGTCGAGGAGGCTGCGGAGAATCGGCTCGAAGAGCCCCGGCTCCAGCAGGGAGAAGACGTTCTCGCGGATCATGTCGAGCGCGAGGCGGATCTCCGGGTCCTTCCGGTAGTAGTCGCGCGAGACGTAGGTCGGGCGCAGCTTCGCGACGTCCTCCGTGCGCAGGCCGAAGAGGAACATGTTCGCGTCGCCGACCTCCTGGTTGATCTCGACGTTCGCGCCGTCGTAGGTGCCGAGCGTGAGCGCGCCGTTCATCATGAACTTCATGTTGCCCGTGCCGGAGGCCTCCATGCCCGCGAGCGAGATCTGCTCGGAGACCTCCGCCGCCGGCATGATCTTCTCGGCGAGCGAGACGCGGTAGTCGGGCAGGAACGCGACCTGCAGGCGGTCGCGCGTCTTCGGGTTCGCGTTGACGACGCCCGCGATGCCGTGGATGAGGCGGATGATGAGCTTGGCCATGTAGTAGCCGGGGGCCGCCTTGCCCGCGAAGATGAACTGGCGCGGCTTCGGGTCGTACGTCGGGTCGTTGAGGAGCCGGTTGTACATGACGATGACGTAGAGCGCAAGCAGGAGCTGGCGCTTGTACTCGTGCATCCGCTTCACCTGGACGTCGAAGATCGCGTCCGGGTTGAGCGCGATGCCGAGCTGCTTCCGCGTCCACGCCGCGAGCTGGCCCTTGTTGGACTTCTTGATCTTCGCGAGCGCGTCGAGGAAGTTCGCGTCGCCGGCGAACCTCTCAAGGCCCTTGAGCTCGTCGAGGTGCGTGATCCAGCCGTCGCCGATCGCCTCGGTGATGAGCTGCGCGAGCATGGGGTTCGCCTTCAGGAGCCAGCGGCGCGGCGTGATGCCGTTCGTCACGTTGTGGAACTTCTCGGGCCAGAGCTCGTGGAAGTCCCTGAACAGGCTCTCCTCCAGGATCTTCGTGTGCAGCTCGGCGACGCCGTTCACGGACGACGTGCCGACGAGGCAGAGGTTCGCCATGCGCACGTAGCGCGGGCCGCTCTCGTCGATGAGCGACATGCGCTGGAGCTTCTGGATGTCGCCCGGGTAGAGCGCGCTCACCTGCTGGAGGAAGCGCCCGTTGATCTCGTAGATGATCTGCAGGTGGCGCGGCAGCAGGCGCTCCATCATCGGCACCGGCCACTTCTCCAGCGCCTCCTGGAGGATCGTGTGGTTCGTGTAGCCCGTCGCGCGGCGCGTCAGGTCCCACGCCTTGTCCCAGTCCAGCCCCTCCAGGTCGATGAGGATGCGCATCAGCTCGGGGACGACGAGCGTCGGGTGCGTGTCGTTCAGGTGGATGAAGACCTTGTCGGGGAGCGCGTCCCACGTCCGGTTGTGGCGGCGGTAGCGGCGCAGGATGTCCTGCAGCGAGCAGCTCACGAAGAAGTACTGCTGGCGGAGGCGCAGCTCCTTGCCGGCGGACGTGTTGTCGTTCGGGTAGAGGACCTTCGTCAGGTTCTCGGCGAGGACCTTCGTCTCGACGGACTTGACGTAGTCGCCCTTGTTGAAGTCGTCCAGCGCGAAGTCGTCGACCGCCTTCGCCGACCAGAGGCGCAGGGAGTTGACGGCGTTGCGGTAGCCGACGACCGGCAGGTCGTAGGGGACGCCCTGCACCGTCTCGCCCGGCTCCCAGTGCCAGACCTGGCGGCCGTCGACGGTGCGGCACTCGACGTGGCCGCCGAAGTGGACGTGCTGCGCGTACTCGGGGCGCGCCATCTCCCAGGGGTAGCCGTCCTTGAGCCAGTGGTCGGGCTCCTCGACCTGGCAGCCGCCCACGATGCGCTGGCGAAAAATGCCGTAGTCGTAGCGCAGGCCGTAGCCCATGCCGGCGAGCTCGAGGGTCGACATCGAGTCGAGGTAGCACGCGGCGAGGCGGCCGAGGCCGCCGTTGCCGAGGCCGGCGTCGGTCTCGTAGTCGCGCAGGTCGTTCCAGTTGATGCCGTAGTCCTTCAGGGCGTCGCGGCAGAGCTGGTCGGCCTTGAGGTTGATGACGTTGTTGCCGAGGAGTCGCCCGATCAGGAACTCCAGCGACATGTAGTAGACGCGCTTCGTGTTCTGGCGGCCGTACTCCTCCTGCGTCGAGATCCAGCGCTCGACGATGCGGTCGCGGACGGCGGTCGCGAACGCGGTGTAGCGGTCGCGCGGCGTCGCGTGGCTGTCGCCCTTCGCGAGCGTGTAGCGCAGGTGCCAGGCGTAGTCTTCCTTCAGTCCCTCGACGGACATCTCGACGCGGCGGTCTTTCTTCTTCGTAGCCATGTTGTTGTCTCTTTGATTTGGCAGGCCGCCTCGATTCGGCTGAAACGGCCCGTCTCGCTTCGTGAGGCGGATATTATAGCATATTGGCGTGTCTGCCGGAAAACGGACTGCGGGACGGCCGCGAAAACGGGGCGCGAAATCCCTGCAGCCGCTCCAGAAGCGGCGCGATGAAATCCTCCGAGACGCGCATGCCGAGCGGAATCGACGGCTTGTTCGCCCCGTGGAAGTCGCTGCCGGCGGACTTGAGGAGGCCGAGCCGGGTCGCCATGCGCGTGAACTCGACGTTCTCCTCCGGGCGGTTCGCCCGATAGAGCGTCTCCAGCCCGTCCAGGCCCTTCTCCTTCAGCGCCGCGAGCTCGCGCTCGGCCGCCGCGAACTCGCAGCCGACATGCTGCCACGGCACGCGCCAGTACTTCGGGTGCGCCATCACGCACAGGCCGCCGGCCGCATGGACGACGGCGAACGCCTCTTCCTGCGGCGGATGGTAGCGTTCCTCGTAGCACCGCGTCGCGGCGGGCGAATCGGGCAGCAGGTAGGTCTCGAACGCCGCGAAGATCGACTTCGCGTAGCCATGTTCCATGAGCCACCGCGCGAAGTGGGGACGCGCCAGGACGCCGCCGTGGGCGTAGGACGCGATCTCGCCCGCCATCTCGATGCCGAGCCGCCGGAAGTTCGCGAGGATCCGCTCGTTGCGCGCGTTGCGCCCGTCGAGAATGCGCCGCTGGAACGCCTTGAGCGCGGCGTTCGCGGGATCGATGCCGAGCCCCAGCAGGTGGAAGCGGTCAAAGGCCTGCCCCGGCTCGATGCTCAGCTCGACGCCGGCAACCGTCCGCACGCCCAGCTGCGCGCCGGCGGACAGGAACTCCGCCACGCCGTCCGTGTTGTCGTGGTCGGTGAGCGCAATCGCGGCGAACTCCTCCCGCGCGGCCTTCTCGACGAGCTCGCGCGGCGCGAACGTGCCGTCCGACGCCGTCGAGTGGACATGGAAGTCAACCGTCAGCCTCATGCCCCCGCCTTGCCGGGAGACGTCCGGATGCGGACCCGGCGGCCGACGATCTCGTAGTCGCCCTGCGCGACGATGCCGAGGGCCTCCGGGAAGGCGAGATGCTCCTGGACCTGGATGCGCGCGTGGAGCGTCTCGGGCGTGTCGCCCTCCAGGACCGGCACGGCCTTCTGCACGAGGATCGGCCCGGAGTCCGTGCCCGCATCGACGAAATGCACCGTCACGCCCGCGACCTTGCAGCCGTAGTCCAGCGCCTGCGTCCAGCTGTGGACGCCGGGAAACGCCGGCAGCAGCGCGGGGTGGATGTTGAGGACGCGGTTCGGGAACGCCGCGAGCAGCTTGGGCTTCACGATACGCATGAAGCCCGCGAGGACGACCGTGTCGACGCCCGCGTCCTTCAAGAGGCCGATGCAGCGGTCTTCGGCAGGCCCTTCGAGCTTGGTCTTCCACGGGGCGCAGTCGAGGTACTGGCAGGGGATGCCGTGCCGCCGCGCGCGGTCGAGGATCTTCGCGTCCGGCACGTCCGCCAGGACGATCCTGATGTCCGCATCGAGCGTTCCCGCGTCGATCGCGTCGACGATGGACTGCATGTTCGAGCCGGCTCCCGAGCCAAGCACGCCAAGGTGTAGTTTCTTCATGGCCGTATTATAGCAAATGGCAGATCGCGACGCCCGCCGAGCAGCCGAGGCGCGTCGCGCCGGCGGCCACCATCGCCTCCGCCGTGGCGCGGTCACGGATGCCGCCCGCCGCCTTGACGCCCATGTCCGGGCCGACGGCCTTCCGCATGAGCCGCACGTCCTCGACCGTCGCGCCGCCCGCGCCGAAGCCCGTCGAGGTCTTCACGAAGTCGAAGCCGACCCTCTTCGCGATCTTGCAGCCGCGCACGATTTCCGCCTTCGTGAGGTTGCAGCATTCGAGGATCAGCTTCAGCGTGACGTCCGAACGGAACGTGCGGCACGTGCGCACCCACTGGAGGAGTTCCGCCTCGCAGCCCGCCGGCGCGTACTTGAGCAGCCGCTGGTTGACGACGAGATCCAGCTCGTCCGCCCCCGCCTGGATCGCGTCCGCCGCCTCGAAGCACTTCGTGCGGTTCGTGTTCGCGCCGAGCGGGAAGCCGATCACGGTGCAGACCCTGACGCCGCTGCCGCGCAGGAGCCGCGCCGCCGACGCCACCTCGGCGGGGTTCACGCAGACCGAGGCGAAGCCGAGCCGCTTCGCCTCCGCGCAGAGCTTCGCAACCGCCGCCTTGTCGCCGGACGGCTTCAGAAACGTGTGGTCGATAAGAGAGGCGAGATTCGTCATAGGTGAAGTTCCATGCTGAAGTCCGGCGTTCACACGCCCCAGATGCGCCGCTGTTCGCGGGCCTGCGCCCGGAGCATCGAGAACCCGTTCTCGACGCGGCAGCCCGCCGCCGCCGCGCGCGCGAGGAGCGGCGTCACCTCCGGCACGTAGCCGAGGTCGTAGACGAGCTCCCGCCCCGAAAAGGCGTAGTCGGGGATCGGGTCGACCGGCGTCGCGTTGATCAGGATGTCGAACCCGGGGCGCGGCGTCCGCCGGTGGAAGACCTCGAACCGCACGCCGAGCGCCCGGAGCGCGACCTTCACGGCCTGCGCCGCGCCGCCGTCGCCGAGAACCGCCGCCGTCTTCCCCCGCACGTCGCCCGCGAAGGCGACCAGCGCCTCGGAAAAGCCCGCGACGTCCGTGTTGGAGCCGACGTACTTTCCATTCACGCACGTGACCGTGTTGACCGCGCCGACCTTCTTCGCCAGCGGGTCAATGCGGTCGAGGAGCGGCATGATCGCCTGCTTGTGCGGAATCGTGACGGCGAGGCCCTTCATCCCCATCGCCTTCATGAAGGCCAGGGCCTCCGCCGCCGTCTTTGACGGGAACGGCACCATCACCGCGTCCTCGTCCTCGGCGACGAACGCGGCGTTGTGGAGCTCGGGCGAGCGCGTCCTCTTGAGCGGCCAGCCCGTCACGCCGTAGAGCGCGGCGTCGCGCGTCACCGCGCGGAAGCGGTACGTCCGCACCAGCTCCTCCGGCGAGACGTGGCCGATCGCCTCCAGCCCGCCGACCGAGCAGTACGTCCAGAGCGAATGCGTCCGCCCCGCGAGGACGCGCGAGGCGAGTCCCTGCGCCCCCATTGCGAGCGTGACGTGCGGCACGTCCGTCAGGTCCTTCGTCTCCGCGAAGAGCCGCGCGACGTCCGCCATCGACTTCGGCTGGAACGCGACCTTGGCGATCGCGCCCGTCTTGCCCGACAGCGCGCGGCACTTCGCCGGCAGGTTCTTCACGGGCCCCCTGAAGTCGTGCACGGGGTTGATGAGCCGTCCGTCCGACAGCGCCGTGTGGTCGATGTCCTGCGTGAGGATGACCGGCACGCCCTTCGGCAGAAGCTTCGGAAAGTCCTTCGCCCGCGCGCGCTCGGACGGGTCCAGGAGGTCGATGCGCAGCTCCACCATGTCCGTGAAGTAGCGCTGCGACTCGTACTGCGCGAGGTCTTCCGCGAGCGTCTTGCCCGTCAGCGTGAGGCAGATGCGCGGACGCGCCGCCTCGTCCGCGAGGATCGCGTCCGCCAGCGCGAGCGCCGCCGCCGCCTCGACGACGGGCACGGCGCGGCGGACGATGCACGGGTCGTGGCGCCCCTTCATCGCGAGCCGCGCGGGCTTCATCGTCGCGAGGTCGACCGACTTCTGCTCCCTGTAGATCGTCGGCGTCGGGCGCAGCGCGACATGGAACGTGACGGGCATGCCGCTCGTGCGGCCGCCGAGGATGCCGCCCTGCCGGTTCGTCCGCGTGCGCACGACGCCCTTGCCGACGGCAAAGGCGTCGTTGAACTCGCTGCCGAGGAGGTCCGGCGCGCGGAGGCCGTCGCCGAAGCTCACGGCCTTCACGCCGGGAATCGCGAAGAGCGCGGCGGAGAGCCCCGACTCGAGCCCGTCGAAGAGCGCCCCGCCCAGCCCCGGCGGCAGCCCCGTCACCGTGGCGCCGACCCAGCCGCCGACGGAATCGCCCGCGTCGCGCGCCGCCTCGATCTCGCGCACCATCCGCCGTTCGCCCGTCTGGCCGTGGATCGACTCGACGGACGCCGCGACGTCGATGCCGCGCGCCGCGAGAAGCTGCTTGCAGAGCCCGCCCGCCGCGCAGACGGCCGCCGTGAGGCGCCCCGAGTTCTTGCCGCCGCCCGTCGGGATGGCGCCCGTCTCGACCCACTGGCCGAAGTCGGCGTGGCCGGGACGCGGCACCGTGCGCGCCGCGCCGTAGTCGCGCGGCCGCGCATCGGCGTTCGCGATCTCGCCGCAGACCGTCCCGCCGGTCGTGACGCCGTCCCTGACGCCCGCCGTGAAGACGACGGCGTCCGTCTCGCGCCGCTGGGTCGAGAGCCGGTCGCGGCCCGGCGCGCGCCGCGCCATGAACGCCGCAAGGGCCGCCGCATCGACGGCGAAGCCCTTCGGGAACCCTTCCAGCGAAAACCGGATCGCGCGCGCGTGCGACGCGCCGCGTATGTCAAGCTTCAGGCATTTTCCGAACACGTTCACGTTCCTTTCGCATCCGCACGGCTTTCGGGCTTGTGCGGCCCTGCCGATCCGCCGCCTACAGGTCGATGTCGCCGAAGCCGTTCCAGACGTCGCGCCCCTCGTAGCGGCGCGGCACGATCTCGCCCTTCAGGACGCGCAGGGCGGGATAGGCCATCGCCTCCTGCTCCATCTCGCCCGGATACGTCGCGACCGGCGCGATGAAGCCGCAGCGGCGGCGGACGCCCTCGGCGACGTCCGGGAAGCGCAGCAGGCCGCCCGTGAGCAGAATCGCGTCGACCTGGCCGCAGAGGACGGCGCTCATCTCGCCGATCATCTTGCAGACCTGGTAGATCATCGTCTGCCAGACGAGCGTCGCCTTGCGGTCGCCCGCATCGACCTTCGCATGGACGAAATCGGAGTTGGACGTGCCGAAGAGGTCGACGAAGCCGCCCGCGCGCGAGCAGCGCAGCCGCACGTCCGCGACGGAATGCGCCTCGAGGTAGTCCAGCAGCTGCAGGACGGGCACCGAGCCGATGCGCGTCGGCGTGAACGCGCCCTCGCCGTCGGCCCCCATGTTGCCGTCGACCATCCGCCCGTGGTCGTGCGCGCCGACGGTGATGCCGCCGTCGATGTGCGCGACGATGAAGCTGCAGTCCTCGTAGCGGCGCCCCATCTTCTCCGCATGGTACTCGGCGACGGCCTTCTGGTTGAGGACGTGCGAATGCGGCGTGCGGTAGACGCCCCTGACGCCCGTCAGGCGCGCCAGTTCGCCGTACTCGTCGACGTTCGTCGGATTGAGCGTGTAGGCGGGCTTCCCGTATTCCTGCGCGAACTTCCACGCGAGCATGACGCCGAGCTTGGCCGGATGCTCCGACCCGCCGACGCCGGCGACCGTGTCGTCGAAGAGCCTCTGGTCGATGACCGTGATGCCGCCCGGCTGCGTATGCGCGCTGCCGCCGCGCCCGACGAAGGCGTCGATCGACGCGGGATCGACGCCCTTCTCCTTCAGGAGCGAGACGATCAGGTCGTAGCGGAACGGCAGCTGGTCGTTGACGTGCGCGAACTTCAGGAGCACCGACGAGTCGTGGAAGACGCTTTTCTCGAATTTTGCCCGCTTGTCCTCAAACAGGCTCACCTTGGTCGATGTCGACCCCGGATTGATGACCAGAACCTTCAGTGACATGGATTGTGCCTCCTCATCAAAAGACCTGTCGTCCACTCGCCCAGCGTCTTGCGCGAGACTTCCTCGAAGCCGCGCGCCGCGTAGGCGGCGAGGACATCGGGATAGAGCGTCGTCAAAATGCCGGAGATGACGAGATGCCGCGCCGCAGAGGGCGCAATCTCGTCCGCAAAGCGAATGAGGAGCGGGCCCAGGATGTTCGCGACGACGAGATCGGCCGTGCCGAGGTCGCGCTTGACGTTTGCCCCGAGGCCATACTTGAAGAACGTGACCGCGACGCCGTTCGCCGCCGCGTTTTCGCGCGAGGCGTCAACGGCCTCCGGATCGACGTCGAAGCCCGTGACCGTCCCGCAGCCGAGCTTCGCGGCCGCGATGGACAGGATGCCCGAGCCGCACCCCATGTCGAGAAACGAACCGACGGGCGCGAGCTCGTCGATGTATTCGAGGCAGGCGCGCGTCGTCTCGTGCTTGCCCGTGCCGAACGCCATGCCGGGATCGAGGACGATCGGCAGACGGTCGCCGTCGGGGACCTTCTCCCATGCCGGCACGGTCACGAGCCGACGCCCGACGTTCTCCGTCTTGAAATGGCGGCGGTAGGCGAGCTTCCAGTCCTCGTCGGCGATTTCGCCCGCTTCGATCGGCGTGTCCACGCCCACGATGTCCAGCGCGGCCTTCAGGCACGCCGTCGCGGCCTCTGTCTGGGACGGATCCTCGAAATAGATCCGCATCCGCGTGAAGTCCTCCTCGATGTCGCGGTACGAGGACAAAATGAAGTCCCCTCCGTCGAAGACCTCGAAGAGGGGATTCACGAACCGTTCCGGGACGGAACAGCTGACGAACGTCATTTACTTCGCCTTCTTGGCGACGAGCTTCTTGACAACCGTCGGACGCTGTACGAGGACGCGGACATCTTCGTCGCCCATGAGCGCAACCTTCTCGGCGTCCATGCCGAACTTGACGAGACGCGCGCGCTGCGCCTTCGACTTGCGCGCCTTGCCGGCGGGCGTCTTGCACGGACGAACGTGGGACTCCTTGCGGAGTGTACGACCAGTACCCATTTTTATCTACCTCTTCTTTCTTCCTGTGGAAAAACAATGGCGCGTATTATACCGAATCCGCCGCAAAAGCGCAAGCGGCAGCAGAAGCCACCCAGGGATTCAGCATGAAACAGGGAATGCGCGTCCGCCAGAGGAACCGGCGCGGCGACAGGACAACCCCACCCTACTCCCGGACGAAGACCCGGTAAAACCCCTTCTCGCGGCCCTTGGGGGCGCGCAGGGGCGCCGGCAGCGTCCCGTCCGCGCCGGCCCGCACCCAGGTCGCCGCGTCCACCGCGAACGGCCGCGCGAGATCCGCCGCGTAGCCGAGGCCGTACCAGAGGCCCGGCCGCACCCCCGTCGGGCGCATCGTGACCGCCGCCGAGCCGTCCGGCATCGTGGCGGCGGTCACCGTGTCGAGGACGAGGCTGCCGACGTCCGGCAGCGCGAGGGCGTTGAGCGAGACCGCGACCGCGCCGTCCGCATAGCGGATCGTGCGGATCGCGTCGTTCACCGCGCGGACGTCTTCCGGGATGTCGCAGCCGTCGATGCGGATGGCGTTGTCGTCGAAGGCGCAGCCACTGTAGGCGAGCGTGCCGTCCCGCGCCAGGCCGATGGCGCCGCCGAGGGCAACGAAGGTCGAGACAGAGGAGCCCGCGCGGTTCCCCGTGAACGTGCAGCCGACGAACGTGGCGTCGCTGCCGCCGTAGCCGTAGACCGCGCCGCCGCGCGCGGCCCGGCAGTCGGCGAACGTCGTCTCCCGCACGGCCAGCGTCGCGCGGCTGGTGCCGCTTCCGTTGCAGATCGCCCCGCCGAAGCCGATCGGACGCGCAGGGGACGACCCGCCCGCACACGCCCGGAACGTGCAGTTCGAGACCGTCAGCGCGCCGAGGTTCAGCACCGCCCCGCCGTCGCAGCCCGTCACGAACGTCGCGCCCTCGGCCATCCCGACGCAGTTGACGAAGGTCAGGTTCTTCAGCGTCAGCGACGAGCCGGGTCGCACGGCGAACGCGCGATGCCGTCCGTCGCCGTCGATCGTGATGTTCCGATCGCCGCCGTCCACCACGATGGCCACGCCGTTCGTGGCCCCGTGGATGTCGAGGTGCCCCGCCTCGGCCAGGCGGAACGTCTGGCCGCGCAGCCGTTCGTCGAAGGTGACCGTGTAGACGCCGTCCCGGCGGTTCACGCCCCAGAGGTCTTCCCGGTCGGCGATGCCGCGGACGATCTCGCGCAGCGTCAGCGCCCCGTCGTAGGCGTCGCTCGCGTCCTCGATCTTGGTGACGACCGTGCCGTCCTCGGGCCGGTCATGCACGTACCAGTACGAGCCGCACTGGGATTTACGGCAGCTGAGGCCGAGGTCGCGCGGCGAGATGTCGTTCAGCAGGAGCACCGTCGCCCGCGCCGCGTCGCCGCGAATCGCCGACTTGGCCGCGCCCCAGGCGGGCGCGAGCGCGACGTTCTCCCAGGCCGCGTCACGGTAGACCGCATAGCCGACGTCGCCGTCCGTGTCGACCGTCCGCAGGTAGTCGTGGACGATGCCTCCCTTCACCGTCTGACGGTAGGCCATGTCCCGTTCGCCGACCTCGAAGAAGGCGCGTTCCGCCTTGCCGAGGCGGACGTTGCGGTCAAGCCGCGCGACGATCTGCGTGTGCGCGACGCCGAACAGCGAGGCGTAGACGTTCAGCGTCGCCACGCGCGCGCCGAACTGCACGTCGGGGAAGGCCTTCGTGTCGGGGCGGTTGCCGACGAAGAAGCTGTTGACGAGATCGAGGCGCGTGCGGCCGCCGCCCTGCACGTAGAGCCCGCCGCCGCCGTCGAAGTTCGCGTCCGCATTCTCGTGGCCGTTGGCGATGTTGGCCTCGAACGTGCAGTTGACGAGGGTGACGTGGTCGGACGCGCCGCCGGAGTAGACGCCGCCCCCCGTCTGCCACGCCGCATTCCTGAAGAAGGACGAGTTGACGACGAGCGTCGACGCGCCCGAGCGGATCGCGCCGCCGTAGGCCCCGCTGTTGGCCCAGAAGCTGCAGTTGTCGACGACGAGCTTCCGCCCGCCGCAGACCGCGCCGCCGCCCCCGCTCTTGGCGGACGTCGCATTGTCCTCGAAGCGGCAGTTCTCGAGGCGCACGAAGTCCGTCTCGCCCGCGTGAATCGCGCCGCCGCTGCCGGACGCCGCGTTGCCAAGGAAGTTGCAGCCGCGGGCCTTCAAGGTCCCGCCGCGCATCCAGAGGGCGCCGCCGTCCTCCGCGCTCGTGCCGCCACGCAGCGTGTACCCTTCCAGCTCGACCGCGTTCCCGGCGCCGACGTCGAGGAGGCGGTCGCCGTTCTTCGCGCCGCTGATGACGATGCCGCAGGTCGCCCAGCCGGGGCCGCGCAGCACGAGCGGATGATCCGTGAAGCGGTTCGCGCCCACGCGGATGACGCCCGCCGTGAGCGCCACCTCGACGGACGACTTCCCGGCGAGAAGGCTGTCCGCGAAGACGACCTTGCTCTTCGTCCCGTCCGGCGCCGCCAGGGTCGGCAGCATCATCGCCCACGTGACAGCGGCGCGGAACGTGATGTTGGAGGAATGGGGGTCGAACGGCGCGTCGTCCAGCCGCGTGACGACAAGCGGATCGGGCGGCGGGTCCAGCTTCTCCCAGTTCGCGTAGAGGCGCAGGTTCGCGCCGTCGTGGCGCCAGATCGTGTCCAGCGGATCGCCGGTGTCCGTGTAGACCCGCTGGCCCGTGCCGTTCGCGCCCGTGAAGTAGCCGCGAAAGATGTGCCCGACGCGATCCGGGATCGGCACCTCCGGCATCGTCAGGTAGAGATAGGCCGAGACGGTCGCCGACGCCGCGCCCTGCGATTCGCCCCCGGCGAAGTCGACGAGAATCGTCCGCCTGAGGAACTCGTGCGTCTCGACGAAATCCGGCTCCGGGTTTCCATACGGGACGTCCGCCCGCTCGGAGAGGTAGATCTTTCCGTCGCCGCCGACCGCGCCGCCCGCGCCGCCGCCGCCGCCCGTGCCGCCGTAGATGAGGTCGCCCTTCGTGTCCTCCCCGCCGCTGCGCGTGCCGTCGCCGCCGTCGCCGTCGTCGCCGTCGTCGCTGTCGTATCCCTTGCCGGCCCCGCCGCCGGCGCCGCCGTTGCCATCGCCATAGACCTTGTCGTTTCCGTAGCGCCAGATCAGTGCGCCGCCGCCGCCGCCACCACCACCGC
>CAKUGW010000074.1 GCA_934654805.1 uncultured Kiritimatiellota bacterium
GCGAGGGGCGCGACAGCCGTTGCGGGCATCGCGTTCAAGCAGGTGTTGTTTCAATTCACGCGCCCGCGAGGGGCGCGACGGCTTGTCCTTGACAGCCGCACGGAATTCGTTCACGTTTCAATTCACGCGCCCGCGAGGGGCGCGACCGCAGCAGTCGGCGAGGGGATGCCCATATAGTCGTTTCAATTCACGCGCCCGCGAGGGGCGCGACCCCATTGCGCACCAATCGCGCCTTGCTTACCATTAGTTTCAATTCACGCGCCCGCGAGGGGCGCGACTGTTTTCGGATTTATAAGTTTATTCATGGCTATGGTTTCAATTCACGCGCCCGCGAGGGGCGCGACTCGACACTCTTCCGCTATTCGACGCGCATACTCGTTTCAATTCACGCGCCCGCGAGGGGCGCGACAATTTGAAGATCAGCTCAAGGCCGCCGGCTTCGAGTTTCAATTCACGCGCCCGCGAGGGGCGCGACACGTTGACTGAGACGGCTATCTATATGGGGACCTCGTTTCAATTCACGCGCCCGCGAGGGGCGCGACTACAAGGTTCAGCGGCGCGTGAGGAAGGACGGAAGTTTCAATTCACGCGCCCGCGAGGGGCGCGACCGGCTGCCACAGCGGCGTCGTCGAGGTCTACGAGTTTCAATTCACGCGCCCGCGAGGGGCGCGACTTATACGGGCACTTTGTACAAGCTCTAGGCTCAGGTTTCAATTCACGCGCCCGCGAGGGGCGCGACGCCAAGTACGCGAAGACGGAGATCCCGCAGCCGATGCGGTTTCAATTCACGCGCCCGCGAGGGGCGCGACCTTCTCGCTCTGCACAGCAAGAGAAGGCAACGAGTTTCAATTCACGCGCCCGCGAGGGGCGCGACAAGGACACGGGCAAACGGCGGATTCTCCTCAATGTTTCAATTCACGCGCCCGCGAGGGGCGCGACTTGACATCCTTCGCAGGATGGCGCACATAACCAGTTTCAATTCACGCGCCCGCGAGGGGCGCGACGATGCGCCGCCAGCGGACTGACGAGTATTGGCCCGTTTCAATTCACGCGCCCGCGAGGGGCGCGACTGACGGTTCGGCTTATTCGCTCCTTCCTCGCGGCGTTTCAATTCACGCGCCCGCGAGGGGCGCGACTTTCGCCGCCTCGACAGGCGGCTGAACGACTGGCGGTTTCAATTCACGCGCCCGCGAGGGGCGCGACCCAATGTTCCCACAGCAACCGATTCGGGACGAAGTTTCAATTCACGCGCCCGCGAGGGGCGCGACGTTCGAATGATAAAAAAGATAATCGACCGACTATGTTTCAATTCACGCGCCCGCGAGGGGCGCGACCCAAGCACGTTGAATCTCCGCCTGGTCGGCGGAGTTTCAATTCACGCGCCCGCGAGGGGCGCGACTATGTGTCGAACCGCTATTGACAGTCAGATAGGTTTCAATTCACGCGCCCGCGAGGGGCGCGACTGCGCGTTTCGCGCGTGCGCGCGCGTGGAAGAAGTTTCAATTCACGCGCCCGCGAGGGGCGCGACTCGCTTACCATTCAACGACTTACGAAGCCGCTTGGTTTCAATTCACGCGCCCGCGAGGGGCGCGACTCCGAACAAATTCGACTTTCGCGCCAGCACCGGTTTCAATTCACGCGCCCGCGAGGGGCGCGACACTGAACTTTGACAGAAGCAGCAGTCGGCGAAGGTTTCAATTCACGCGCCCGCGAGGGGCGCGACAGATTGAATTTGTTCGGACCTTGCGTATTAATGTTTCAATTCACGCGCCCGCGAGGGGCGCGACATAGCATCTTCAAGATTTGCGGGCGGCTGGCTGCCGTTTCAATTCACGCGCCCGCGAGGGGCGCGACAAGCGGCAGTTGGCGAAGGGATGCCAAAGTAATCGTTTCAATTCACGCGCCCGCGAGGGGCGCGACGCCTTGCTTACCGTTGGTGAGCGGGATATTGCGAGTTTCAATTCACGCGCCCGCGAGGGGCGCGACCAATTACTCTCGGTAGGCCGTAGGCCGCGAGAGGTTTCAATTCACGCGCCCGCGAGGGGCGCGACACTATGGAGGCCACAAAGGCCGCCCTTGTGTCATCTGTTTCAATTCACGCGCCCGCGAGGGGCGCGACGCTATGCGGGGCCGTAACCGTCACGGGAGGCATATGTTTCAATTCACGCGCCCGCGAGGGGCGCGACGGCGGGTATTTTATCATATTGTTTTCGTTAGGTGTTAACGGCTCTTTCCGCGAGCCCCCTTTTCACGTGAATTTCTCAGCGTCAAAATCATCTGCTTCAATTGTCAATGATCAGTAGAATACCTGTGTTCGCGCACACGACATCCCTTCCGCGAACCTCCCCGTAAGCAGATGTGAGCTTCACGTTCGCGGAGGCTTCTCGCTCAGAGAACAAGCGGATCTTCCACGTCTAGCGCAGGCTTTGCGCCATAATGCTCGATCCGCCTTTGGTAATCACGTCCCAGATAGTAATACCGCAAACTGTCCGTCTCCTCGTCACAGATTGCCTCAAGCGAGTCCTTCAAGGCCGTCCATTGCGCAGGATCGACATTGCACTCGAATACGGAATTCTGGACACGAATGCCGTAGTCCATGCACCTCTTCGCGATCCTCCGCAAGCGCCGTCGTCCCGGAAGATCGACCGTCGAAACATCGTAGCTCACCAGCACCATCATCTGTCGCACCTCCTCACTTCGCGATGAACGGCGGATAGGCATCAAGATCCCCTCGCAGATGTCGCGCCAGCAACTGCGCCTGAACGAACGGAAAGAGCCCATGCGCAATCTTCTCGCCCAGAAACGGATGCACCGACTCCTCGCGCTTCCGATTCTGCCACTCGACAAGGACTGCCTTCCGCGCCGCCTCGGACATCTCCACCGCGCCCGACTCCGAAAAGACGAAGTCCTTCCGCCGGACTTGTCCACGATTGACCAGCGACAGCGCCACGCGATCCGCAAAGAACGCGCGGAACTCCTCCATCAGGTCCAGGGCAAGACTCGCACGCCCCGGACGCAGCGCGTGCAGGAATCCTATCTGAGCATCCATCCCCACGCTCTTCACCGCGCCTTCGCAATCATGCGCCAGCAGCATGTACAGAAACGAGAGAAGCGCATTCATCGGATCGCGCGGCGGACGGCGCGTACGTCCGTCCATCCTGAAATCATCCCCCTGCGCCACCACAAGCGAATTGAAGGCTCCGAAATAGTCTGCCGCCGCCTCCCCTTCCAGACCACGGGCCTCATCCAGCGTGTGTCCAAAGCGAAGGCGTTGCACGACATTCGCAAGGCGCGTCACCGCTGCCGCACACGCTGCGTCCGCGCCGTGATCACGCAATCGCCGCTGAAGGACCGTGCGCGCGTTCAGCACTTTTCCAATGACCATGCTGCGCGCGATGTCCGCCGCGCGCGCCTGATCGTCCGCCGCCTTCATCTGTGCCACGCGCAGCAGCACGTTTCCGCTCTTCCCACCCTCGACTCGCGCCAGCGGACGTCCGTTCTCCGTCAGGAAACTGACGTTAACGCCGCGTTCCGCGCAAAGCCCCAGAAGAAACGGACTTACCAGCACGTTCCCAAAGCAGACGAGTCCCTGCAGCGTGTGGATCGGAAGCCGCATCACGGCCTTCTGCTCGCGCTCGGCAACGATTGTCTCGCCTTCTCGATGAAGGTAGATGCCTTGCGTCGTGACATAGAGCGTGTTCAGGAGCTTCTTCATGCGCACACCTCCTCAAGCTGGCGCGTCAGCCAGGCGCGAGCGGACTTGCCCTGCTCCTTCGGGCGACAGTCGTCCACGAGCGAGCAGGACGCGCACCACTTGCCATACTCGCCCTTCGGAACGACGCCGGCCGCCATCAGCCGCCGCACGTCGTCCACCGTCCGTTCGGTCAATGCCCGCAGCGCCGCGTCAAAGGGAACGTCCAGCCGCCGCCGCGTCTCGCCATAGAAAAGCGCCCCGGCCGGAATGCCCACGCCCAGCATCTCCTCCAGGCACATCGCCTGCGCGCAGAGCTGGACCTCGTCAGCGCGATGCGCCTTGGGCTTGCCGCGCTTATACTCGACGGGGAACGGCGCCCACCGCCCCGACAGCCCCGGCAACGGTACGCCCGTCGCACCCGCCTCGTCGATGCGGCGGAACTCGACCATGTCCGCGACGCCGGCGACGCCAAGACGCCGCGAGACGAGCCGGAGGGCCGTCGCCAGGCGCACGTCGCGTCGCGTCTCGTGTTCGCGCCGATCGACCCGCTCGTGCAGGACACGCCCCTGCGCCGTCAGCGCATTCTCCATCCATATCCCCTCCAGATAGATGAGCGCGCACTGCCGCAGGCAGAACACGGCGTGCTGCAGCGCGGAGAGCGGAATCAGCTCATCGTCGGGGATCATGGACGGAGGGCTGCGCGATCCTACATCTCCATAACCTCGACACCGGCGGGCAGCGCGGCGCGGTCAATGGACAACGTGTAGTCCTTGAAGCTGCGCGGCACGGCAATCTCACCCTTGCGGGCGATCTGGACGAGGTCGAAGAGCCTGTGCGAGGGGGCGTTGCCCAACGCCGTCTCATGCTTGAAGACAATCAGCTTCTCCGTCGCCATAAGGCCACGCGCCGCCGAATGATCCTGGTCGAACATGCCGACCAGCGCCTTCCAAAGCTCTTCGAGGTCTTCCTGCGAGAAGCCCGTCTGGTGCGCCAAGGCCGGCGAGACGAAACCATACGCCACATAAAGTCCGTACGAGACGGTGTTCTTGCGGCCCATCGTGCGGTTGTCGCCCCCCTGCTTTTCGGCCTCCGCTTCCGTCGCAACGGCCATGCGCGTGATGGAATGCTCCAGCGTGACGACCGGATCGACCGAGCGCGCAAACGTCAGCTGTACTGGGCCACGCACCTGACCAGCGTTCGCGCCCGTCGACATGACGGCGCCAAACGTGCGAATGTCAAAGTAGTCCTTGCACATCTGGTCGCGCGCCCGCGTGATCTCGCCGCCCTGGCCCTGGCCTTCCTTGTTGCGCTTCTTGCCGTCCGCCGAATCGGCAGGCGCCTTCGACAAGTCCACGCCAAGCTTCTTGTAGGCCGCGCCGATCTCGTTGTTGAGAATGGCCTTCTCCTTGACGAAGATGTCATAGCCCGCCTCCGTCCCCTTCGTCAGCTGGATGTAGTTGCGGACCTTGCGCTTGAGGCAGACATCGGTGACGAGGCCCTGCCCCGTCTCGGCATCGACGCGCGGCAGGTTGCCGGCATCAGGGTCGCCGTTCGGATTGCCGTCCTTGACGTCAAAGACGAGCATGAAGTCGTAACGATTCTTGAGTTCACTCATGGTTGTGTTCCTTTTGCAGTTAATAAAACAGTCCTTATTCAGCGTCTTTCTTTGTGAAGAAGTCCTGTCGCTGGTGATAGTAGCCAATGGCGAACTGGCCCTGGTCATCCAGCGAGAGATGCGACGGGAACCGGGTGACTCCCGCGATGACCTCCTGCATCAGTTTCTCCAAGTTGACGGCAAAGCCCGGCTTTTCCTTTCTCAACTTGGAGAGGTGATGGTTCGCGAGGCGCATCAGGTTGCCGAACACGGAACTCGGCGTCGATGAGGCCGAAGCGTAGAACCGCTCCTTGATTGTCGCGTTGATCCCGGGGTTTGCCGCCTCCTGTATCCTTTCGAGAACGGCGAACAGCCGTCCGAGACGATAGCCCGCGTTTGTGTTTTCCTTGTCCAGACTCACGGTCAGTTTCCTTTCGTTTTTGGGATTGCTAAAACGCCATTTGCGGTTGAGACAGCCTTTGATCAGTTTTGCGCGCGGATAGGTCACTTCATGCTCGGCCTTGATGCGCATCAAGACGGACTGCAGCAGCGTCTCAGGGAACGGAAGGCCTTCGAGGATGCTCCGCATCACGTTCCCGGCAAGGTTCGGCGCGATGTTCTCCGACTTGCCCTGAACGGCGGTTGACACCAGAAGCCGCCAGAGCGACAGATGATCCCTGTCCTTCGGTCCGTGCGCAATCAGAAGGTCGTCAAAATAGGCACGAAACCGTCCCGCCATCTCCGCAACCGTTCCGACATGCCAGAAGCGGATGGCGATGCGAGCCGCGTTCGGCGAAAGACCGAGGACGTAGAACGTCGTCTTGTCCTCCGCGAACACGCCCGTCCCCGTTTGCGGCGACCTGAAAAGGACGGAGACGCTCTCGACAAGGCGATCGGGGTTGTCCTTCGGCGGCTCGGAAAAGAAGGCTGCCAACGCCGCCTCAAACGGGTCGTCCTTCCCGGCCCAGAAAACGACCGTGGCGTCGCCCACCATCATCTTCTGTTTTGAATCCTTCGACAGGAGCGTATTGAGAGCCGTCGTATATTCAAATGCCGATTGGACGCCGACTGGCGAGTTGTTCCCCTGCGACTTTCCGAACGACGTCGCCGCCTGGAAGTTGAACGACACGATATTGGCCCCCGTCGTGTTGGCGCCCGGGATGCCCTTCAGCGCCGGATGCAACACGGCAACCGGGCCTTTCTGGCCGCTCACAAGGTCAACGCCCGTCTCGCCGTCGTCCAATCCGTCCGCAAGCCCGTTCACGGCCTCCTTTACGGCTGGAACGTCAAAGATCGTTCCGTCCTCGTTCACGAACTTGAACGCCACAAACGCGCAGGTCTGGCGCGCCTCCTTCCAGGGCTCATGCGCGTCCAACTGGGACGGCATGTCGGCGGACGACAGAAAGCGAAGCACCGCACCGATTTCCGGGACAGCCGCAAAGGGACGAAGCCGATCCATGAACGCCTCGTGCTGCCTGGCCACGCGACTTGGATTGCCGCCTTCCTTGCAGACGATTCCCGTCACGTATTCAACATTGTCCCAGAGGAAATAGGGTTCGATGCCGACCGTACGCTTCACCGACTGCGGAACGGCAAACGCGCGGGCGCGCAGTTTCTTGCCAATCCTCTCTTGCGTATCCTCGACATTGACAAGTCTGCCATCCCTGTCCAAGACGATCAGATAGGGAATCTCCTTCCGTTCCCACCCGAACGGCGCAATGCCCGATTCGGGATCGGCGGCCTTGCGGTCATAGTAGCCCTTGAGCGCCTGAAGGATCATCTGTACACCTCCCCGGAAGCTGGATGCGGGACGCCGATGACGCCGTTCACCAGCTGTGGACGGAAGAACATCGGCCTGATGTCCTTCGGGTCGGAGTAGTCCAGGTCAAAGAGCATGAACCCCAAGTCGCGCGTCTCCGGAATCGGCTTGTCGATCTCAAGTTCAGGATGCCTGACAAGCCGAACGACCTTGCACGAGAACTCGCGGCAACCGAAATACGGATGCATGAAATACTGCCCCTTCGTCGCGCGGCGGTCAAACATCGCGGCGTACTTCGCCTCCTTCTCGTCGGGACGCGCCTCCGCCTGACGGTAGAGCGCCGCCTCTTCCGCCTCGCTCAGCCATTCGGGCGACGGATTGCGCGCCTTCGTGCGCTTCTCGGGCGGAATGAAGTCAAACTCCGCATGAAGCCGGTAGCGCACGTCGCGCAGGATCAGGCCTGCGCGCTGCTGCCGCGCATCCTCAACGAGATCTTCGGACTCGCCACCGCGCTGACCTCATTCCGCCGCACGCTTGTCCAGCGAATCGGGTTCATCACCTCGATTTTCGTAATGCGCCACGAGATCGCCGGCTTCCAGAAAATGGCCGAGAAGATGCCGCGCGCGGCGGACGGCGTGATGACGTCGTAGCTCACGCGCTCGACCTTCATCTCCGGTCGCGTGAAACAGGCGAAGTCACCCGAAACGTCGAGACAAAATCCTTTCATTTAATCCATTCCCCTTCCCATGACCCGTATTTTACAAAATCGTCTCCTCGCCTGTCAATGCCGCGCGGAAAACATCCAATCCAAAGGATTCCGTGTACAGGGAATCCATCGTCTGGACATAGACGCCGGGATGCATCTCCTCGACGAAGCCCCTTTCCAGCAAGTCGCCCAGCATGCCCTGTGGCATAGTCACCGTAAAGCGCTGCAGCCTCCGCATGACGAGACGCTTCGGCCCGACGGCATGCAGCTGGTCAATCAGCTTCCCGTTGTCGCCATAGCGTACGATGACGGCAACCGCGTCATCGCCAATCATCCTAAACGCCGCGGCCGCTTCGCGGAACTGGAACTGAAGCGCACGCGCGTTCTGGACGAGCCACCCGTCAAATTCCTCCCCCAGGGTATGCGCACGCGCCTGGAGCTTCGCGTAATACAGGGGGAACGCCTCGGGCGCATCGAGCGCGGGCCGCGCCTCCATGTGCAGCAAATCGGCGGTCGCATACTCGCCGTTCCGCAGCTCGCCGCGCGGGCTTTCCCTTGGCGGCATGAAGACGACGACACGCCCCGGCTCGGAAAGCCGTCCCTCCCGATTGCACCGGCCCGCCGACTGGGCGATGGACGCAAGACCGGCAAACGCACGGTAGACAACGGGAAAGTCGACGTCGACGCCCGCTTCAATCAACTGCGTGCTGATGACGCGGACCGGCTCGCCGCGCAACAACATCTCCTTGATGCGCGCAATCGTCCGCGAACGGTGTTCGCCGCACATGGACGCCGAAAGGTGAATCGTTCCATCCGGCATGAGGCCGTACAGGTCGCGGCAGTCCTTGCGCGTGTTGACGACGCAGAGCACCTGCCGGAATCCCCGGAGCTCATCCGCGATTCCCTCCCATGTCTTCCGCACGGACAGGTCTGACGGAAACTCGTACACCGTCCTCTTGAGTCGCGCATAGAGATTGAGTGCCGCCGGAATGATCTCGCGCACGCCGTCCAGTCCCGGCAGGTTGGGCTGGGTCGCCGTCGAGAGGACAAGCGTCGTGCCGTAATGGGCCGCCAGTTCGCCAATTGCCGCGACGCACGGCTTCAGGAGCCTCGTCGGCAAGAGCTGCACTTCATCCAATATGACGACGCTCTCGGCGATGTTGTGAAGCTTGCGGCAACGGCCCGACTTGCAGGCGTACAGGGACTCGAAAAACTGGACGGTCGTCGTCACGATGACGGGCGCGTCCCAGTTTTCGGACGCCAGGCGCGATTGCTGCGTCTCTTTCGCCGGATCGAAGTTCGACTGATGCTCCAGCACGTTTGCGTCACCCAGGAACTGCCGCAGCGTATCGGCCGTCTGCTCGATGATCGACGTGTACGGAATCACGTAGATGATGCGCTTCTTGCCGTATTTCCGCGCATGGCGAAACGCGAACGCCATCGCCGAAAGCGTCTTGCCGCCTCCAGTCGGAACGGTCAGGGAGAAAAGCCCCGCCGGCTCGTCAGCCATGCGTTCGCACGCCGCGCGGATCTCGGCGCGGATGCGGTTCACCTCCGTCGGAGCGGCCGCGCTCTGCTTCTCATCAAGTTTCGCAAAGAACGACGCCCCCAGTTCGTCCAGCACCGGGTACACGCCGCGTACTTCGGCACGTGCGGCATCCATGAACGCTTCCGTGTCGAGGAAGTCGGCGTCGACAAGGCATGATTGGAGCATGCGTATCCAGAAGGCAAAGCCCGCTTCGCCGCATCGGAACGGCGGAGGCGGCAACGCGGCCGCCGACGTCGCTTCCCGCGCGGCGATCCACGCCTTGACCTCGGACTCGGCCAGGACGGAGGCCTCTTCGGCGAGCCGCACACCGAGCGCCCCATTCGGCGTCTCGCCGCCGATCCAGTCGGGAAGCCCGGCATGATGCCCCGCCACGCAATAGGCGAAAATCCGCCCGGCAAGACCGAATTTCCGAACGGCCCAACAGGCGCCCGCTCCCGAATGCGAATGATCCGACGCATCGTAATCCACATCCACAAGGCCGTTCGCGTGCGCCAGGTACGACTGGAACGAACGCCGGGCCTTGCCGAGGTCGTGAATCTCGCCCAAGAGCCGCGCCCATTCGGACGACGCAAACGGACGCGCGAACGTGGCAGCCATTGCCGCCACGTTCGCCGCATGCCGATCAAGAGCCTGCCAGTCCGTCAGCGGACGCCCAGGCAGGCTGTGCGCATAGGGCGCCGCGCCTCCCTGCGGCTGCGGCATCAGATGCTGATGCGGAGCGTCGTCTCGCGCGCCGGGCCGACCGAGAGGACGCCGAGCCGGCCGCCCACGAGGTCGAGGATGCGGTTGATGTACGCCTTCGCGTTCTCGGGCAGCGCCGCGTAGTCCGTGATCTTCGACGTCTCGCTCTGCCAACCGGGCAGCTCCTCGTAGACGGGCGTGCAGTGCGACAGGACCTCCAGATCGGCCGGGAACGTCGTGTAGACGAAGCCGTCCTCGCGCCGGTAGCCCGTGCAGATCTTGACGACCGGGAAGGCGTCCAGCACGTCGAGCTTCGTCATCGCCCAGAAGTCGATGCCGTTCACGCGCTGCGCATAGCGCGCGACGACCGCGTCGAACCAGCCGCAGCGGCGCGGCCGCCCCGTCGTCGCGCCGAACTCGCCGCCGCGCTGGCGCAGAAGCTCGCCGTCCGCGTCCAACAGCTCCGTCGGGAACGGGCCCTCGCCGACGCGCGTCGTGTAGAGCTTCAGGACGCCGATCACGCGGTCGATCGCGCGCGGCGAGACGCCCGAGCCCGTGCAGGCCCCGCCCGCCGTCGGGTTCGAGGACGTCACGAAGGGATACGTGCCGAAGTCGATGTCGAGCATCGTCGCCTGCGCGCCCTCGAACAGGAGCGACTTCTTCGCCTCCAGGTTCTCGTGCAGGTACTGGATCGTGTCCGTCACGTACGGCATCAGCGCCGCGACCATCGGCAGGTAGAGGCGCACCATCTCCTCCGCGTCAAGCGGCTGCGCGCCGAGGCCGACGAGCTTGCGGTTCGCCTCCGCGACCTGCTTGCGCACGAGGTCGGCGAAGTCGGGGCGCAGGATGTCGCCGACGCGCATGCCGAAGCGGCCGACCTTCGCCGCGTAGGCCGGGCCGATGCCGCGCCCGGTCGTGCCGATCTTCTCGCCTTCAGGGCGCGCGGCCTCCTCGGCCTTGTCGAGCGCGCGGTGCCACTGCATGACCATGTGCGCGCGCTCGGAGATGTGGAAGCGGCCCTTCAGCTCGAAGCCCCAGCTCTCGACCTGCTCCAGCTCGCGCATGAGGTCGAACGGGTCCATCACGACGCCGTTGCCGATCACACAGTGCTTGCCGCCGTGGAGGATGCCGCTCGGCACGAGGTGAAGGACGTATTTCCTGTCGCCGACGACGACCGTGTGCCCGGCGTTGGAACCGCCCTGGAAGCGAACCACGACGTCGGCCTCCTCGGTGAGGAAGTCGATGACCTTGCCCTTGCCTTCATCGCCCCACTGGGCGCCAACGAGTACAGTATTCATAACGGGGTCGTATTATACCAAATTCCCGGCCACGCCGAGTTCAGCCCATGGAAGCGCATCCATGTGTCAGACAATGTAGACGAGGTCGTTCGGCGGAGGCGCGGCGAACGTGACGCGCCGCTTCGTCAGCGGATGCAGGAACGAAAGCTCCACCGCGTGCAGGAGCGTCCGCGTCGGTCTGCGGCGCAGGCGCCGGTCGCGCGCGGCGTCGCCGTAGAGCGGATCGCCGACGATCGGACAGCCCAGCTCCTTCGCCGCGTGGAGGCGGATCTGGTGCGTCCGCCCCGTCTCGATGTCGAAGCGCACGAGCGCGAGCGCGCCCTGCCGCCCCAGCACCTCGTAGCGCGAGACGGCGCGCTGACGGTCGATGGGGCTCGTGAGCGTGCCCTTCGCCGCGAGGCCGCGCCGCCAGTGGCAGACGGCGAGATACGTCTTGCGGACGTCGCGATGCGCCTCGAACTGGCGGCGCAGGTCGCGATACGCCGCCGGCGTCCGCGCGAAGACCATGACGCCGCTCGTGTCGATGTCGAGGCGGTGGACGACGCCCGGGCGCTCCCGCGAGCCGACGGACGCCATCTCCGGGAAGCGGCGCACGAGCTCGTCCGTCAAGGCGCCCGTCTCGTGTCCGGGCGCCGGGTGGACGATCTGCCCCGCCGGCTTGTCAACGACGACGAGCGCCGCGTCCGCGTAGAGAAGCCTCATATTCCTTCAGTCCGCGCGCGCGCAGCTGGCACGCCGGGCATTTGCCGCAGCCGGCGCCGGGGATCCCGTTGTAGCACGTCACGGTCCCGTTCTTCACGAGATCGAGGATGCCAAGCCTGTCCGCAAGCGCCCATTCCTCCGCCTTCGTCTTGTGGATGAACGGCGTCTCGATGCGGATCGGGCAGTCGAGCGCGAGGCGGATCGCCCGCTCCTGCGCACGGATGAACGCGGCGCGGCAGTCGGGATAGCCGGAGTAGTCCGCCTCCGACACGCCCGTGTAGAGGACGGTCGCGCCGAGCGTCTTCGCCCACACGGCCGCCGCGAGCAGGAAGAAGGCGTTGCGCCCCTCCACCACCGTCGTCGGGCACGACGCGCCGCGCGCACGCGCGATCTTCATCGTCGGGTCGAGGAGCGCGTTCGTCGTGAGGTCGCGGTAGAAGCCGAATGTCACGACCTTGTGCGCGGCGATGCCAAAGCGCTTCGCGAGCCGCCGCGCGTACTTCGTCTCGATCGCATGGCGCTGGCCATAGGCGAAGGTGATGGCGGCGACCTCGTCCGCACCGTACTTCTTCACGGCGAGCGCCAGACACGTCGCGGAGTCCTGCCCGCCCGAAAGGACGACAACTGCTTTCACGCGAACGACCTTCAGACGAGTTCCCGCGCCTTGGCGAGCACGTTCTCGACCGTGAAGCCGAACTCCTGCGCCAGCACCTTGTAGGGCGCGGACGCGCCGAAGCCGTCCTTCGTCACGAACCGCGTCGTCCTGAAGTCGAGGCGGAAGCGGTCCCAGCCGAAGCGCGAGCCGGCCTCGACGATGACGCGCTTCGTCATCTGCTCCGGCACGACGTAGTCGCGGTACGTGCACTTCTGCGCGAGGAACCGCTCCATCGACGGCATCGAGACGACGCGCACGGACTGTCGGCCGTCGCTCTCGTCCCACATCTTCTGCGCGGCGGCGATGCAGAGCGAGACTTCGCTGCCCGACGCGAGGAAGAGTACCGTGTCCTTCGTCTGCGGGCCGGCCTGCCAGATCGAGTAGGCGCCCTTCGCGACGCCTTCCGCGCGCGTGCCCTCCAGGACGGGCAGGTTCTGCCGCGTCGTCAGGATGCAGCTCGGGCCCTTCGCGTTCATCAGCATCTCGACCCAGGCGTAGCCCGTCTCCGTCGCGTCCGCCGGACGGAACGTCGTCACGTTCGGCAGCGTCCGGATCGCCGCAAGCTGCTCGATCGGCTCGTGCGTCGGGCCGTCCTCGCCGACGTAGAAGCTGTCATGCGAGAAGACGAAGATCGAGGGAAGCGACATGATCGCCGCGAGGCGGATCGCCGGGCGGCAGTAGTCGGAGAAGACGAAGAACGTCGCGCCGAACGCGCGGAAGTCCTCGTAGGCCGTCAGCCCGTTCACCATCGCGGACATCGCGAGCTCGCGCACGCCCCAGTGGAAGTTGCGGCCCGTGAAGTCCTCGGCGGAGATCCAGCCGAACTTCTTGAGGCCCGTCTTGTTCGAGCCCTCGAGGTCGGCCGAGCCGCCGACGAGCGCGGGAAAGACGTCCGCAAGCGCGTTCATCACCGCCCCGTTCGCCGCGCGCGTCGCGATCGGCTTTTCGGGGTCGAACGCCGGGAGCGCGGCGAGGAGGCGCGCGCGCCGCGCGTCGTCCGTCTCCGGCGCGGCCGGGCCGCCCGCCGCCTTGAGCGCGGCCTTCTCGGCCTTGACGTCCCTGTTGCGCCAGTGATGGCAGAGGGCCGCGCGCGCGGCGAAGAGGTCGTAGACCTCCTGCGGCACGCAGAAGCTCTTCGCGGGGTCGAAGCCGAGCGCCGCCTTCGTCGCGGCGACCTCCTCGGCGCCGAGCGGCGCGCCGTGGCAGGCCGCCGTGCCGGCCTTCGTCGGCGCGCCCTTGCCGATGACCGTCTTCGCGATGACGAGGACCGGCGCGTCCGTCACCTTCAGCGCGCGCAGGAAGGCGCGGTGGATCTGGTCGTAGTCGTGGCCGTCGATCTCGAGGACCTTCCAGCCATACGCCTCGAAGCGCTTCTTCGCGTCGTCGCGGTTCGTGTCCGTGACGTGCCCCTCGATCTGGATGTCGTTGAAGTCGTAGATCGCCGTGAGGCCGCCGAGCTTCAGCGTGCCGGCGAGGGACGCCGCCTCGTGGCTGATGCCCTCCTCCATGTCGCCGTCGCCCATGAAGACCCACGTGTGGTTCTCGCGCTTCTTCATCTTCGCGGCAATCGCAAGCCCGACCGCCATCGCAAAGCCCTGGCCGAGCGGCCCCGTCGTCACCTCGACGCCCGGCATGACGCCGCGCTCGGGGTGTCCCGCGCAGCGCGAGCCGAACTGGCGGAACGTCTGCAGCTCCTCCAGCGTGACGCCGCCCGTGCCCGACAGGTGGTTCAGCGCGTAGACGAGCGCGGAGGCGTGCCCGCCCGAGAACACGAGGCGGTCGCGGTTCTTCCACGCCGTGTCCTGCGGATCGACCCGCAGGTGCCGCAGCCACAGGGTCGTCGCGAGATCCGCCATGCCCATCGCCGCGCCCGGATGCCCCGAGTTGGCCTTCTCGACCATGTCCGCACACAGGCAGCGGATCGTGTCCGCCGCCAGCTTCAGCTGTTCGTTCGTCGACTTCATCGTCTTTCTTCCTTGGAATTGAAATTAGGGAGAGTATTATATCATAGAAGTGAGGGATGAGGGATGAGGGATGAGGGATGAGGGATGAGGGATGGGGGATGAGACGCGAACCTCATCCCCCTCATCCCTCACGACTCACATCTCATCCCTCACTTCCACGTGACATGGTCACGGTCAAGCGACAGGATCTCGTGCGCCTCCAGCGCGGCGATCGCCGCCTCCGGCTCGACCGTCCGGAACTGCGCCACGAGCGTGTTCTGGAGCTTGCGGACGGTGCCGGGCGCCATCTTCCTGAGGCGCGCGACCTCGTCTTCCGTCAGCGTCAGCTCGGGCTTCTTCGTCCGGCGCGCGCGCGGCTTCTTGGCGGGCGGCTTGTCGTCGGCCGCGGGCTCCGCCGCTGTCGCCTCGGTCTCGGCGGCGGGCGCCGCAGACGCCTTTGACTTGGCGCGCGCACGCGACGTCTTCTTGACGGGCGCCGGCGCGGGCTCCGTCATGGGCGCCTGCGTCGGCGCCGCGGCGGGCGACGGCGCGGCCTCCGGCTCGACGACGCCCAGCGTCTTCGGCGCGAGCCCCGGCGGCGCCGGGACCGGCACGACGGCAGGGGCCGGCGCGCCGTCCAGCATCGCCAGGACGGCCTCCGGCGTCTCCTTCACGTCGTAGTCGAGCCCGTCGCCGATCGGCACGACGATCGAGCCGCCGGCCTTGCGCGGCTCGACGGTCACGACAAAGCTCGCATTGATCCAAATCGGCGTGTTGTCCAGCCGCGTCAGTCTGATGAACATGTTCGTATTCCCTTGGTCTTACGTTTCTGGTTCAGATGCGCATATTATACCATACGGACGAATCCGAGAACGCCGCAGTCCGCACCGACCCAGCGGGCGCCCGCAATCGCCCTGTGAACAT
>CAKUGW010000075.1 GCA_934654805.1 uncultured Kiritimatiellota bacterium
CCGACGTCGCCGCGTAGTGGTTGATCTTCGCGGCGTCCTCCTCGAGGTGGATGTGGTTGATGCGGATGAGCTTCTTCAAGACGGCGTGGCAGGGTTGACGGCGCGGGCGGATGACGTGACGCAATTCCATTTCGGTGGCGGATGAAGAAGTCGTGTTCTCCTTCGCACCAGGGCCCCGCAGGGACTGAACCTCCCTGCGGGGCTTTCTCGTCCGCCCCGTCCGCGCGCCTCGCGGGGGGCGGCGAAATTTTTTTCTGGAGGCCCGCCGAGACGCTTCCGCGACGGGCGAAGCCGCGACGCGGCGCACAATCGTGCCATCGGAACTGTACCCCTATTGTCCCCCTATGATTCGCGTCAGGCGGTATCTGGAAGTATCATGGGCCACCCACCCGCCGTGCGGCCCGAAGGCCAAAATCCTGCCGATAAATGCGAAAAGCCACGCATTTGCGTGGCTTTTTTCGTCGTTATCGCGACATTTCGCATGGAGGTGGGAAGCGGAGTTGAACCGCTGTAAGCGGATTTGCAGTCCGCTACCTAACCGCTCGGCCATCCCACCATCGCTGAATTGCGTGTAGTATATCAAATCTGCCGTGAGACCGCAAGGGGGACATGGCATCTACGCCAGGCGCCGCGTCGCGGACATCGAAAGCGAGACGGCGAAAAGGACGAGGAGCGTCCCCGCGAGGAGGAACGGCACGAAGTGCTCGCGCCAGCGGTTGAAGACGTCCGCGTCGAGCCGCGTCGTCTCCAGCTGGTCGATCTCGTCCAGCGCCTTCTCCAGCGAGTCGCGGTCGTTGACGGCGAAGTACGTGCCGCCCGTCCTCTTCGCGATCGACCGCAGCTGCTTCTCGTCGAACGTCATGTCGGCATACTGCACGACCTCGCGGCCGAAGAAGTCGCGCCCGATGATCGGCGTGCGGCGGGCGCGCGTGCCGACGCCGATGGCGTAGACCTTGACGCCCATCTTCGAGGCGGCGGCCGCCGCCTCGTCCGGCTCGACCGCGCCCGTGTTGGACACGCCGTCCGACAGGAGGATCGCGATCTTCGTCTTCGGCTTCGCGTCCTTCAGTCGCGCAAGCGCCGTCGCGAGGCCGTCGCCGATGGCCGTCATCTGCTCGTCCCGCGAGATGGCACGCCCCTGCGCGTCCAGCGCGACGGACGGGATCTCGACGCCCTTCAGGACGTTCAGGAGCGCCGCATGGTCGGCCGTCAGGGGCGAGCGCGTCGCCGCGTAACCGCCGAACGTGACGAGGCCGATGAGGTCGTCGGGACGCTTCTCGACGAATTCGGCGAAGAGCTTCTTCACGACGGCGAGGCGCGTCGTCTGGCGCGAGAACCGCTCGCCCTTCGGCGTCAGGTCCAGCGCGTCCATCGAGCCGGAGACGTCCACCGTCATCGCGATCGCGATGGCGTCGACGGACTTCCGCTCGCGCGCGAGCGACGTGCGCGGACGCGCCGCCGCAAGGACGAGCAGCGCGAGGCCCGCGAGGAGGACGAACGGCGTCAGCGCCGCGACCCGCGCGCGCCAGCCCGCCGCCGGCGCCGGGAGGCGCGAAACCGCCGAGAAGCGGATGCCGCGCTTGCGGCCGCGCCGCAGCAGCCGCCAGGCGGCGAACCCCAGCGGCAAAAACAGGAGCAGCATCCACGGATTGGCAAAGCTCATTTCACGACCTCCGCATCGCCCTTCAGGTAGCCGCGCGCCGAAGCCGTCGCCGCGTCCGCCATTTCCGGCGTCGCCTGCACGCCCGCGAACTTCACCATGTCCGCACTCTCCAAGAACGCCTTCAGCTCCGCGATTCGGCTATTCGACAATTCGGCAATTCGATTATCTCTCAAAAACTCCTCCGTCGTCAGGTGCGGGGCCTTGATGCCGTACTTGCGCTGGATGTAGCGGCGCACGACCATCGTGAGCTCGACGTAGAAGTCCTTGTAGCGTCCGCGCCCCGGCAGCCCCTTCTTGAGAAGACGGTCGAGTTCGACCCACGCGCGCTCGATCGGGCTCATGCGGTGTTCCTTGACCTTGCGCGCAATCAGCCGCACGAGGGCGACGAGCCCCACGACGACGGCGGCCAGCGCCAGCAGGCCACAGGCGACGAAGCCGACGAGCTTCCAGCTGAGCGGCGGCAGATCCTTCTGCGGATCCGTCTCGATGCCGCCCGTCACCGGCTCGCGCGCGGCGGGCGGATCAAAGGCGATCGGCCCGCCGACGAACGAGAACTTGCCGTCATCCGACTGGTAGGAGAGCAGCTTCGGCGACGCCTTGACGACGAAGGGGCGAATCTTGTAGGCTTTCGCGCAGGGTTCGGGCACGAGCCGCCAGTTCGCAACCTGCACGGTCGAGCCGTCCGCCGCGCGCACGGGCTCTTCGGCGAAGTCCTCCGCAAGCGAGAAGCCGACGACGCGGTCGCGCAGGTCGGGCAGCGCCGCCGTGCGGTCGGGCGCCGCCGTCAGTTCGACCCGCAGGAAGACGCTGCGCGCCGGGTCGACCTGTGTCGTCTCGGACTCGACCTTGAACGAAACGCCGTCCTGCGAGGTCTCGAAGAGGACGGCCGCGAATAGGAGGATCGCGCACATGTCAGCGGCTCAGGATTTCCTCGCGCACGTTCTTCGGCGCGAGCTCGAACTGGTCGGTCTCCATCGAATACGAGGCGCGGCCCTTCGTGAGCGAGCGGATCGCCGTCGCGTAGCCGAACATCTGCGCGAGCGGGACGCGCGCGTGGATGACCTGCAGGTCGCCGCGCATGTCCATGTCCAGGACGGCGCCGCGCCGGCTGTTGAGGTCGCCGAGGATCTCGCCCACCGACTCCGGCGGCGTCGTGATCTCCAGCTTCATGATCGGCTCCAGGAACTCCGGCGCGGCGGCCTCGGCGGCCTCGCGGAAGCCCATCATCGCCGCCGAGCGGAACGCCACCTCGTCCGACACCTCCGGATCGACGAGCGTCGCCGAGAGGCACGTCACCTCCAGGTCCGTCATCGGGTAGCGCGCGAGGACGCCCGTCGAGACGCCGTCCGAAAGACCCTGCGAGACGCACTCCTGCAGGTGCCTGTCGAGGACGAGGTTCGCGAACGCGCGCGACAGGCCGACCTTGACGCCCGCGCCGCGCGCGAGCGGCTTCACCTCGATCGCGAGCGTGACGGCGTGGCGCTTGCCGCCGAGCTCGCGGTCGAACGTGAAGTCCACGCGGGACGCCTTCGTCACCGTCTCGCAGTAGCTGACCATCGGCTTGCCGACGTTCGCCGCGCACTTGAACTCGCGCTTGAGGCGGTCGACGAGGATCTCGAGGTGCAGCTCGCCCATGCCGGAGAGGATCGTCTGGCCCGTCTCCGCGTCCTCGCGGAACTGGCAGGTCGGGTCTTCCGCCGCGAGGGCCTGCATCGAGGCGACGAGCTTGTCCTTGTCGGCGCTCGACTTCGGCTCGATCGCGAGGAACATGACGGGCTGCGGCGCGGTGATGCGCTCCAGGTAGCACGGCTTCATCTCCGCGCAGAGCGTGTCGCCGGTCGTCACCTCCTTGAGGCCGACAACGGCGCCGATGTCGCCCGCGTGCAGCTCCTCGACCTCGATCTGGTCGTCCGCGAAGAGGCGCACGATCTTCAGGATGCGCTCGCGCTTGCGCGTGCGCGGGTTGTAGGCGTTCGCGCCCTTCCTGAGGACGCCGCCGTAGACGCGCACGAAGTAGAGCTTGCCGACGTAGGGGTCGGTCGCGATCTTGAAGACGAGCGACGTCAGCAGCTCCGAATCGTCCTGCCGGCGCGTCACGGGCTCGCCGCTCTTGAGGTCGGTCGCCGGCACGGGCGGACGGTCCTTCGGCGAGGGCAGGTAGGCGCAGATCGCGTCGAGGAGCGGCTGGACGCCCTTGTCGCGGAGCGACGTGCCGCAGAGGACGGGCACGAGGCGGCCCGCGACGACGAGCCGGCGGATCGCGGGCACGAGCTCCGCTTCCGTGAGGTCGCCCCTCTCGAGGAACGCCTCCATGACGCCCTCGTCGAGGTCGGCGACCTTCTCGACGAGCTCGGCGCGCGCGAGCTCCGCGTCGTCCTTCAGCTCGGCGGGGATCTCGCCGACCGTGAACGTCTTGCCCTCCGTCGCCTCGTCGTAGACGATGCCCTTCATGCGGATGAGGTCGATGACGCCCTTGAAGGCGTCCTCGCGGCCGATCGGCAGCTCGACCGGGCAGGCGACCGCCTTCAGCTTCGTGCGCATCTCCTCGACGACGCGCGCGAAGTCCGCGCCCATGCGGTCCATCTTGTTCACGAACGCGAGGCGCGGCACGCCGTAGCGGTCGGCCTGGCGCCAGACCGTCTCCGACTGCGGCTGGACGCCGCCGACGGCGCAGAAGACGCAGACCGCGCCGTCGAGGACGCGCAGGGAGCGCTCGACCTCCATCGTGAAGTCGACGTGGCCGGGCGTGTCGATGATGTTGATCGAATGGCCCTTCCACGTGCAGGAGATCGCGGCGGACTGGATCGTGATGCCGCGCTCCTTCTCCTGGATCATGAAGTCCGTCGTCGTGTTGCCGTCGTGGACGTCGCCGTGCTTGTGGATCTTGCCCGTGTAGAAGAGGATGCGTTCGGTCGTCGTCGTCTTGCCCGCGTCGATGTGGGCGACGATGCCGATGTTGCGTACGTTGGAGAGGTCTGCGCTCATGTCGGATGGTGTCGGATGGTGTCGGAAATCGCGTTTGAAACGCCGCGTATTATACCATTTTATCCGCCGCCGGTTGACGCGCCGCCGGTCGTCACGCGCACGGCGTCTGGCCGGCATGCCGACGCCCGTCACGCCCTGCCTCGGCTACAGCGTGCCGAAGATGCGGTCGCCGGCGTCGCCGAGGCCCGGCACGATGTAGAAGTGGCTGTTCAGCCGCTCGTCCTTCGCCGCGACGTAGACCGGCACCTCCGGGTGCTCGCGCTCGAACTTCGCGATGCCCTCCGGCGCCGAGATGAGGTGCAGGCACTTGATGCGCTTGTAGCCGAGCTTCTTGAGCTGGGCGACGGCATCGCACGCCGAGCCGCCCGTCGCGAGCATCGGGTCGATCACGATCGCCAGCTCCTCGCCCTTCGCCGGCGGCACCTTCGCGTAGTAGGGGATCGGCTCGGCCGTCTCCTCGTTGCGCTGCATGCCGAGGACGCCGACCTTCGCGTACGGCAGCACGTGCAGCATCGCGTCGAGCATGCCCATGCCCGCCCGCAGGATCGGCACGAGGACGATGCGCTCGTCGACGAGCGCGCCGCGCGCCTTCGCGACGGGCGTCACGACGTCAATGCCCTTCAGGTTCACGTCCTTCAGGGCCTCGAAGGCGAGGAATTCCGTCAGCTCGTTGACGAGCTCGCGGAAGAGTTTCGGAGGCGTCGCCTGGTCGCGCATGAGCGTGACGCGGTGGGTGACGAGCGGATGGTTCAGGACTGTGTGCATTTTAGGTCTTTCTCAATCTCGGATCGGCCGTTCGGCCATTCCCCTGCCGTCCATTCGGCAGAGGTGAGTAGTGTAGCAAATCCGCCCCCTACGGTCAATCGGACGCGGCGATTCAGTTCAAGACGCTCGTAGCCTGCGGATATGGGATTTATCCCACCCCATTGACAAAAGCGGAGAAACATGAGATGACTCCCTCGTCCCAGTGCGCAAAATCAGAGAGATTTGCGCACCTGCGAGATCCACCGCCGGGCGAACCGAAAATCTCAAGCGGGGACGAAGGTTGTCATCGACCCAGAGGTCCCAGCCGTCACCTGAAAAAATTCTCCAGCAGCTCGTCCATCGGGCCGTCATACCACGCCTCGGCCCAGTGGTAGTAGCCCTGCTGGTCTCCGACGCCGTAGCCGATGTAGGTCTTCCCGTCGTAGTCGCACATCTCCACGTCCGCAAGGCTGCAAATGAAGGCCGTACCGACCTTCGCACGCCGCGCCGCATCCAGCGAATGGGCATGCGGCGAGATGCGGCGATCCTCCTCCGAACAGACCATGAACGGATTGTAGCGGCCGACTTCCCACGTGGCGAAATCGCGAGTCCGATAAAGGTAGGTGCAATAGCGCTGGCACGGCAGCGCCGTCACGAGCGACAGGTAGTACCAACCCTTCCGCCAGACGAGAAACGGTCCGCCGGCGTACCAGTTCTTCGGGAATGCGCGGCTATCGTCCATGAACGTCCACGTCTGCAGATCTTTCGACGTCGCGAAGAACATCGTGAACGGCACACCCGCATGCTTCGGATGATTCGATTCGACGGCCATGACGTATCCTTCGGGCCCCTTCGTGAGCGAAGTGTTGAAGAAACGCCAGCCGGGGCGCGTCAGCAGCTCGCGGGACGCCCAGTTGACGAGGTCGTCCGACTCGAAGAGCAGGATCGTCCCGCTGGTCTCGGCCTTGCCCTCGGCACGGCGTTCGATCCTCGTACCCGTCACGTACACGCGCCCGCCCTCGATGTAAGCCGCCGTGTAGTAGCAGCCGGCCGCCAGCTTCGAGACGAGCCGTCCCGTCTCAGCCTCGCGAATCTCGCTGCAGATGCGCGGGTCGGAGAAGTCGAGCCCGCGCGTCGGGTCGGAAAGCTCCATCCGGTAGAGCTTTTCGCCGAAGACGAACGGCGACGCCTCGCCATTGGGCGAGACGGCCCCCAACTTCCGAAACGTCGGATAGCGTGACGTCATCTCGTCAGCCAACATCTTGACGGAAACCTCTCCGCCGCCGACCACTTCCGCAGAACAGTTTAGGGTCGCGGCCAAAGCCGCAATCGTCAGGCTCCTCATCATCTTCTCTCTCCTTGTTTCCTTTGGGGTGTTTAGTTCTCGCTCGTGTGACTTCCTGAAGAAAGGATCTCGTCGCCAATCGCGCCGCGCAGAAGCGCGGCCGCCTCCGGCGTGTCGGACGTGACGTCCAGCCCAGCGATCAGGAAATGCCGCGCACCGTTCGGCAGCGTCCGCTGCGCGAGATAGAGGTAGCACGCCTCGCCGCCCTCGCCAACCATGACGAGATCCTTCTCGCCGAATCCGGCGACCGGCAGCTTCAGCCCCTGACGTCCGATGCGGAAGAAGAGCTCGTCGAAGAATCCTGTATGCGGCAGGTTCCTCAGCCACGCGCAGTCGCGAAGCGCGCCCCCCATCTGCTCGGTCATGTACCACCAGCCGAGCGCGATGTTCCGTTCGGTCTCCTGGTTGGCGAGCGACACGACGCGCTTTCCCTCCGCCAGCGCCTGCCGCTCCTCTTCGCTGCCGTAGGCGCAGATGACGACGCCCTTCGCCTCGGCGGCACGGCGCACGGAGACGACCGAGTCCTGCGGGAAGAGCCAATAGTCCCAGCTGTTCGCCAGCCGAACCGACTCTCCCGCCGCCGTCGCGGTCAGCTCGACGGCGAGTTCGGCCTTGATCGCCTTTCCCAGTCGGGGAATGACGATGTCGGCGGCACCGATCTTCCGGGGGCCGCCGAGCGCCTGTCCGCCGACGTCAATCGTCCCGGACGCAAGGTCGCTGAGACGCCAGACAAGCTTCGCGTTGGCCAGAGGTGCCGCACCGAAGTCCACCAGAAGGAAGCGGGCCTTCAGCGTCTCGCCGCTCATCCGCACACGGTTCGTGACCATCGAATCGAGATGCGGCATCCAGAGCTTCGTCGAGCCGTGCCGAAAGGCTTCGGGGTCGTTCCCGTCCGCCAGCAGCAGGCAGCGCGGCGAATTGTAGACGGCGACGTCAGTCGTCTTCGCGCCGTTTCGCTTCTCGCCCCAGAACGGATCCCACAGGGCCTGGGCGACGAACGTTCCGCCCTGCGGCGAGCAGGCGTCCTGCAACGACCAGTAGGAATAGCCGGATGCGTTCGGGTCGCGCCGCGCAAGCTCAAACCCATACTTGAGGTAGATCTTCTGCAGGAGGTTCTGCCCGTCCTGAAGCCGATCGCCCCAGACGTGGTCAAGCCCGCTCTTCCGCAGAAAGGCAAGTCGATCCGCGCGCGTGACGGGCGGCGCCCAGACGCCCGTAAAGCCGTCCGCCAGGCGCGAGTCAAGCTTGACGGACGAGTTGATGTACTCATGGTAGACGTAGGGCCGACCCGGCGCCCACGCGCCCGGCGCCATGAAGAGCCACGGTGCCGTGGCGAAGTCGCTCGTCCCCGGCTCGTTGATCGGACGCTCGACCGCGATGCCGCAGTCCTGTCCGTTCACGAGCCGATCCGGGTCGCGCGCCTTGACCTCCTCATAGAGGCGCCGCGAGAAATAGCGGTTGAAGAAGCCCTCGTTGCCGAATGAGTAGACGGCGAAGGAGGGATAGCGTCGGTAATGGCGGTAGAGCGTCTCGGCGTCGGCGAGGGGATCGAACCGCTGACCGTCCGCGCTCCAGTCGCCGTAGTAGGGCAGTTCCGGCTGAACCATCAGGCCGGCCTCGTCGCACGCCTCGAAGAACTCCGGCATGTTGATCGTCGTGTGCGTGCGGACGAAGTTGAAGCCCGCCGCACGGATCTGCCGGGCCATCCGCAGGAAGTTCTCTCGATCCGCCGGATAGAAACCGTGGATCGGGTCGAGCGGATGCCAGCCCGCGCCACGGAAGAAGAACGGCTTGCCGTTCAGGAAGACGTCCTTGCCACGCACCTTCAGACGGCGCACGCCGAACCGCTCGAATCGCGTCTGCACCGTCTCGCCGGATGCCGTCACGAGATCGACCCGCGCCGTGTAGAGGTTCGGGCATTCCGGAGACCAGGGCTCGACCCTCGGCGGAAGCTGCGTCACGACGGCGTAGCCGTTCGTGTCGCCACCCAGCTCGACCTGAACCTCTCCGTTCCGCACCCAGGCGTCGTCAATCCAGCAGTCGAACGGCGTCGCCTCGAACGCGATGTCGCGCAGGATGCCCGTCCAGTGGTTCTTCGAGTTGGCGTTGCCGCGAAGAGACGGCGCGGCGTTGTTCACCTGCACGACGATCGTCTCGTCCCGTTCACCGGGGCGGACGAGATTGGTCACGTCATACTTGTGCGTGGCCGCCCCGTACCACTCGAAGGCGACTGGTTCGCCGTTGATCCAGAAATAGCCCTGCGAATTCGTCCAGCCCGTCTTGAGCCAGATGCGGCGCCCCTTCCAGCCCGCCGGCAGGCGCACCGTGCGCCGATACCACGCTTCGCCGAAATGGAAGCCGCGAATCTTGACGGGCGAGGCGTCCCATGTGCAAAACCATGTGCGCCCCTTCACCGATTCGGGATGCACGTCTTTCAGGGCGTCCTCCAGACAGCCGGGAACCTGCACGCGATGAACCGGGCGCACCGACCAGAAGCCGCCCATGCCGGTAAAGGCGCTGCCGCCGGCACGGGCCCGCTCGGGCGAGAGGTCGTTCTCGACAAGATCCCATGTGCCGCGCAAGGAAAGCGTCCACGGGTCGTTCAGGACAGCCGTCACAGAATTGACGACAGCCGGGTGCGCCCGGCGTCCGCCCCACATCTCAAGCGCCGTGAGATCGCGTGCGTTGACGAGCGAGGTTGCGGAAAGCAGGCAAACGGAGGTCAGAAGCGCAGTCATGGTGATTCGGTCTTTCTCAATTTCGTTTGTCAGAAGCAAAGGGCTGGGAGTCGGCGCGCCGTCGCATCATCGCGCGTGACTGACGCGACGTCCCCGTCAATCAGCACGAGGCTGAGCGGCCCCGTGACGACGGCATGCTCCGTCGTGCGAACGCCCAGCGCCTGTCCCATCGAATCGCATGCCGTCGTCGCCACGGCGGTCTTCACGCGAATCGGCATCCGCTGCGTCGTCCAGACGGCGCTGCGCCCGCCCATGCGGAATATCCAGGCCGTGCAGTCCGACGTCAGCGGCTGGGACACCAGCCGCGCCGTGCCATCCGCGAAGAAGCTGCAGAGCGTCGCCAGCGCACGGTAGGCCGGCTTGATCGTCAGGTTGCGGCGCACGATGCCGAAGTTACTTTCGCGCTCCAGCACATTGAAGCCGTCGTCGATGAGGTCATAGCCGCAAATCGCCTTGGCAGTCCCGCTGCCCGCAGCTGTGAGGTAGGCCCGCGCATAGAAGCCGGCCTGCTCGCGTTCGGTTGTGGTCGCATGGCGATCCAGCCCAGTCGGCCAGCCAAATTCCGAGAGAACCGTCTTCACCCCGCGCGTCCGGTTCGTGACGGCTGCGAGATCCGCAAGGAACTTCTCCTCGACCGGTTCCCGCCGGTAAGGATGGACGGAGATCGTGTCGTACTTCATGCCGGCGGCAATGCACCTGTCCATGTACGCCGTGTCGACGCCTTCCGTGGAGACGGTCATCACCGTCGCCTCCGGGTCGGCGGCCTTGATCTCCTCGTAAGCCCGGTTGCAGAGGTAGACATACTGCTCGACCGTCCCCGACCAGAAGTGGTTGTTCGCCTCGTTCCAGATTTCCCAGTATTTGCAGCGGCCTTTCCATCGCCGCACGGCCAGGCCGATGACCTTCGCCCACTCATCCATGGCCTCTTCCGTATAGCCCCTGTAGCCCACAGGCCAATAGTGCGAACAGCACACGTAGCAGACGAGCCCGTTGCGTTCCGCGATGTCGAGCAGCCGGTCGTAGAAGGAGAAGTCATAGACGCCCTTTTCGACCGTCACCTGCGCGGGCTTGAGCTCCAGACGCTCCCACTTGAAGCCGGCCCGGCGCGCCAGCGCGGCGCGGATCTCCGCCTCGACCAGCGCCGCCGCGTTCGTCGGCGTCTCGTAGCCGGACGGATAGGCGTAGCGGTCTTCCGTGCGGTGGACATAGGCGCCGAACCCCCAGGGGAGATCCGTCCGCAGCGCGCGCGAGCCCGTGCCCTTCCACGGGCGCGTCCAGCTCGTCTCGGACGCCCGCGCACGTCCGTCACGCGTCGTCCGCCGACACAGACGGCAGGTGTACTGGACGTAGCTGATGTCTTGTGCAACGGCTGGCAGCGGCACACGCACCGTCGCGACGGCGCCCGGCGCCGTCTCCGGGAAGGTCGCCTGCGCCACGCCCAGCTGCGTTCCGTTCCAGTCCCGCAGCGTCACTTCGACACCCGCATCCCGGCGCGTCACGCCGTCCAGGTTGAGGAATGAGACGGACAGCTCCTGCGGCGGCGCCTCGCCGCGCGGAGGTTGCGCCAGAACCGGAGGCGTGTCGTGACCGGCGGCGACATCCGCCTCCAGACACAGGAGCCGCACGTCCACGGGACGACCGGCGGCACACGCGCCCCGCGCGATGCGGACGCCGCACACGCGCACTTTTCCCGTTCCGATGGCATCCTTGTGGTCGCACCACGGCGCGTTCCAGCGGCGCTCGTCCGACAGGTCGGCCGTCACCGAAAAGGTCTGCCGAATGACGCCATTCGCATCCGGCGGCGCGTCCAGCGTGCCGAGGAAGCCTTGCAACGGCCGACGCGCAATCACCTCAAGCGACAGGCCGACGCCCGCCGCTTCGGCCGGGGCCTCGACGGCCAGCCGGTATTCGAGCGGCGTCCCCCAGACAGGAATCTCGGACGCGGCCACGACAATCGGTTCGCGCGCGAAGTCGCAGACGACACGACCGTCAGCCACGGGCCGCGAGCCGTCTCGGTAGTCGCCGTTCCGCTGGCTGAAGACGCGCGGCCCAGCCCCGAAGAGATGCGTGCGCGAGCGGAAGTCGGACAGGAGACACGTGACGCGGTTTGTCGTCGGCACGGGGTCTTCCGCCTCAACCCGCTCCGCAACCGGGATTTCCACGTAGGCCAGGTCGCGCACTTCGCACGTTCCCGACTCCCCCGGACAGCACTCGCCCTTCGCCTGTCGGTCGACGTTGACCGAGACCGCCTTCAGCGGCAGCTGTACACGGCCATCGCCACGACCGCCCCAGTGGGCAATCCAGTCGGAGAAGACGTCCGCCTCGTAGTCGGCCCATTCGCCCGGCGTCTCGCCGTCGGCATGCTTGTAGAAGCACTGTCCCGTGCTGTCGCGGACGACAAGCGCCAGATGCTGACGTGCGCCGATTCGGGCGGTGAAGCGGATCTTCTCCGCCCAGATCGGCTCGCGCAGGTCGAAGTCGATGCCGACGCCATGCCCACCGCCGGAAAAGTCATACTGCATCACGTAGGCACCGCCCGTCACGCAGAGCGAACCGACGGCGCCCGCGTGCTCGGCATGGGGATTGAACGACGCCGTCGCGATCGGCATCGCCGCAGACGCCACCAGGATGGAAATCGCAGAACCCAGCATCCGTCACCTCATTTCGTCACTTGTTCGGCTTTCGCGAGCGGTACCCAGTCACTGAAAATCTCGCCATAGGCGATGCCATAGCAGTTCCGCGCGTAAACGTGTATCCGAACGGCTTCGGCGTCCGCCGGAATGCCGGACAGGTCGATGCGTCCCCGCACATCCCCCGCCGCCTGTGCGCGCCGTCGCGACAGGGCCGCCTCGGGCTGCATCCACTGCTCCGACTTCGACCAACACGACCAAGGCTCCTTGCCCGCAACGCGTGACTCGATCTTGACGGTGTAGTCAAACGGACGCGCCGTCGGATTGGCAAACGCCCCGGAGAAGCGGAAGTCCAGCGCCGCACGCCCTTCGGCCACCGCCGTCACACGGGCCTCGCGACCGAACATCGGGCGTGCCTCCTTGCGAACCGACCGCACCGAGAACGAACTCGTCCGAACGGGCATCTCCAAAACGACCGCCGCATCCAAATCCTCGTCGTTGAAGAAGTCGCGGCGCTCAACGACCAGACGGTCGCCAAAGACGCGCACGAGCTGCCCGCAGCGGCCGTCCAGCCTGTCGCGGTAGTTCTTGCCGCCTTTGCGTCCGCTGGGCAAGCTGACATAGCTCAGCGACCCCGTGCCAATCGACGTGAACTCCTCGCGCCAGAAGTTTCGGTCATCCGTGATTGGACGGTGCGAATGCCCCGAAAACACCGTCGCGAAGGGATAGGCGGCAAATGCGCGTGTCGTCGCGCCGAAGTCCTCGCCCCAGCTGTCGCCGGCGAACACCGTGCCGCGCGGATGCGGATGCTGAAAGTAGAAGAATGGCTTCGACGTGTCGAGCCGCGCGGCATGCGTCTGCAGCCACTCGTCGATCGCCGGGCCTGTTCCCCAGCCGCTGCCGTTCGCCCTGTCCCAGTGCGCACCGATGAAGTCGTATCCCTTCACGTTCTTCACGTAGATTGGCGCATACGGCTCGTGAAAGCACCGCTCCCAGGCCTTGTCCAGGCCGACGTTCCGCAGCGCGAGCTTCTCCGCCTCCGCATACGTCAGGTGCATGGCCTTGAATGCCTTGTCCATGGGCCCGTCACGGTAGAGAAGGCCGTCCGGGTCATGGTTTCCGTAGATGAACAGGCGCTCCACCTTCTGTCCGTGACGCCCCCGGTCGTCCGGGAACACCGAGAACCACGCCTTCGCGACGTTCTCCAGCTGGGGCAGGAGGCCGTGGTCTGCCAGGTCGCCGGCAATCAGCACGGCGTCCACGTCCGCCTCGCGGAAGTAGCGGAACGCCTTGCGCAGGATCTCCGTGGAGGCCCAGTCGGTGATGTGGATGTCGCTCAGCACACCGAACGCGAGCTTCGACCGTGGCGTCAGGCCCGACAGGGGCTCTGCGAACGCCTGCACGGCGAACGCCGAGCTGCCGACGAGGAAATGGCGGCGGGAGGTGAGGATGTTCACGTCTGCATCTTCCTTTCGAGAGGCTTCCGGTCAGCGGATCACAAGCGCGAGGCCCGCACGGGGCTTCTTCACCCTGACCTCCAGACGCTTGATGAAGACACCGGCGTTCGCGCTGCTGTCGATGACCGTGTCGGTGTCCATGGCAAAGACATTGTCAGCCGCCAGAACATCGCCCTTCTCGCCATCGAGCACCTTCTCAAAGGACGTGTCGACCCGGTTCATCGCCGCCGAAACTTCCGAGCCGTTCCACAGGAGCCGCCACTCGACCTCGTCGCCGCGATTGTTCTTGTACCCATACTCTATGCCGAACGTGAACCGTTCCACCGCCAGGTCGCCCGGCGACCAGTGGAAGCGAAACGGTCGCTGGGTAATCAATGAAGCTCCCTCGTAGCCAGCCGCGCACGGGAAATTCGCCATGTCGTAAAGCCCGTTGTCGCCGGCATAGGCGTCGGCAATGGCAGTCGACATATCCCCGCCACACAAGGAAAGGTCGTAGCCGAACGATCCGCAGAGATCGATGACATCCCACGCGATGGCGTCCGACAGGCAGGTGATCTTCGCCACATGGCCACCCTTCGCCAGATATTTTCCCTTCACGAAAGTCTTGCACATCTTGCCAGGTTCAACCGTCACGTCGTTCGCGATGACGTTGTCGTCAATCGCCACGCGGATGCGCCCGGCGGCCGAGTCGGCGGCGGGCGTGAACCGCAGGAGCTGCGGCAGTCCATCGTTTCGGGGCTGCACCGTAAAAGGAATCTCCCGCGTTTCGCTCTTGCTCAGCACGCGCGCGTTACCGTAGAAGTCCTTTGTGCTCCCTTTCGTGCCGACGCGGAAGAGCGCCGGGGAGCTGTTGCCCAGGGCTTCAACGACTTCGCATTTCGAGAGGGCGCGATTCCACGCCGCCAGCTCGGCGATGTCGCCGCAAAAGCCCCTCGCCGAAACCGACGACAGGTCGCCCTTGGAACCGCCGCCTTCGCCGCCCATGTTCACGCAGAAGCCCTCGGCCGACGCCAACGAGGCATCCTCCGCCAGCTGGGGCTCATACTCCCACCAGCGACAGGACGCGCTTTCCGGTGAACAGTAGACCCGCACGGTCTTGCCGTCGGAGACGATGGCCGCATCAATCCAGGTCTCCGTCGTCAGGGCCTTATACCAGGATTCAGGCCGGTAGCTCCATCCAGGCGAATCAAACATTTTAGATGTCTTGCCGACGGCGAGCGCAATCCGCCCCTTGGCATTGATGCCGAACATGATGCCGTTCCCTCCTTGGGGCGCCGTCGAGTCCTTCCAGTTGTTCCAGCACCAGCCTGACGAGAACACCCAGCTGATGCTCGTGCCTCCTGCCGGATTGAACGCGGCCAGTCGGAAGCGGCAGATGACGGTGTAGGCGACGCCCGTGAGCTGGCACGGCGTCGTGACCTTGCCGGAATAGACCTCTTCACCGACCACTGGGCGGCGAAAGCGGAGCACGTTCTGGTTCGCGCGGACGCCCTCGGTCACGCGCATCACCTCCGTGTTCGCGACGACGAGGTCGTTCGTGAAGGCCTCTTCCGTCGAAACGGGCGACGTCTTGATCTGATGCGCGCCATCCGCTGGATTCGCCGCATGAAAGTATTCCGTCACGTCGCCATTGTCGAGAACGCCGTTTGCGTTGGCGTCCTTGACCTCGCCAAGGCGCCAGGCGCAATCCTCCCAAACGTCAGCCTGCGCCGCAAAAAGACCAAATGTCACGGCGGCCGCCACAAGGCGCACCTTCAGTTGCCGACGGTTTTTCTCGGACGTTTTTCTGTAGAGTAGAGACCCACGCCTCGGCTTCGCCGATGCGACTTCCCCCTCATCAAACCGGACGTGCGGATTTCCCG
>CAKUGW010000076.1 GCA_934654805.1 uncultured Kiritimatiellota bacterium
GAAATCCGCACGTCCGGTTTGATGAGGGGGAAGTCGCATCGGCGAAGCCGAGGCGTGGGTCTCTACTCTACAAGAAGACCGTTTTGATGGCTGGCATCGTCCTGGGCGGGCTCGCCGCCCTGGCGGAGGGCGTCGCCGCGCCCGCCGCGAAGCCCCGGCGAAGCGCGCTCATCCGCGAGGCGCAGATGCGCCGCTTCGGCGGCATGGTGGTGCGCCCCGACGCCGGACGCGGCAGGATCGCCGTCATCGACGCGACGGCGGCGCACGGCGCGGAAATCTCCCGCGCGGCGGCCGCGTTCGCGAAGGAACTGAAGGTGCGCGTCGAGGTGGCAAGGGGCAAGGGCGCGACCGTCGAGACTGCCGCCGCGCGCCGGCGCGAATCCGGCGCGGAGGCCGCCGTCTTCGTGGTCGAGGACGCGAAGTCCCCGACGCTCCTCGTCGCCCCCGAGGAAAGCTGGGCCATCGTGAACGCCTCGCGCCTTGCGGACGGCCGGGCGAGTCGCGAGGTTCTCGCGCGCCGTGTGCGGTGCGAGGTCTGCCGCGCGCTGTCGCTCGTCGCGGGCGCGGCGAACTCGACCTTCCCGAAATCGCTCATGTCGTCCGTCTCCGTCCCCGCCGACCTCGACCGTGTCTCCGACGAGATCCCGCCGGCGGAGGTCTTCGCGCGGATGCCCGGCTACCTGAAGGGAATCGGCATCACGCCCGTCGTGACCGTGCCCTACAGCCTCGCCGTGCAGGAGGGCTGGGCGCCGGCGCCGACGAACGAATACCAGAAGGCGATCTGGGACAAGGTTCACGCCCTGCCGACGGAGCCGATCAGGATCAGGCCGGAGACGAAGAAGGTCGCGGAGTGAAGTACACCTACGCCTTCAAGACGAGCGACGGGGCGCGGCACGAGGCGGCCATGGAGGCCGCGTCGCGCGAGGCCGTCTTCACGGCGCTGCGGGAGCGGGGAATCAAGGCGATCAAGGTTGTCGCAGCCGACGGCTCGAAGGCCAACGGCGAGGTGCGCGGCGTCCGCAAGCGCGCGGTCGCCGCGCTGGTGGCCGTTGTCGCGCTTCTCGCGGGGGCGGCGGCGTTCCTCGTCGGCGAGCGTACGCGCACGGCGCAGGGCGGCGCGGATGGCGATCCGGCGGCTCGGTCGCCACGCCACCAGATCTACGGCGACCCGGCGCTCGTCGAGGCGTTCGAGCGCGGCCGGTTCGAGGACGCGCTGGAGCGCCCCGGTGACCGTAGGCTGGCGTGGTTCTCCCAGCCGGGAAGGCTGCTCTGCCCCAAGGGGATGACGAGCGCGCAGGTGCGGCGGCTTTCGGACGAGGCCGTCGCGGAACTTCAGGCAATCGGCGAGAGCGACATCGCGATTGATCCGTCCGAACCGCGCGAGGTGCGGGAGCTGAAGCAGATCGTCAACGGGATCCGCGCCGAGATGCGCGAGTACCTCGCCAACGGAAACGGCACGATCCGTTCCTTCTGGCGGCGGCTCCTCGAGCGCACCCGGCAGGAAGCGCAGATCTACGAGCGCACCCGACGCGAACTTGAGAACGAGAAGAGCCACGCGGTCTGGGAGCGAAAGAACGACGCCCTGCGTCGCCTCGGCCTTCGCACAATCCCCAATCCGCAGGACGACGAGTGATCAGTCTGAAAGCGTAACGGGGCGGATTCCGAGGTTGCGGAGTTCGTCGTTGCGCTTCTCATAAAGAACGAGGAACCCGGATTCGGGCATCGCCTGTTTCGCTTTCGCTATCTCTTCTTCCGCGCGCTTGAGGACGGCGATCTCGGCCTCCTGCCGCTCGACGAGCCGCTTCCCGTATTCGACGGTCGAGCCCCCGGCCGCGATGTAGCGCCGCGCCTCGTCCTTCATCCCCTCGACCATCGCCTTGATCTGCCGGGCCTCAAGGCCGTCGGCATCCGAGGCGGCGACCGTCTCCTTGAGGGCGCGTTCGATCTCCTCGACCGTCGTGCTGCGCACGCCCGCCTTCACGCCGGGGATGGCGAAGGAGGCGAGGAAGCGGTCGCCCTCGGCCGCGAAGACGTCGCTCCAGCCCGTGCGGATGCCTTTCTCGATGACCGCCGCGTCGCCGATCACCTGCCGCCGCGTCCGGTCGGTCAGGAACGGGAGCGACGCATTCGGCCCGGCTGCCGCGCCGAACTCGGCCGAGCGCGTCCCGCCCAGGTAGGCGACCGCGACGGCCGCCCCGGCGACGAGTATCAGAAGCGCGACCGCGCGCTTGCGGACGCCGCGCACCTCGCCGTTGGCCTTCGATCCGTCGGCGGCGACGACCTTGATGGCCTTGATGCCTTGCGCGCGCAGCGCCGCGAAGACGGCCTCGCGGCTCGCGGCCTCCATCGCCGCCTCGTGCCGCGTCCCGTCGCGCATCTTGTAGGCGTAGGTGTACTTCATCGACCCTTCTTCGGATCGAACTCGATCTTCATCGGGTTGGCGGGCATGGCATGAACCTTGTCCCAGACCGCCTTCTGCACCGCGTTCGTCGGAGCCGGCGCCCAGCCCTCCTCGCAGGCCTGCCTATAGGTGCACCTGGACGTCTCGCCGATGCCAAGTGCCTTCGCCGTCGCCATCACGCGAGGCAGGGATTCGGGGCAGGGCACGGAGACGGCCTGCGCGTCCAGGTCACGCACGCCGAAGACCGGGCGCATGACGCAGGGCTGCATCTGGGAGTTCGCCGCGCCACACGCATACATGAACGCGCGCCAAATCTCCTTCTGAAGACGAGCGACCAGCTTCTCTGGCGAGGGGCTGTCGGCCGACAGTGCCCCGACATTGACGCCGGCCCATGGGACTTCGGGCGCGACAAGCAAGGCGGGCGCCGTCGCGTTGTCGGAGACGGTGATGACGAGGGCGGCGTCCGAGACGTCGGTCTTCGGCTCGACGACCCGGACGGGAAACTCGAAGAGTTCCGCGAAGGACTGACCGGGGCGGAAGAAGTCTTTGCTGTCAATCCGCTTCTGGTCGTTGACGATGACAACGTACTTGCCCGCATAGGGCTTGGCCAGCAGTCCGCCCTCCGCCGCAATGCGGCGCGCACGAGCCTCACGCCGCTGCTTCCCGGTCGTGCGACGCACGCCGCTGGTCTCGGCGAGACCCGTTGCCGTCCCCAAGACAGCCGCCGCGAGAATCGCAACCGCAAACTTGTTCATCACTGGATTCCTTTCTTTTCGTTTCTTTCTTGCCGAAACAGGGGGGCTTCGACTTCACGCAAACCTTTCTCGCGCATCATCCCATTGACCTTTTCAAGGTACTCGTTCAAGAGTTCAGGATCACCCTCTTTCTTCAGCTCCGAGACGGCGCTCATCGCCATCTCCCGCGTTTTCGCGTTCTCCGCCCGCTGCGCGAGGTGGTCAGCCAGGACCTCATGGAAGCTTCGGCCCTTCTTGATTTCCTCCTCGATGACCTGCCGAGCCGCGATGACGCGCCGCTTTGCCTCCTTCACGGCCTCCGAATCGGCTTCGCTGATCACGATGGGCGTCTTGAGCGATTCTCGGAAGTCGGCCTCCATGTCGTCGGAGATCGGGATCGGCGGGAGCTCGTCGTCAAATTCGCCCGACACGGCCATTGCGATGACCTGGTCTGAAGCGTTCGCGAACACGGGCGGCCTGGCGTTGCGGATGACTTTGCGCGTCTTCCCGTTCGGCATGACGCAGATGTCGATAACCTGGTTCCAGTTGTTCGTGCGGGACGAGACGACCTTCCTTCCGTCCGTGTACGGGAATCTCGGATCGCCGGCAACCGTCTCGACGGACTGCGCCGCTTTGGGCGCGGGCGACTTCGGTGAGACTGATGCCATTGGCGCCCGCGCGGCCCTCATTGGCTCGGGAGTTCCTTCGCCTGCCGTGTCGCGCCGGCAGACGACGAACGCGCACAAAGCCCCAGACATGACGATCAGCGCGGCGGCAAGCCCCTTCAGCGCGCCTTTCCGATGTGTGGGGGCGGGCTGGCCGATCTGTTTCCCTGGTCTGTTCCATGCCATGGCTTCGACATTCCTTTCTTTCAGTTGCGTATTATAGCAAAAGTTCGTCCTCCTGACATGGTGGCGCGTAGTTGAATTCGATGCACGGCAGCAGGCTGCCGCACTCGTCTCCCAGCAGGGGCCTGTCACTGACCTTGCTCCAGTCGACCTGCCGGCAGCACGTCGGCATATGCGGGATGAACGGCCCGTCCGTCAGGAACGCCCACCCAGTCTCTTCCGCAAATTCGCCGAGGACCTGGCCCGAATAGGAGCCGGTGGCCTGCCAGCCGAATTCCCGCGCCGCCGCCTTGGCGAGCGGCCAGAGGTTCATGTGCCAGTTCGAGAGGTGGAGCGCGAGAAGGCCACCTGGCTTCATCATCGAGCGGTAAAGGGCAAACGCCTCGCGCGTGATGAGATGCGTCGGGACGGAATCCCCCGAATAGGCATCGACGACAAGGATGTCAAAGGGCGGGATACCCCGCTTGCGGTCGCGCGCCAGCTCAAGCCGCGCATCGCCGGCGACGATCTCGACCTTGGCCTTGGAGGCCGAGAGGAAGGTGAAGAGATTCGTGGCTGTCGCGGCCTGTATCGCCTCCGGGCTGATCTCATAGAAGCGGAAGACGTCGCCCGGGCGTCCATAGGCCGCCAGCGTCCCGACGCCCATGCCGACGAAGCCCGCCCGGATGGGGCGCCCCTCCTTGCGGGGGGCGTATGACTCGAAGGCGATGCCGCCGCCGTTGAGGCTGTAGTAGAGCGTCGGCTTGGCCGGAAAGTCCGGAAGCTGCGTCCCGTGCACGGTCTTCCCGTGGCAGAAGACGCGGATGTCCCTCGTCGTCCCGTTCGCGTACCGCACGAGATCGTTGCGCACGCTCACGACCCCGTAGAACCCGCGTGCGCGCCAGAGCCGCCGCTGTCCGTTCGCCTCGCCCAGCAGGGACGCGAACGGGATGAACGCGGCAAGGGCGCCGAGGGCGGCCAGGCCCGCATTCCGCAGAAGCCGCGCCTCGCCCCCGCCGCGCATCCGCAGAAGCCCCAAGGCCAGCAGACCGCAGGCGGCGACGAGCGCCAGCGGGAATTCGGCGAGCCAGCCGAAGGCCCAGGGGGCGACGACGCCCGTCAGGATGCCTCCCACGACGCCGCCAAGGGACGTGCAGAAGTAGAACAGCGGCAACCGCCCCGTCTCTGGCCGGCTACGGCAGAGCACGGCATGAAGCGCGGAGCAGACGACGAGCAGGAGGAGCATCGCCGCCGCAAGGGAACTGCCGAACCTCAAGAGGCTGTTCGGCTTCGGCAGCAACGACCATCCGACGAACGCGAGCGTCGGCACGGACAGGGCAGTCCACAGCGGCAAGAGCCGTTCGCCAAGGCGCGAGAACCCGATGACGTAGCTCAGGAGAAACGCGGACAGCAGGATGGCCCACATCAGCGGGAGGGGTGAGAAGTCCGTCGTGAGAAAGGTCGTCGTCGCCGTCAGCAGGGCGCAGGAGACGCAGGGGAGCGCCATCCAGAGGGCGAGCGTTCCCGGCGGAGTCCTATGCGAGACTGCGGCCTCCGCCGCCGGCGCGCGAGGCGAGTCGGGAACCGGACGTATCTGCGCGACAAGCAGGGCGTAGAGGAGAGTCGCGCCGCCCAGGGCCGCCCATTGGGCGGCGAGGGGGACGAACGGCTCGACGGCGAGCGGATAGGCGAGCAGACCGGCAAGAGAGCCGACGTTGCTGACGGAATAAAGGCGGTAGACTTCGCGTCCGCCGCCCCGCCAGCTCTGCACAACCGTCGCGTTGGCCGACAGCACGAGCGACACGAGGCCCGTTAGGATGATGACAGCCGCCGCGACGCCCGGCACAGGCGCAAGCTGCGCGGCCTTGGCGAGGACAGGGCCTTTCCAGACGGGAACGGTGGCGGCCAGGCCAGCCGCCAGCGCGAGCAGCGCAAGATGCGCCCTGCGTCCGCCGCGTGCAGGGATGAATGCATAGCCGTAGCCGGCCAGGAGCAAGACCTGGAACATGACGAGGCACGTCACCCAGACCGCCGCGCTTCCGCCGAAGACGGGCAGCAGTGTCCGGCCGACGAGCGGCTGGATGAAGAAGGCGAGAAAGGAGCCGAGGAAGATGGCGTAGGGGGCGACGTTCATTAGTTGGATTATACCAAATCGGCGCGAATGCCGTCTGCCCGGGACCCCTTCCTGACGTCCGCCAGCCCGCCCCCGGATCGACTGGGACGGCCCCAACGGTCTGGAGACGGCCCCCGGCGGCCCTGTCTTACAGCAAGTCGATGATCCGCATGGCTCCGACGTTCGGCTGGGCGGGATCGGCATAGTAGCGCGTGATGGTCGAGATGTCGTCTCCCGAGATCGAAACCGCCATTTCGGCACCGAACTTCTGGTACACGTGGTCGATGCAGATCTTGCGAAGCTCATACGCCGCCTTGCTCCCGCGGAATCCGATTGACCGCAGGTCGCGGTTGATCTCCTCGAACGTCTCGGACGTGACGTCAAGATTCGGCAATCCGCCGTACTCGTCAAGCTTCGCCCAAATGTCGTCGTGAATCGGCCAGCAGACGCGCCGTCCGCTCGACAGCTCCGTCTTGTGTGGCGTATAGCTCAGGAAGTGCCGGCCGTCCCGTGTCACGAGATTTGCCTCCGTCAGCCTTAAGACATCGCCGTTTCGCATGGCGAACTCGAGCATCATTGTCGCGGCCAGCCAATGCTCGCCCGTCTGCTTGGCATACCAGGCCTTGACGCGGGCGAGCATCTCAGCAGAAGGACGCACGTAGCGCGGCGCCCGAGCTCTGAACGAAGGCCAGTCGAACGATGGGATCTCAAGCCCGGCATCCCGATAGTACGGGCGGCACCACTTGGCGAAGAGCCCGCGTAGCTGGCAGACATGGCTCCAGGCGGTGATGCGCGCGAGCCCCTGTTCCATGAAAGTTGCAAGGGCCGTGTCGATCCGCTGGCGCGTCAGCGCGTCAACTGGCGAGGTCAGGCCGACGCCTGCAGCCCGGCACACGATCTTCGTGCCCCGCAGGACGTTCGCCACCGCGTCTTCGCCTGGCCGTCCCGTTTTCATGCGCTCTGTCTGCGCCACCACACGGTAGCATTTCATCATCTGTTCGATTGTCGGCATTCTTGTTCTCCTTGTTTGCATCGGAAGCGAATATTATACAGGTGAAGCCGCCGTCTTTTCCGTCCGAGGCAATTGCAAAAGCCTCACACCCGAGGCTTCAGAATATTCCGCATGGAATTCTCATCTCACGGCGACACACGGGGCCTGTCCCCATGCTTGACCAAACATAATTTGCAATTATGGCTGTTTTTCTGAAAATACAATCGCTATTTGTCCGGATCATACTGCGCCGCAGTAGGGTTCGGCGACGGGATCACGTCGGCCAACGTTGTCGGGTATCAGACCACCAAGCTGGCGGACAATAACTTCACGATGGTCTATGTCCCCTTCGTCCACGTCAACAACGACGGCAAGGGCCTCCAGCTCAACCAGGACATCTCCGTCGCGAACCTGACGGGTGGCGACAACTGCGAAGTCGCCGACCGCATCTGGATCTGGAATCCGAACCGCAGCTCCTACGACCAGTTCTTCTACTATGACGACGGAACGGAAGCGGGCTGGGTGGATGACGCCAATGCCGAATACATCGAGACCATCGAGGGCTGGGAGAACGGCATTCCGGCCGGACAGGGGATGTACTTCAAGGCCAAGGGCACGGGCAAGTCGGTCATCTTCGGCTCGCCTCTGAACTGAATTCGCCCATTCGCCCATTCGATTATTCGACAATTCGATTATTTCTCTTCCAGCTGCACGGGGCTGTCTCGTGCGCAAAAACCGAAAACAGAAGAAACAGAAAGGGAAAACGAACAATGAAGAAACTCATGATGCTTGCGGCGGTCGCCTGCGCGACGATTGGCGCAGAGGCCGCCTCCGTCCAGTGGAAGTCGTACAACACGACAACCTCAAAGAACTCATTCCTCGTCGACAAGACGGGTGCGCAGATCGGCGCGGCCGACTTCGCGTCGCTGGGCGTGAACTTCGTCCTGGTCGCGCTGTCGGGCGATGCCCTGACGGCCTACCAAAACGGCAGCTACTCGGCGGCCTACGACGCAAGTGCCGTCCTCAGCACGGGCGCGATCTCGACCTCCACCAAGGCGGCCATGAAGGGATCGTTCAACAACAAGCTGGAGTTCACCTACGGCGAGACGAACCCGATCAAGGACGGCGACATCCTTGCAGTCGTCATCACCGACGGCACGACGATGGCCAACATCACCTATGCCGACGGCTCCAAGGTGACGGACACCTACTTGGTCAACGGCCTTGCGGACAATCTCTGGACGGGCACGGGCAATCAGCCGTTCAACTTTGCGACACAGGGCAACTTCACGGCGAACATTCCGGAGCCGACTTCTGGGCTGCTTCTCGCGCTTGGCCTTGCGGGGCTGGCGCTCCGCCGCAAGCGCGCGTAAGGCAAGGATAGCTTCGCGTGGTTTCGCGAGAGACGCCCGTTGGCCTTTGCCGGCGGGCGTTTCGTTTTCCCATTGGCTACCCGTAATGCCCGCGACAGCCGATGATGCAAAGCGCGCCGTCGGGCGACTGGCAGTAGACCAGTCGGTTCTTCTCGTCGATCCTGCGCGAGAAGAACCCCTGCAGCTCGTTTTTCAAGGCCTCCGGCTTCCCGATTCCGACGAGGAGCCCGTTCCTCTCAATGTCCCGGACGAGCTCGTTGACGCGGCGCAAGGTTCTCTTGTCCTGCGTCTGCCAATAGAGGTAGTCGTCCCATCCCTGGTCCGTCCATGTCTTCCGCATGGCCTCAATCCTCTATCAGCTCGTGTTCCGTCACCCGCCCGCTCCGTGCGGCCTCTGCGGACGCCTTCAGGTGGCGGATGTTCGACTCGCAGTAGAACGGGTCGGCGGAAAGCGGGAACGGGATCCGGCGGTCCCGGACGACGCGCCTGACGAAGAGGTTCAGCGCGGCGTTGACGCTCAAGCCGATCTCGTCGCAAATCTGCTCGAAGCAGGCCTTGATGGAGGGGTCAGCCCTCATTGTGATCTGAACGGTATTCATGATGCTCACATTCTGTTTGTTTTTAATTCGGATATGGTATCATATTGCTGTCACTTCGTCAAGGGTGCAGAAGAATCCCGTGGGGACAGGCCCCGCAATCCACAGGGCAACTTCACGGCGAACATTCCGGAGCCGACAAGCGGGCTTCTGCTCCTCCTGAGCGTAGCGGGCCTCGCGCTCAAGCGCAAGCTCGCCTGACGCACGCGAGTGAGTCACGCCTGCCGTGACCGCCAAACGCAAAAGAGCCGCCTTGTGGGCGGCTCTTTTGCATGGTTTCATACGCCAGTCGCGCAGGATTCCGTTCCTTACGCGCGCTTGCGGCGGAGCGCCAGCCCCGCAAGGCCAAGCGCGAGAAGCAGTCCAGAAGTCGGCTCCGGGATGTTGGCGGTGAAGTTTCCGCCCGTCGCGAAGTTGAACGTCTGGGCATACAGGTTCTCGTTGTCCGTGAGGCCCGCGACCAGCAACGAGTCCGTCACCTTGGTGCCGTCGGCGTAGGTGATGTTGGCCATCGTCGTGCCGTCGGTGATGACGACTGCAAGGATGTCGCCGTCCTTGATCGGATTCGTCTCGCCGTAGGTGAACTCCAGCTTCGTGTTGAAGGCCCCCTTGCCTGCCGCCTTGGTGGAGGTCGAGATCGCGCCCGTGCTGAGGACGGAGCCCGCGTCGTAGGCCGCCGAGTAGGTGCCGTTCTGGTAGGCCGTCAGGGCATCGCCCGACAGCGCGACCAGGACAATGTTCACGCCCAGCGACGTAAAGTCGGACGCGCTCACCTGTGCGCCTGTCTTGTCGACGAGGAAGCTTGCCTTCCCCGTTGACGAGTTGACGGACTTCCAGTTGACGGAAGCCGCCTCTGCACCAATCGCCGCGCAGGCGACCGCCGCAAGCATCATGAGTTTCTTCATTGTTCGTTTTCCCTTTCTGTTTCTTCTGTTTTCTGTTTTTGCGCACGAGACAGCCCCGTGCAGCTGGAAGAGAAATAATCGAATTGTCGAATAATCGAATGGGCGAATTCAGTTCAGAGGCGAGCCGAAGATGACCGACTTGCCTGCGCCCTTGGCCTTGAAGTACATCCCCTGCCCGGCCGGAATGCCATTCTCCCAGCCCTCGTTCTTCTCGATATATTCCATGTTTGCATCATCGCACCAACCCGCCTCCGTGCCATCGTCATAGTAGAAGAACTGGTCATAGGAACTGCGGTCCGGATTCCAGATCCAAATGCGGTCGGAAAGCTCGACAGCATCGCTTCCCGTCAGACCCGCGACCTTGAACTTGGTGCTGTTGAGCTGCGTCGCAACGGGATAGGGGTTGGCGATCATCGTGAAGTTGTTGTCCGCAATGACCAGCTCGACTTCCGGCTCGGTCTCGATCGCGCCTGCGCCCGTCAGGGACTTTGCCGTGCCCTTGGACTTGAAGAAGATTGCCGTCCCTTGCGGAATGCCGTCCTCCCAGCCCTCGTTCTTTTCGATGTATTCCATGTTGGCATCGTCGCACCAGCCCGCTTCCGTGCCGTCGTCATAGTAGAAGAACTGGTCGTAGGAACTGCGGTTCGGATTCCAGATCCAGATGCGGTCAGAAAGTTCAACAGCATCACTTCCCGTCAGGTTCGCGACGGAGATGTCCTGGTTGAGCTGGAGGCCCTTGCCGTCGTTGTTGACGTGGACGAAGGGGACATAGACCATCGTGAAGTTATTGTCCGCCAGCTTGGTGGTCTGATACCCGACAACGTTGGCCGACGTGATCCCGTCGCCGAACCCTACTGCGGCGCAGAGTGCCGCGCTTGCTGCGATCATGAGTTTTTTCATGTTGTTTTTCTTTCCGGCACAACCCAGTGCGCCATTAAGGAGAAGAGAAGCTACCGAGCGCGAGGCGACGAGACATGAAACATCATCACGAACGGTTCCCAGACCGTTCGCGCCGACCTTCACATTCTCGACGTTCTTCGTCATCTTCTTCTCTTCAGTTTAGTGTATCCACACCATAAAACTCTGACACCCGTCAGAGTCCTGATATGGGCTACGTGCGCAATATACCATAATTCATAGCGCGAGCGCAAGCCCCCCTTCACCCAATCAGGTGACAATCTTTTCTGGGGCAGATCCGCATTTCGCCCTTTATTTATTGGGCTTCACGTGATCGATGGGAGGTCAGGCCGCGCACCGACAAAAATTTTCACATTTTTTTAGCGGCTGGAGATTGGGCCTCGCGCGCCCTTCTGTCGGCTGGCGCGGACGGCAGTCGCAGGGCGACGCGCCCTACCGGCAGGGACGGTTCTGAGTCGGGTTTTCGGTTTAGCCGTGTAGAGTTGTAGAATTGTAGAATGGGAGAATGGGAGAGCTGCCCGTGGAGATCGCGGAGGGCGCATACCCGCGACACGCGCATCGCGCGGGAGAGCCTGCGACACTCATAGCGACGAGGCCGCGTTCATCACGGGCGCGGATTCTTTTCGCTCGCGACGGGGGCCGTGCCGTTGCCACCAATGCGGCGGTCAGTCACTTGTTCAGGCCTTTGCGATCCTGTGGTCGGCGTCAAGCGTGTCGCCGACCTCGTTGGCACCCATCTCCAGCCGCACCGTCATCCAGGGCTTGTGGTTATAGTCGAGCTTCACGTCGAACGGATGCATGACATAGGCTGTCGGAACATCCTCCGGCGATGCGGGCTCGCGCCTCACGACATGGCCGGTAAAACCGCTTCAGCCCGTGTGGAGAGCCGCGTCAAGCCGTGCGATGAAAGCGTCGAGGTCGTCCCCCTGCGCCGCGTCCATGTCCTTCGTCACGCGCGTGGCGATGTCCCCGTATCGGAACTTGAGCGAACTGCCGCCCTTGATGACGCAGTCCGGCATGAGCTGCGCGACAATCGTGTTCGCCACCGCGCGGCGAATCCTCTGCGCCTCGCCGAAACGCGACGACAGCCGTTCGATCGCCATGTCCAGGAGCCGCCTCGACAGTGGAAGTCCCGTCTTGCTCATCGCCCCATCTCCTTTCGCTTGCACAGGCGCATCAGCCGGTCAAGTCGCAATGAGTCCCGGGCCTGTAGATTGGCCAGAACCCCCAATGGATTTTTTCACAAACCTCTGAAGAGCCAAAAAAGGAGAATCGGAGTTCTCCCTTTCGACGTTTTTTAGTGGTGGGCGGTGAGGGACTCGAACCCCCGACCTTGACCGTGTAAAGGTCCTGCTCTAACCAACTGAGCTAACCGCCCGAAACAGATTCACTCATGCGTCCAGCGACCTGCGGATGACGCGCCGGGCCTTGCCTTCCGTGCGCGGCAGCGCGCCGACCGGGAAGACGTCGCCCTTCGGCAGGAAGCCGAGGCGCTCGCGCAGGTGCTTGGCGACCTGATGCCCCGTCACGCCCGGCGCGGCCTCGACGTTGACCGTCACCTCCGTCATGCCGTGGCGCTCCTCGAGGATGATCTGGAACTCGTCCGCCACGCCCGGAATCTCCTTCAGGGCCTGCTCGACCTGGCGCGGATAGAAGTTGACACCCTTGACGATCAGCATGTCGTCCGTCCGCCCCGTGATGCGGTCGATCCGGAGCGACGTGCGCCCGCAGGCGCACGTCGCGCGCGAGAGGATGCGCGTGATGTCGTGCGTGCGGTAGCGGAGGATCGGCATCGCCTCGCGCGTCAGGGACGTGAAGACGATTTCGCCGTACTCGCCGTCCGGCACGGGCGCGCCCGTGGCCGGGTCGATGATCTCGGTGATGTACTGGTCTTCCCAGACGTGAAGGCCGCAGTGGCACCTGCAGTCCTGCCCCGTCGTGCCGATGCCGCCCGTCTCGGTCATGCCGTAGATGTCGAAGCACTCGATGCCGAGGCGCGACTCGATGCGCCGCCGCGTCTCGTCCGAAAACGTCTCGGAGCCGAAGATGCCGACCTTGAGGTACGGCAGGTCGCGCTCGCCCGCCGGACAGGCGTCGAGCTTCTCGATGAGGCGCGGCACGTACGAGACGACCGAGACGAAGCCCTTCGCCCGGAAGTCCTTCATCAGCCGGATCTGGCGCTCGGTGTTGCCGGACGACGCCGGGATCGTGAAGAGCCGGGCCTTGCGCGCGCCGTGGTAGCAGCCGAACCCGCCGTTGAAGAGCCCGAACGTCGGCATGATCTGCACGGCGTCGCCCTGCTCCAGCCCGGCCATCGCATAGCAGCGCGCCATGCACTCCGCCCACTGGAGGAGGTCGTTCTTCGTGTAGGCCATGACGACCGGCGTGCCCGTCGAGCCGGACGACATGTGGAACTCCATCAAGTCCCGCCGGTCGACGCAGTTCATCTTCAGCGGATACGCCTCGCGGAAGTCATCCTTCGTGAAGAACGGCAGCTTCGCGAGGTCGTCGAGCGACTTCACGTCCGCCGGATCGGCGACGCCGCCCTTCGCGAGCCGTTCGCGGTAGAACGGATTCGCCCACGCGCGCGCGAGGGACTTCTGAAGCCCCGCGAGCTGGAGTTTCGCATATTCGTCGCGCGAGAGCGTTTCCGCCGTCCTGTTCCACATTGCCATCGTTTTGATCCTCGATTGGCGGACATTATACCAAAATCTCCGCCCCTCGGACAAAGCGGTCACTTCGCCGGCGTCAGCAGGGCGCGGGCGCGGGCGACTTCGGCCTCCGTCGGCGGGCGCGCGTCCGCAAGCGTGTAGGGGAGGCCGAGCGCCTGCCACTTGTGGACGCCGAGCACGTGATAGGGCAGCACCTCGACGCGGCGGACGTTCGGGAGCGTGCGGATGAACTCGCCCGTCCGCCGGAGGTCGTCCTCGCCGTCCGTGAGGCCGGGCACGAGGACACGGCGGATCCAGACGGCCGTGCCGAGTTCGGCGAGGCGGCGCGCGCAGTCGAGGACGGGCGCGTTGTCCGCCCCCGTGAGCGCACGGTGCGCGTCCGCATCGAAGAGCTTGAGGTCAAGGAGCGCCGTGTCCGTCGCGCGCAGCAATCGCTCCTGTGCGGCGTCGCCGCGCCGGAAGCAGCCCGCCGCCGTGTCAAGGCACGTCGTCGCGCCCGCCGCGTGCGCCTTCTCGAAGAGTTCCGCGACTTCGGCGGCCTGCAGCATCGGCTCGCCGCCGGAGGCGGTGATGCCGCCCTCCGCGCCCCAGTAGGCCCGGTAGCGGAGCGCGCGCGCAAGCACGTCGTCCGCCGACGCCTCCTCGGCGGACGGCTTCGCCCACGTGTCGGGGTTGTGGCAGTAGCGGCAGCGGAACGGGCAGCCGCTCAGGAAGACGATGAACCGCACGCCCGGCCCGTCCGCCGCGCCAAATGTCTCGAACGAATGTATTTTCATGTGTTTTCTCTTTCAACAGATTGCAGCGTCCGACGTGCGCTTTCGCTTGCGCGAACGGCGTCTCGCGCCTGTCGGTCAATGGCTTCCGGCTGAATGCCCCTGTAGATGATGTCAACGGCGCCCGGCCCGGCAATCCACTGGGCGAGCCGGTTGAGCACGCAGGCGTCCGCGCGCGTCATCCGCTTCTCGCCCGGCAGGTGGGGCCAGTTGATGGGCGCCAGCATCAGCAGGTTGCCCGCCGCGCACGTGTCGAACAGCTTGCCGCCCGGCTTGTAGAGCGGCGAAAAGCCCTTGTTCGCGAGCGTGATGACGCGATGCCCGGCGGCAAAGGCGCGGCGCGCGATCTCGCGCTCCCCCTCGCTGATGCAGGGCGAGAGCAAGACCGCGCCATGCGCCGCCTCCTCCAGCAGGGCCTCGCAGCTCTCGCGAAATTCGGGTGTTTCGACACGCGGCGGCGCGCCCTTCAGAAGCCGCCCGGCGGCATCGCGCGCAGAGGCGAAGAACCGCCGCGAGCACTGGACCTGAAGAATCGCATGGGCCTTCAGCAGGTTGTGGTTGCCGATCGCCGCGAAATGGCCGACAACGCCCGCCCCGAGCGAGACGGGCAAGTCGCGCAAGACGGCAAAGAGTTCGGGCTTGGCGCGCTTTTCCCAGAGCCGTCGCGGGTTGTCGGCGAGATAGGCGCGCGCGTGGGCGACCGCCGCCGCGTCAAAGAGAATCGTATCGACGTAGCCCTCGGCAAAGAGCGACGACGGCGCACGCGCCGCCGCGCCCAGCGACACCGGGCGCGGCGCGGCGTTCGTTGCGCCCAAAGGCTCAGGGGCCGTTGCGAAACTCGGCGCGGCGTTCGTTGCGCCCAAAGGCTCAGGGGCCGTTGCGAAACTCGGCGCGGCGTTCGTTGCGCCCAAAGGCT
>CAKUGW010000077.1 GCA_934654805.1 uncultured Kiritimatiellota bacterium
CATAAAGGAGACAACCAAATGAGAATGTTCGAACTGCTGCCGAGGCCCCTCGGATCCATCTTCAGAAAATTGACCCATCTGACTTGCAATTCACGGATGACAGGGATACGGCTCCGTCACACCCCGCCGGCCTTTGATGCGCTTTTCGTCGCGTCGGCGGAATCATCGTGCTTCAGGCGGAACAGGCAGGTGACCTTTGTGAAGCGCCCTACCTCGGACTGTATGTCAAACTCATCGGATACGCGCTTGGAGTTCGACAGCCCCATGCCGGCCCCGAAGCCGAGCGAACGAATCCAGTCATTGGCCGTTGACGTGCCGTCGCGGCAGGCCCATTCGATGTCTGGGATGCCCGGCCCGCGATCCTTTGCCTTGATCGTGACCGTGTCGTCCGCAAGGATGAACGTGAGGATGCCGCCATGCGAATGGATGCATATGTTTATCTCGAGCTCGTATGCGGCCACAGCAACCCGCCGGGACACCGAACGGTCGACGTTCCGCTCCTTGAGCAGCTTCTTTATCTCGTTCGCGGCCCGCCCGGCGCTTCCTAGGTCGTTGTGGACGACCGCGAACTCCCTGCGCAGGTAATTCACGCCCGGATGCAGCTCCGGGGCATTCGCGCCACGCGCGGCCTTGCGTTCAAGCTTCCGTATCTCAACCGACAGCTCGTAGAGGAGAGCGCGCATCACGTCGCGCTGGGAGATTATCCCCACAAGCTTGCGCGTAGAGTCAAGCACGGGGAATCGTCCGTACGTGTAGTTGCCGAAATAGCGCAGCGCGTACGCGAGCGGCATCCCGGCCTCAAGCACCACAAGGTTCGTCGCCATGTGCTCGTCGCACGTGTCGCCGATCCATCCGTTGTCGAGCGCGTTTATGATGTCGTTTACGGAAACGATGCCGAAGAGGCGGCCATCCTCGGATACCGGCAGACCCGATATGCGGTTCTCGCGCATTATTCGCTGCGCCTCGCGCATCGTCGTGCCGCGTTCGACGGATATGACCTTCCGCTTCATCACGTCACGCACCTTGAACCGCTGAAGCAGCTCCATTATTATGACGGAACCGTCGCCACCAAGGCTGGATGGATCAAGAGGAACGCGGGCGAAGATGTCGTCGTCCTGCTGCTGTTCGCCCGTGAGTATCGTAGGATTGTACACATCTTCCATCTTGCGGCCTCCGGCTACGTCGCGCTATGTGCGCTTCTCCATCTCAAGGGCGTCGTGAAGCCTTACGCAGGCATCGTATTTGGAAAGCGGGGACGACACCAGCGGGATGTGCAGGTCGTTCGCCACCTTTACCATCGTCTCCGAAAGCGGCTTGGCATTGTGCACCGCCACGCCCATCGCTCCGACGATATGCGCGGTGCGTATCGCCTGGTCGCTCGCGAGCGAAGTCAGGATGAGCGCGTCATCCGCATCAAACAGCAGCACGTCGCTCATCAGATCGCTCGCCACGACGGCGCCAACGACACGCGGACTCGCCGCGTCGCCGGCTACAAGCTTCCCGTCAAGCACCTTCACCACATCAGCAATAGTCATCGAATACCTCCATTGATGTCGATATTATACCAAAAATCCAACTGAGCGCCCCTAAGGCACATTCGGCAATCCGGCATGCTCAACCCGTCTCTTGATCTCGTCCGCGCGGCGCTTGGCCCAGAGGAGAAGGGGAAGAAGCGGCCGCGCCCATGCCAGCACCCATGCGAACAGTTTCGCGCCAAAGCCCCTTGCCGCGATCCGTTCGCGACGGAACCGCGTGCGCAGATCGGCAAGGGCGCGTCGGCGTTGCCCCCACGGCAGACTGGGATCGCAGCAGATGGCCTGGGCCTCGTGGTAGAAGACGAGGAACGCGAGTCGTTGCGCCGTCGCGGGGTCGGCGCCCGCCAAGCCGCCCGCCGTGAAGATGCGAAGCTTCTCCTTGGCCCGCAGGAACCAGTTGCGTTCGCGCTTCCAATCCCCTTCCCGACGGTAGTATGTCGTGCAGGCGGACGTCTCGAACCGCAGGTAGTCGTAGAGCGGCTTCCGCACGGCCGCGAGCGCCGTCACCGACAGGAGGTAGTCGAGGAGGAACATCTCGTCCTCGCACATCGTGATGCCGCGCCGGAAGCGTATCTTCCGCGCCTCGATGAGGTCGCGCCGGAAGAGGCTCGCGACGAGGTAGCCGTTCACGCGGCGCGTCCCGAGGAGGAGCGGGTAGAAGACGCGCGCGAGGATCTCCGCGCGTCCGCGCAGCGTCTCCGCCGCGCCCGCGAACGGGAACATGACGACGCCGTCGGCCGTCTTCTCCGGCCCGCAGTCGCAGAGGGCGCCGCTCGCGAGGTCGGCCCGCTCGCGCGCGGCCAGCGCGAGCAGCGTCGCGTAGATCGCCGGGCGCACGCGGTCGTCGGAGTCGCAGAACGCGATCCATTCGCCGCGCGCGGCGTCGAGCCCCCGGTTGCGGGCGACGCACACGCCGCCGTTCGGCCCGGAGAGGACGCGAAAGCGCGCGTCCTTCGCCGCGAAGGCGCGGCAGAGCGCGAGCGAGCCGTCCGTCGAGCCGTCGTCGACGAGGATGAACTCGCAGTCGGCGAGGTGCTGCGTCCGCAGGGACTCCAGGCACGCGCCCAGCCGCGCCGCCGTGTTGTAGACGGGCACGATGACACTCACGCGCGGCACGTTCATGCGCGCCTCCTTCCAACACAAAGCCGTTTCCTGGCCTTGAACCAGAGCTCGTTCCACCGCGCCGTCGCACGATGAAGCGCGAGGCGGTTGCGGCGGAGCGGAGGGGGCACGCCGCTCGGAAGCTCCAGCCCCTCGGCCACAGCCCATTCCACCGTCGAGACGACCGTCTCGATGTGCCGCGCCGAGCGCGGCGTCCACCCTTCCCATGGCTTCGGGCGGCCGATGAAGTGAAGATAGGTCCGTTCGGGATCACGGTCAAGCCCGTAGGTCTCCGTCACGCGCGGCGCGTCCGGCAGGAACGCGAGCACGGCGTTGAGGCACGACTCGTCGAGCTGGTGGTATGCGACGAGGGACTTGTCCACCACGCCGACGTTCCCCTTCGGGAGACGCATCATGAGCGTGTGCCAGGTGCGCAGAAACCGTTCCCGGGACCGCGCGACGGACAGGAAGCATGCCGAGCACGAGCGGAACGCCGCGACGTCCGCCGCCGTCACCTGGGGAATCGTGCGGACGTCCAGCCCCGCCGCATCGGCCACGTCCTTGCGCCACGCCGGCAGGATGCGCGCAAGGTCATGCCCCTTCGGGAACGCGCCCGGCATCTCTGCGGCGCACCGGCGGCGGACGCGTATCTGTGCAACGTCCGGCGGCAGAAGAAGATTCGAGCAATTGCCCTTGAACATCGCGTCGGAATCAGCCCATGTCACGTACCCAGACTCCGCCGCGAGCATCACCTCCGCCTTGTGGCAGGTGAGCGAATGGTCGGCGTGGTCGAGCGAGACGAGGCGCACGCCGCCGAACTGCTCCAGCACGCGGCGGTCACGGTCCGTGAACCCCTTCGTACCGACGATCACCGGCTCGTCCATGCCGAAGCGGCGCATCGAGGCGATGAGCAGAAAGAGACCCCACAGGTAGTTGTGGTCTCCGGCGGTGCAAATCGTGTTATTCTCCATATTACTTTCATGGTTTTCCGTGAATTATACCAAATTCCCGACTTACACGGCATCTTGCGTCTGACGTTGCCGCGAAATGGCACGCTGTGCGGCTTTCGCATATGGCAGAGCAAAGGCAGAGCAAACCTTCACCCGCTTGAATCCGCATTTTGCTATAATGTTCGGCGTTTAAGTCTGCAATTTGAGATTAAAAAGGGAAGCATTCAATGGAAAAGGCATCGCCCTTGACTCCTGCCTCGGATACGGATATCCAATCGCGAATCCTGACGATTCGCGGCGTCCAGGTCATGCTTGATAGCGATCTTGCCTTGCTGTACGGAGTGACGACGAAGCGCCTAAATGAGCAGGTCAAACGCAATGTCGCCCGTTTCCCCGCTCGATTCATGTTTCGCCTCTCACATGAGGACATTGAGAGTTTGAGGTCGCAATTTGCGACCTCAAAGGAATTGGGCGCGTTCGCAGACACGCCTTTGAGGTCGCAATTTGCGACCTCAAAACGAGGCGGAGTTCGGTACTTGCCGTACGCTTTTACCGAACACGGCGTTACGATGTTAGCGTCCGTATTGAACTCCAAAACGGCCGTTGCGGCATCGGTTCGCATTATTGACACCTTCGTTGCCATGCGCCGCACCTTGGCTTCACTTGCCCCGCTCCTGACACGCATTGAAGCCACAGAACGTCGCCAGATTGTCGACCAGTCGAAAAACGACGCAAACCAAGCCCACAACGAAGAACGCTTCAAGCTCATCTTCGACGCGATGAACGACAAGAAGTTCCCGCAGCAGAAGGTCTTTTTCGACGGGGAGTTCTTCGATGCGTTCGTACAGATGAAGAAATTCATCCGCCAGGCAAAGAAGGAACTCGTGGTCATCGACCCCTACTTTGACGATTCCTGCCTGCCGCTTATTGCGCAAAGACGTCCAGGTGTTGTGGTGACGATTGTGCGGTCGTCGAAGAAAGCGGCGAACAGTCTTCACGCGGTAGATGTCGCACAGTTCAACAAGCAACATGCGAACGCGCTCACGGTCAAGCTGACGGACAAGTTCCATGACCGTTATCTCATTATCGACAATACGGCGTTGATCCATGTGGGGGCGTCGCTCAATTGCCTCGGCAAGCGATGTTTCGCGTTCTCGACATTGGATGCGGCATTCATCCCAGACATCATGGCACGGGTGCCGTAATTCAGCCGCACCCGTTGCGGCATAGTCGCTCTCATGTTGACGACAACAGTCTTGTGTGCGTGGGGAAATTGCAACAATTGTCGCGAAGATGTCAAAGAAATTTACGGATGCCTTAACACGGCTCGCATGATCTTATCGTGCCGCACTGAAAAAGCGGTTGCATGACGCCGTCGTCATGAAAATCGGCAAGGACGGTTGGCATTTCGTCTTCAACGAATCCGAAGTCGCCTGCTATGCCGTCGGTGACGTTGATGTGGTAATCCCGCGATGAAGCGGAACCGATGAGATTTGGGGCATGGCCCAACCCACGCCTACGGCAAGGCCCAGTGGCCCGGCAGCGCGTCGGGGCGACCGCGCGGACGCGGGGGCGGGCAACGTTCGAGCGCGTCACCCTTGAAATCGGCGAGATACGCCATCACCGCAAGCGCGGAGCCTATCGTCTCCGCGACCGCATATTCACCGGACGGCACGTGCAGACTTTCGAGATTGACCCGCCGCCGCCAAATCGGCCAGCGCACAACCTCCTCCTGCGTGTGGACGAGTTCGTAGTCGGCTTGCCCGACGCCGTACGTCCAACGATACGGCGTGATTCCGGCCACATATTCGTCCACCGTATCGGCGATTGACGCAAGGCTCAGGAAGCGCGTCGGATAGACGTCGCCAAGCCCCGCCGTGAGTGTCATCCCGTCAGGATTGCACCCACAGTGGACGTCGTAGGCAAGAAATGCCGCGTTCAGATACTTCGCCTCGCCCGTCAGCGCATGCGCGGCGACGAGGAAACGCGCCGCGACGAGCGGATGGGCGTTACCCCAAGCGAGATCCGTGCCGTTCCAGCGCGGCCAACGGTAGGGCTGCACCTCCTGCGCGGCAAGCCGCTTGTCGGCCTGATCCAGAATCCACGCACGCACCTGCCGCGCGGCGACGGCGACCTCCGGCCGCATCTCACGGGCCAACTCCAGCACCGCCAGTGGCGAACGCCGCCAGAGCGTCCGCTTCGCCGCCTCCGCGAACCGCGCGCCGAATGCCTGCTTCCGCACACCTTCCAAGTAGTCCGGCGCACCCGTCGCCCAGTAGAGGTTGATGGCGGCCTTCAGCTCGTCGATCGGGTCGAGGTCGGGAGCCTCACGCCAGAAGACCGTCCGCTTCGCGCCATCCAGCCACGCCTTGAACGCGACGTTCGTCGCCGGCGGCGTGTGACGGGCGAAACGCCAGGCCGCGACAGCCGATGCGAGATACTTCTCGCGCAGAGCAGGTGAGCAACGCGCGAGTTCCGCCGCGACGGCCGCGTAGGCGAGCGACGAACGGCGCGTCGGACGGGCGAGCGCATACGGAAGCGTGTCCTCGGACGGCATGCCCTCCCCTTCGACCGGATGCCGCGTCGTCTCGATCCACGTGCCGACGCCGCCGTCCACCGTTTGGGCGAGACGGAGATGGTTGAGCCCCCAGTCCATCTCGTCGAGAACGGGCCCCAGACCGTCCGCTCCCTTGACGAGCGCGAGAGCCGCGAGGTCGGCGACAAGGGACAGGTGCTGCGGACGGCGGTCGTAGTCAGCCGCGTCGTGCCAACCGCCGGGAAAGGATTCCGGCGCGGCCGTCCAGTCGGTGTTGCGGCGGATGATATCGAAGTGCGAAACCGCCACCCGTCGACCGTCCGCCGTGAAGAAGCCGGAAGAAGTGTCTTTGCCCACTGCATAGTCCGCCGCGTCCGGCGGAAACGTACCGCGTGCGACCTTCAGGTGGCAGGGACCATCCTCCCAGGCCGTGCGCGGTGCACGCTTTTCCGTCGAACCGCACCGCTGAACGAAAAGCCCGTGGAGATGCGTCCGCGTCGCCGTGACAAGCCCTGCCTCGCCGATTGTGAAGTCCGCGCTTCGCCCAACGCCATCCACACGGATGAAATACGTGCCCGGCCGCGTCACGGCTGAGAAGTCGATTTCCTGCGTGTTTTCTCCCGTCCACGGCGTGCCGTCCGCCGTCTTTCCGGGATTGGGGCGCAGACGGCACGTCCCCGCGTAGACGGTCTGGCGCATCCCGGCGTCGATGACCGCGAAGCGTGGCGCCGCCTCGGATGGTTCCCACGCGCCGAGCGTCCCAAGCCAGCCGCCGAGATAGGCGTAGCGATGTGTGGCGCGTGGCGAATAACCGACTTGATTCACCTTGATGAACGGTGTCGGACAGTCCTCCTGTCGCACAAAATGCAAGACGTTGCCGAACGGCGTAGTGAACGAAACCATGTCGCCGTCCTTCAACGGACGGTCCAGCTCAAGGAAAATCGTGTAGAGGACATTCGCGCCGTAGACGGGATGGGTACGGCCGTCGCAATCCATGAACCGCGTCTGCCCAATTGCGCCCTTCCAGAATCCGAGACGCGACAACTGCGCCCCGACAATCCGCCAGTCGGCGGGTTCACGCAACTTCGCCTCCCAGGCCGGACGCCGCCACTTCTGGAGACGGGCCGCGCACGTCCAGAGCCGCCGAGGCGCGATGCGACGCACAAGACCGAGTACTCGCGCATCCCGTGTACGTTCAACGGCGGTGAAGTCCGCCTGGACGACGACAAGTCGCGGTTCGGGGGATGAGACGCGCCACACGCCATCCTGCGGCGACGGACCGAACGGACGGACAAGGACGAACGCGCCCGCAGCAACGATCCCCGCGCCCAGCGCCAACACCATGAGCAAAAGGCCGCGTCTACCCTTCTTCCTTTCGTTTCCCATCATCCGCAAGGCATCCATTCCTGTCATGAGGCTCTGTGGTCAACGACAATTTCCACACCCCCGTTCACGCCTCCGCGCGCAGTTCACGCCAATGCTGGTTCAGCCACGCGAGCGTCGCGAAGCACACCATGAGAAGCAGGAAGTTCAGCTGCTGCTTCAGGACCCATTCGAGCCCCGACTGCAGGTAGCAGCCCGTGAGCCCGCCCAGCATCCCGACGGGAATGTACGCCCATCGTGTCCGCGCCAGCCGGAACGCGAGCCGCAGCGCGACCAGCCAGAAGTAGACAAACCACGCGAGCAGCAGCGCGAGCCCGACCCAGCCGCACTCGGCCGCCGTCAGGAGGTAGATCGTCTCCACGATGCCGATGTCGCCCTTCTCGTCCCGTCCGGCGGGGCTGGGGTCCTGATACTCCTCGTGCCCGTTCAGGAAGACGGCCCAGTTGTTGAGACCGACGCCCGCAACCGGATGGTCCCGCACCACGTTGAGCGCCGTCAGGGCGAAGAACTTGCGTTTCTCGCCCGAGCTCTTCGGCGCGTTCTCGAAGCGCTCGACGATGCTCGGCAGCATCAGGGAGACGCCGAGAAGCCCGGCCAGCAGGAGCGGCGCCAGGCGCAGGACCTTCGTCGGGGAGAAGCGCGCGCCGATGCTGACGAGGGCCGTGACGCCGACGGACAGCGGATAGCATAGGATCGCGCCGCGCGAGTACGTGCGGAAGATGACGCCCGAGGCCGCCACGAACGCCCAGGCGCAGAGCGTCCGAAAGCGCGACTTCGGAAGCCCGAGATAGGCCGCGAAAAAGACGCCGCCCGTCAGCATCAGGAACATCGCCAGTCCGTTCTGGTGCGGGAACGGGCCGCGCACCTTGTAGATCCCCGCGAGATGCTCCCGCGCGACCATCAGGAAGACGACGAGGACGACGAGCGCCAGCGCCCGGACGATCGACTTCACGTCGCGCACGTAAGACAGGCACGCATACGTCGCCGCATAGACGAGAAAGAGCATCGCCATCTTCCAAAGCTCGAAGAGCGAGAGCATCCGCCCGCGCAGCGGGAAGTCGAAGACCGTGACGCCGTCCAGCGTCGCCTCCCGGACGAGCAGCGCGTTGTCGTTCACGGCCGCCGAGACGGCGCACCAGGCGAAGTAGGCGAGAAAGAGCCACGTGCCGGGGCTGGCGAAAAGGGACGTGCGCTTCACGGGACGGAGGAACGAGGCCAGCGCGACCGACAGGAGAACGGCGAAGGAGAGGATGTAGGCGAGCGAGACCTCCAGCCCGCGCGACGTGCCGCGGTAGAACTCGTAGGAGATGAAGTTGACCGCCGTGCCGTCGAAGCAGAGGACGACGACGAAGACAAGGCCCATGAGTCGCGCGATGTACTTCTTCGAGAGGCTGCAGACGACCGCAAGCGGAATCGAGCCGGCCAGCGCCAGGGCGAAAAGCGCGTACTTCATCGGCGCGCCCCCCCGACGAGGTCCCGGTAGAGCGCCATCAGCCGTTCGGCGAGCGCCGGCCAGGCGTAGGCCGCCGCCGTGGCGCGCCCGTTCACGGCGAGGCGCGCGGCACACGCGGGCGTGAGGCGGCGGTAGGCCGCGACCAGCGTCTCGGGGCGCGACGGGTCGAAGAGCAGGCCGTTCTCGCCGTCCTTCACGAAGTCGGGCAGCCCCCCGACGTTCGCCGCGAGAAGCGGCAGCCCCGCGCGCATCGCCTCCAGGGCCACAATCCCGAAGGGCTCGTGCAGGGAGGGGAGGACGAAGACGTCGGCCGCCGCGTACGCTTCCGCGAGCCGGGGCGAGTCGGGCGGCAGCCCCGGAACGAGCGTGACGCGGCCTTCGAGGCCGAGCGCCTTCGCGCGCGCGCGGATCTTCGCGGCGTACCAGTCGGCCGTGACGGGCCCGACAAGCGTCAGCGCGCAGGCCGGCTCCGCCGCGAGGAGGTCGAGGAGCGCGAGCTGGTTCTTCTGGTAGTCGATGCGCGAGACGCAGAGAAGCCGGGCAAAGGGCGCGCGCCCCTCACGTCTCTCCAGTCCCTCGGGTCCCTCTTGTCCCCCAAGATCGATCCCGTTGGGGACATGCTCGATGCGCTGCTTCGGGTAGCGCGCCTTGAGCCGCGCGACTTCCGCGCGCGAGAGCGCGAGAACGGCGCTCGCGCGCGCGAGCGGGTTGAAGCGAAGGCCCAGGATCCGGTCGAGGACGCCGCCGTAGGGAAGCGTGCGCCGCAGCGGGCGCAGCATCTGCTCAAGCTCCTCCTGCGGCACGACAGCCGCGCCGCCGTGGAGCGAGATCGCCGTCGGCGCGCCCAGCCGCTCGCCGAGCCGGACGGCGCACGCCGCGAGCCGCCCGCCCGCGTGGACGTGGATGACGTCCGGCCGCCACGCCGCGACCGCCCGGAAGAGGCCGAAGGCGAACGGGTTGCCCCCCTTCTTGTCGAGCGCCCGCCGCGCGGCCTTCGAGAGCGGCCAGTAGGGGTAGAAGTAGCCGAAGCGCGCGACACGCGCCTCGTCCGCCCCGCCCGCCCCGTCCTGCAGCGCGTCCGTGCAGAAGACGCGCGGGTCGTGGCCGCGCGCGCGCTGCTCGCGCACGAGCGCCGCGACGACCGTCTCCGTCCCGCCCCATTCGGCGCGGGAGAAGCGGCGGACGATGTGGGCGACCTTCAAGGGGCGAACGCCTTGCGCGCCTCCTCGACCGTGTCGAAAATCTCGAACACGCGGAAGACCTTCGTGATGTCGAAGACGATCCGGGGATGCGCCTGCAGGCACGCGAGGCGCACCTCGCCGCCCGCCGCGCGGGCCTTCTGGAGCGCGCGCACGAGGAGGCCCAGACCCGACGAGTCGATGTGCGTCATCTTCGAGAGGTCGAGGAGCAGGTTGGCGCTGCCCTCAAGGGCCTTGTCGAGCGCGGCCTGCGCCGCTTCGGCGCACGAGGCGACAAGCCGTCCGTCGATCTGGATTTCGACGTATCCGTCGGCGGGGGTGATGTTCATGGTCATGGTTCATTCTCCTGTCATCAGCTTGAAATAGTCGGCGACGTGGCGGACGTAGCCGGGGACCGGCTCCGTCGAGAGGATCGCCGCGCGCGAATGCTCGTCCGCCGGGTCGTAGCCGTGCATTCCCCCAAGGGGCTTGAGGCCCATGTCGCTCGGCACGATCTGCACGCCGGGGTTGACGAGGAAGATCGCGTCGCCGAACGCGCGGTCCGCCCGCCAGATGCCCAGTGCGCGCTCCTCCGCCTCCGTGAGCCAGCGGCCGTCGGCGGCGAACGGCGCGAGCGCGGCGGGGATGAGCCGCCGCGCGCGGTCGGCGAGGTAGGTGACGCGGTAGAGCGTCGCGTCGCAGCACGCGCCGTAGTCCCGCCCGAAGACGAGCCCCGTCGCGGCGACGGCCGCCTGCAGGTCGACGGTCTTCACGAGCGGCGTCATGCCGTGGTCGGAGAAGACCGTGAGCGCGAACGGCCGCCCCGACGCCGCGAGCGCGGCGTGGAGCGCGCGGATCGCCGCCGCGTAGCCCGCGAGCCGCGCCCGGACCGCGCCCGCGTCGAGGTCGGCGGCGTGATCGTGGCGGATCGCGTCGAGCGCGGCCGTGTAGACGAACACCTTCTCGGCCCCGGCGCGGACGGCCCCGAGCGCGCGCGCAAGGTTCTCGTCGTCGCCCCGGCGCCAGTCGGAGATGTGGAAGCGGACGCCCTGCCGCGTCCAGGCGTCGAAGAGGTTCTCGATTCCGCCGAGCCCGCCCGCCGCGAAGAGGTCCCGCTTCTCGCAGTAGTCCATGAAGCCGATCCGGTCGAGCGGCACGGCGTAGAGCTGGAAGTAGCCCGTGAAGCCGAGCGCCCGCTTCACCGCCTTCGACAGCCAGTGGCGGACGCGGCCGCGCCGCCAGAACGCCGCCGGGCGCAGGACGTGCCGCAGGGCCGCGAGCGTGCGGAACGGCGACGCCTCCGGCGCGTAGCGGAAGAGCGAGAGGTGGCCGTTCGCGGCGGGGCGCGTGCCGGAGAGGATTGCGGGGATCGCGCTGCACGAGTAGCCGAACTGCATCTCGACGGCGCGGCGGTGCGGCAGGAGGTCGGCGAGGAACCCCGTGTGCGAGACGAGGTCCCATCCGAGGGCATCGACGAAAACAAAGACGTTTCTTCGCATCCCGTCCGCCTCCTGGCCTCAGTCGAACCGGAAGGTCGAGTTCGCGTTCATGAGCGGATACCCGATCAGGTTGAGGAGCTGCGCCGTCGGCAGGAGCTTGCGGACGAACACGTTGTACTCGGAGGCGTTGTCCTTCGGCACGTAGACGACGTCGCCCGGCTCCAGGCGCACGTTCGGCGCGTGGCCCGAGAGGATCGCGTCGACGTGGACGCGGTAGAGGCGCGGGTTCGCCACGCCGCCGCGGATGATGACGACGTGCGACCAGTGCGTCTCGTTCATCCAGCCGCCGGAGGCGAGCAGCTCGACGAGACCGAGGCTGTTGTCCCAGAGCTTCTTGTAGGGGCTCGCCACGTCGCCGACGAGGCAGACCATCGCCTCGGAGCGGACGCCGATGTAGATGTAGTCGTTCTTGCGCAGGATGAGGTTGTGGACGGGGTCGCCCTTCTCGATCGCGAGGCGGAAGTCGACGGGCACGAACTTGCCGTCGCGGACGAAGCGCGAGTTGACGAGGTCGGCCGCGTCGAGGTCCTGGTCGCCGAAGCGGCGGATGCTCGACCCGCCGGCCTTCGCGTAGAGGTCCGAGAGCTTCATGCCCGTGGAGATGACGTAGGTGCCGGGGTGGGTCGCCGCGCCGCCGATCGTCACGGTCTCGGAGCCGACCGAGACCGGCGTGAGGCCCACGGCCGGCGCGTTGATGTAGGCGGCGAGGCCCTTCTCGATCTTCTTGGCCGCCTCCGCGAGCGTCAGGCCCTCGACCTTCACCTCCCCGAGGAAGACGATGCCGATCTTGCCGTCCGGCGTGACGACCGTGCGGCGGCTGAGGTCGTCGTGGTTGTAGACCGAGAGGAACACCTCGTCGCCGGCGTTGATCGTGTAGGGCTTCTGCGGCGCGTTGTTGAGCGCGACAAGCTCACGGTCCCGGGCCTGGAGCTGCTCGTCGTTCATGAGCGACTCGGCCTCCGCCGCCGTCTCGGCGTCGACGAGCTCGGGAAACGCCTCCAGCCTGCCCGTGAAGCGCTCCGAGTAGCAGCCGCCCAGCAGCAGGGCGAGCGACGCCGCCAGAACCGTCTTGTGCATCCGTCCCATCAGATGGCCTCCTTTGAAAGGTCCGTGTACGAAAGGCGCCCGTCCACGATGACGAGCGGCTCCTTGCCGGCCTGCTCCCCGCAGGCGACGAGGCGGCGCAGGAGGCGGCGCGGCGTCCGGCGCGCGCCGACGTGGAAGACGCAGGCCTCGGCCAGCTCGAGCGCCTGGCGGAGGAAGATGTCCGAGGTGATGGGCCGCGCGCAGCGCAGGGCGACGACGTCGAAGCGCCGGCGCAGGATGGCGACGTCCTCCGCGAGCAGCCGCGTCTCCGACGGCGAGAGCGCCTTCAGGCTCGCGACCGCGAACCACGCCTTCGCCCCCTTCACGTAGAGCGTCGAGAGCGCCTCGGCGCCCTCCGGCTCGCGGAACGTCTTCGCCTCGACGATCTCGACGAGGACGGAGTGCCGCCCGGACATCGTCAGGTTCCAGTGCATCGCCTCCGCCAGCTCGTCGACGAACCGGCAGCCCGGAAGCAGCCCGAAGAAGACGACGGCGCGCGTGCCGGTCTCCTTCTCGAGCCGGAAGCAGATGCGGTCGATGAGGTCCTTGTGCTCGACGCCCTTCGGGCAGCGGTCCTTCGGGACGACGGCGCCCAGCAGGCGCACGCCCAGGTAGCACGCCACCTCGCGTGGGCTGCGCACGCGCCCGAAGGCGAAGTCCGCCAGCACCAGCAGCGCCAGCAGGCCGCCCGCGGCGAACAGCCCCCCGGCGAGGCCGAGCGCGACGTTCTTCCTCGAGAGCGGCGAGGCGACCTTCCCGCCCGTCGCGCGCTCGACCTGCGCGAGGTCGCCGGAGACCGACGCCTGGAGGTAGCGGATGTCCGAGATCGTCTCCTCCAGCCCCTGGATCGTCGCCTGTAGCGTCTCGCGCCGGCGGCGGAAGCCCTCGAACTGCGGCAGGAGGCGAACGAGCGTCGTCAGCTGCCGCTCGTTCGCGGCGATCTCCTTCTCCAGCGCCTCCTTGCCGGACTTCTGGACCTCGTACTCGATCTCGGTGTCCTTGAGCTTTTCGTAGACGGCCGTCAGGCGCTCAAGCTCCACGCTGGTCATCGCCGGCATCTCGTTCTCCTTGAGGAAGGCGTCGAGCTTCGCCCGGCTGTCCGCCTGCGCCTTCAGGACGACGGCGAGGCGCGGGTTCTTGTCCGTGTAGAGCGTCCGCAGGCGCGCGACCTCCTTCTCCGCGCGGAGGACGTCCTCCTGCAGGGCCTTGAGCTCGTCGGCGCGGCCGAACGCCTTGACGGAGACGGCGCCAAGTTCCTCCTTCAGCCGCTTCGCGCGCAGCGCCCCGTTCGTCACCCTCACGGCGGCCTCGGAAAGGCGCACCTTCTGGTCGGAGATCGTCGTCCGCAGGCGGTCGGCGTCCTCCTCCGGCGAGAGCAGCCCGTCCGCCTGCGCGAGCCGCTGCTCCTCGCCGTCGATCTGCGCGATCTGGTCCGTCAGTTCCTGGCGCCGCGCGCCGATCGTCGTGAGCCACTTCTCGAGCTCGGCGCGGCGGTAGGCCTCGTACTCCTTCAGGCAGACGTCGGCGAAGGCGTTCGCCTTCTCGACGGCGCGCGCCTCCGTGCTGGCCTTCGTCGTGATCTCGAAGAGGCGCGGGTCCCAGCGGTTCTGCTCGACCGAGAGGTCGATCCACGCGCGCAGGCGCTCCACGCCCACGAGGCCCGCCTCCTCGATGTAGGTGCGCACGAGCGCGGCGCGCGTGAGGATCTGGAGGACCTGCTTGGCGTCCAGCGCCGGAATCTTCGCCGCGCTCTTGGGGTAGAACTGCAGCTTCGTCGTGACGACGGCCCGTTCGCAGGAGCGGGCCGTGCGCCGCGCGAGCAGCGCCGTGAGCGCGCCGGAGACGACGACAAGCGCCGCGAGAAACGCCCACAGCCAGCGGCGGGCGATGATCTGCACGATGCCCCGGAGGGCGTTCAGCCGCCGCAGCCGGAGCTCTTCCGTGTCAAGTTCCTCTTTCGTGTCGTTCAATTGAACACCTCCCAGTCTCTCTCCACGTCCGGCGGCACGCCGTCCGCCAGCGTCGCCCGGATCCTCTCCAGCACCCGCACCGTGCAGTCCTGCCCAAGCGTCGCGAGCGCGCCGAGCGTGCGGCGGCGCGCGATCCACCGCGCAAGCTGATAGGGCGAGCGCCGGCGCAGCTCGCGCCCGCGCCGCGCGAAGAGCGCGGTCGCCGCCGCGCGCCAGGCTGCGAACGCCTCGTCCCACGTCGGCGGGAGGGCCGCGCTTGTCGCGGCCGCGTCATCCGTCGGCGGGAGGGCCGCGCTTGTCGCGGCCGCGTCGTCCGTCGGCGGGAGGGCCGCGCTTGTCGCGGCCGCATCGTCCGTCGGCGGGAGGGCCGCGCTTGTCGCGGCCGCGTCGTCCGTCGGCGGGAGGGCCGCGCGCGGGAGGGC
>CAKUGW010000078.1 GCA_934654805.1 uncultured Kiritimatiellota bacterium
TTCGCGTCCGCGCGCCCGTCGGAGCTGCGCGCCATCCTCCTGCATCTCGGCCGCAACATGTGGTGCGACTGGGCGGCGGACGGCGAGCCGAGCGGGCTTCAGGGCAAGCGCGTCGCGCAGACGCGCCTGCTGTGCCGGACGGACTTCTGGCGTGCGGCGACGGACCATGCGGCGGCGCGCGGGCTCAACTGCGTCGTCGTCGACCTCGGCGAGGGCGTCGTCTTCCCGAGCCACCCCGAACTGGCGGTGGCCGGCTCCTGGACGGCCGACGAGATGCGCGCCGAAGTCCGGCGGCTCCGCGCGGCGGGGCTGGAGGCGGTTCCGAAGCTCAACTTCTCGACGACGCACAATGGCTGGCTCAAGGGCTACCGCCGCCGCATCTCGACGCCGGAGTACTACGCGCTCTGCCGCGACCTCGTGCGCGACGCGGCGGAGATCTTCGAGCGTCCGCGCTTCTTCCACATCGGCTACGACGAGGAGTCCGCCGAGCTGCAGAAGGCCTGCACGTTCGAGTTCCGCGTGGCGCGCGCGGGCGAGCTCTGGTGGAACGACTTCCTGCGGCTCGTGCGGGACGTCGAGGACGCCGGCATGCGGGCCTGGATGTGGAGCGACTTCGGCTGGAATCATCGGGAATTCGTGACGCGCTGCCCCAAGAGCGTCCTCCAGTCGAACTGGTACTACGACGAGAACCTGAAGGGGTTTGACCTCGACCTCTCGGCGGCGGACGGGGACGGCCGACGCCTGGGCCTCTTCGTTGAGCTGGACAGGGCCGGCTTCGAGCAGGTTCCCTGCGGGTCGAACTGGATGAGCCAGCCGCGCGTCGCGAAGAAAGCCTCCGCCGACCCCGTGATGGGCGAACTCGTCCGCTTCTGCCGCCGCCACGTCTCCGCCGCGCGCCTGAAGGGCTTCATGATGGCCCCGTGGGACCATCTCGACACGCCGGAGGGGCGTGACTTCAACCTACGCGGCATCGACCTCCTGGCCGACGCCCTCCAGTCCTGAACAACGAAATGAGGAGAAACGACATGAACACGAAAATCCTTGGAATGTGTCTTGCGAGTGCGCTGTGCGCCGCGCGGGTTCCGACGGGCCGAGCCGCCGAGACGGTTGCGCACTTCCCCCTGGACGCCGATGCCCGTTCGGTTGTCTTTGCGGATCGGAACGCGGATTCGGTCGTGACGCATCTGGAGCCTGGCTACGCCGCCGAGATTGCGTACGATTCCGACGTCAAGGCGAAGACGGTCTGCGATCGGTTCGGGAATCCGCTCTCGGAGAATGCGGGCTGCCTCCGGCTGGCCTACGCGCGTCTGGCGATTGACCTGAACCGCTTTCCCCTGTCGAATGACGTCGAGACGGTGACGATCGAGCTGTTCGTCAAGGGCGAGGGGCTGGGGGCTTATTTCCCGTTCTTTGCGCTCGCGCCGCTGGACGAGGCCGAATTGGAGCAGAACGCCGCCTTGCAGACGCCGCAGGTCAAAGTCGAGCCCAGCGGCGACGGAAAGGTGCTGGCGTATGTCCGGGCTGAGTCGGCGTCGGGCCAGGAGGTCTTTGCGAACGGAGACGCGCTTCTGGACGGCGCATGGCATCACGTGGCCATCGTCCTCCGCCCGAACGGACAGGGCGGCACGACGGCCCTGTGGTATCGGGACTATCGCCTGATCCAGTCGCATGACCACGCGGCGAAGTGGACGGGCGGCGCCGGACTCGACGGCCGTGACCCGCTTCGGCTTGTCCTGGGCAGCCGGCGCGGCATCGTCTGCATCGACGAGATTCGGATCACGGTGGGGGAACTGGAGCCGGACGCCTGGCTGCGGCAGTATGCGGCGGCGGCGCCGGTCGACGGCGAGACGCTGCTCTACCTGCCGTTTGACGGCGACTGCCAGTCGCTGGTGCACGAGGCGGACAATGCGAACGCGACGTGGAGCGGCGGCACGGCGGTCTTTGCGGACGACATCGGCAAGCGCAAGGCGTTGCGGGACGGCAATCGGACGTTCGTCCGTTCGCCGAACCTGTCGAGCCTCTCCTGCGACAAGACGCGATACTACTGGACGCCGACCTATTGGGCGTTCCAGTCGAACGTCTGCACCTCGGCGACAATCGAGTTCTTCTACAAGGGGTCGGCGAATCCGGCGGAGGTGGCGGACGCCAACTCTGTCTTTCGGATCGGCAACGGCGTGACCTCGGGACGCTTCATGCTGATGTCCTATTCCGCCGCCGCGCAAGGCTTTGACCACCGCGCCTATCTGAGCGTGCGCGACCGGACGGGCGTGAACGACGGCGAGCATGCCGCAAGCGTCGTCTGCGGGCCGGATGGCGTCATGTGCGACGGCAAGTGGCATCATGTCGCCCTGACGACCGAGACGACGGAGGATGGCGCAAAGGGCCTCGTCAGGATCTACTTCGACTACACGCTCGTGAAGGAGGCGACGCTGGCGGAGCCTTGGTGCGCGATTGATCCGGGCCTTGTCGGCGACAGCTTCAACCTCGGCTCGCTGTCCGGCGTCTGCAGCCTGGACGAGCTGCGCATCACGAAGGGCGCGCTGCCGCCGGAGAAGTTCCTGCGTCGGTTCTCGACGGACGGCGCCCTGCTGATCATCCGCTGATTTTGACGAAAGGAAGAAAATTCATGACGAAGATGGCGAAAAGAATGCGCGTGACGGCTGTGGCCGTCGGGCTGACGTCGGCGGCGCTGACGGCGCGGGCGGTCGAGAAGAAGTACGTGGCGTTCGGCTGGGAGATGGGCGGCATGTCGCCGGACGTCCTCCTCAAGCACGCGGACGCGTTCGACAAGACGCCGCTGGACGGCATCGGCCTCTACGTGACGGCGCCGAAGCCCTATGACTGGCGCATGGGCTACAACCACGTCTTCGACGGCCCGGCCTGGGAAAAGGAAGCATTCGCCGACTACATCCCGAAGTTCCGCGCCGCGTTCAGGCACAGGTCGCTCCGCCACAGCTTCCTGCGGGCGCTCAGCGCGCCGCGTACGCACACGGCCTGGAACGACGACGCCACCTGGGGCAAGGTCGCCCAGAGCATGGCCGTCGCCGGCTGGCTCGCGAAGGAAAGCGGCTTTGTCGGCATCTGCCTCGACCTGGAAGACTATTACGCGACGCGCCAGTTCTTCTGGAGAGAGGCGGACGGCGCTTATGCGGAGACGATGCGCTTGGCGCGGCAGCGCGGCCGCGAACTCCTGAAGCCGATCTTCGAAGCATTCCCGGACGTGAAGCTCATCTCCTTCTGGATGTTCTCGAACCTGCCGAACGGGTATGCGCAGGCGGCGAACCCCGTCGCCGCGATGGCCGATCGCGGCGACCTCTGGCCCGCCTTCCTGAACGGCGTCCTCGACGTGATGCCGCCGACGGCGACGTTCATCGACGGCGACGAGAACGCCTACGACTACGAGGCGGCGCGCGGCGCGTTCTGGCAGGCGAGCGTCGAGCAGCGCGACACGCTCATCTCGCTTGTCGCGTCCGAGAACCGCGCGAAGTACCGCGCCCAGCTGAGCGTCTCGTTCGGACAGTACCTGGAGATGTACACGAACCCGGTGGGGCACCACCATTCCTTCGGCCCGCTGGCGGGCTCGCGCCTCAGGCACTTCGTGCAGAACCTCGACCAGGCGACGTTCGCCGCGAGCGAGTACGTGTGGTTCTGGGGCGAGGCGAACTGCTGGATCCCGTGGGGGCCCGAGCGCGAGCTTCCGGAGCCGACGTCGCGCGTCACGTACGAGGAGCGCCTGCCGGGCCTCATGCGGCTTCTCCAGTGCCTCAAGTGCCGCACGCGCCTTCCCGACGGCCTCACGGAGAACCTCGCGACAGGATCGAACCTCGGCGGGTGGAACGACGGCAAGGTGAAGGGGACGCTTGTGCGCGAAGGAGCGGAATGGATCGGCAGGGGCGTGGAGAACGGCGGCTTCACCGTCCGTCTCGAAAACGTGCAGCCCGGCGACGTCTACGGCATCCGCTTCCGCGTGCGCGGCAAGGGCTGGGCCCCGGGCGTCAGCTGGAAGCACGAGGACAGGTGGATTCGCCCGAGCGTCGACCTCGGCACGCGCCCGGAGAAGGATTCGGACGGACGCTTCTGCGAGGAGATTGTCGTCATCCCGCCGAACGTCGACACGTTCGTCCTGGCGCTGGGCTTCAGCCGCCAGGCGGCCGAGGACGAGGCGCGCTACGGGGACGTTGCGGTCTACAGGATCGGCGTTGACTGAACGAGGGCGGTGCCGTATGATGACTGTGCTGTTGGCGGCTACGGCCGCGCTGTCGTGTCCCGTGCCGAACGGGTGGACGCTTGACAAGGCCGAGCGGGATGTCGCGCCGGGCGTGACCGAGGTCACGGTGCGTCTGACGTCTCCCACGAATGCGGTCCCGCCGCGCTTCACGCTTGACTTCGACCGGTCGGGCGCGCGGGCCGACCACGTCTGGAGTCCGTATGACGAGCGCTACGCGCTGTGGCCGAAGGAGTGGGGCGCGCGTCCGCTCGCGTCGGAGCTGGCCTTTCGCGCGCCGGTCGCGGCCGCCTTCGCGGAGGACGGCTCGAACACGCTCGCGGTCGCCTGCTCGGAGGCGTTCCGCAAGGTCGAGTACGGCCTGACGATTGGCGCGAGCGACTGCCGGCTCTACGGCAGCTTCGCCTTTTTCTCGAAGCCGGAGCCGATGCGCCGCGACTATGCCGTGACGGTGCGGCTTGACGCCCGCCGCGTGCCCTGGTCGGAGGCCGTCCGCGCGGCGGCCGACTGGGTGGCCGAGGCGGCGCGTCTTGAGGCGGCGTACGTCCCGGAGGCGGCGTACGACCCGGTCTACTCGACGTGGTACGCCTACTGGCAGGACGTGCGGGCCGACGAGCTGGAGCGCGACATCGCCATCGGCGCCGCGCTCGGCATGCGCACGGCGATCCTGGACGACGGCTGGCAGAAGGAGAAGTCGGTCTCGACCTATTCGGCGACGGGCGACTGGTTGCCGGTCGCGAAGCGCTTCCCGGACATGCGCGCGCATGTCGCGAAGGTCCATTCCCTCGGCATGCGCTATCTCCTGTGGATGTCGGTTCCCTTTGTCGGCATCGAGTCGCAGGCGTGGAGCCGCTTCAAGGACAAGTTCCTGAACCGTCCGGGGACGGGGGCCGGGGCCGTCGGCATTCTCGACCCGCGCTTCCCCGAGGTGCGCGCGTACCTGATCGCCACGTACGAGCGCGCCGTCCGCGACTGGGGCTTCGACGGGCTCAAGCTCGACTTCATCGACAACTTCAAGACGCCCGAGAAGGACCCGGCCGAGGAAGACGGCTACGCCGGGCGCGACATCCGCTTCCTGCCGGAGGCGGTCGACGTGCTCATGAAGGACGTGCTCGCCCGCCTGAAGGCGATTCGCCCCGACGTCCTCATCGAGTTCCGCCAGCACTACATGGGGCCGGCCATCCGTCAGTACGGCAACATGATCCGCGCGCTTGACTGCCCGGGCGAGTCGTCGAAGATCCGCAAGCTCGTCGCCGACCTCCGCCTCACGTCCGGCAAGACGTCCGTTCATTCTGACATGCTCGTCTGGAGCCCGGACGAGACGCCTGAACGCGCGGCCAAGCCGATCCTGAACGCGCTGTTCGCGACCGTCCAGTATTCAATGGTCCTGAACCGCCTGCCGGAGAGCCACAAGGCGGTCATCCGCCATTGGCTGGCGTTTTCCCAGGCGCATCGCGAGACGCTTCTCAAGAGCGAGTTCCGCCCGCACCGGCCCGAGAACCAGTATCCGCTTCTTGAGGCCGAGTCGGCGGGCGAGCGCATTCTCGCCGTCTATGCCGTCGGGACGGTCGCGCCGGCCGAGGGGGCGAAGCGGACGTATGTCATCAACGCGGCGGAGGGCGGACGCGTCGTCGTCTCGTGCGACCGGGCGCGCCGCGCGGACGTCTACGACACGTTCGGGCGCCTCGTGGCCCAGGGCGTGCCGGTGCCTGCGGGCTGCACGGCGCTGGCAGTCCCGCCGTCGGGCTACGCCTGCCTGACGTGCGAGTGAGCGCCTGGAGGCAAGACGGGAGAGGACATTCCATGCATCTGACGAAGCGCGATTTCCTGAAGAAGCTCGGCCTTGCGTCGGCGGCCCTGGCGACCGGCCGCGCGCGGGGCGACGGGGCGGCGCACGAGCCGCTGCCGCCGGGCGAGTACATCGCCGACCCGTACTATTCCACCTGCCGGTACATCCGCGACATCCCGAAGTTCCCGGTGGACGTGCCGAGCGCGTTCCTGAAGGACGGCAGGGTCGTCCAGCCGGCGCGCGAGCTGACGGTCTTCCGCCGGGCGGACGTCGTGGTCGTCGGCGGCGGCCCCGCCGGGTTCGCCGCGGCGCTCGCGAGCGCGCGGACGGGCGCGAAGACGGTCCTCGTCGAGCGCTACGGCTCGCTGGGCGGGCTCTTCACGAACGGGCTCGTGCTCATCCTCATCGGGACGGCCGAGGGGACGCGCGGCGGGGAGCAGCGCCTCGTCACGAAGGGCATCTGCGGCGAGTTCATGGACCGGTGCGCGGCGATGGGCAAGTGGGCCGTCCGCACGGACCGCCACCACGGGCCCTACCAGCCGACGGTCGACCCGGAGGCGGCGAAGGTGCTGATGGATCGGATGGCGCGCGCGGAGGGGAACCTGGAGGTCGTCTTCCACTGCTGGGGGGTGGACGTCGTGCAGGACGGCTCCGCCGTGAAGGGCGTCGTCTTCGAGTCGAAGCAGGGGCGCGAGGCGATCCTCGCCGAGCGCGTCGTCGACTGCACGGGCGACGGCGACGTCGCCTTCCAGGCGGGGGCGGACTTCCGGCAGGTCACGCACAACGTGGGCTTCGTCTACCGGCTCGGGAACGTCGGCCGGGCGAAGGGGCGGGAGCTGACGAGCCCGGCGGCGGACGGCTTCCCGAAGGTCCCGAACGAGCCGGTGCCGGGCGCGTTCTGGAAGAACAGCCTGGGGCCCCAGGCGAACGGGTGTTCGGTCGAGGACCTGACGCGGGCCGAGTTCGGTCACCGCGAGGAGATGTGGCGGCTCGTCGAGCGGATGCGCGCGACGCCGGGCTTCGAGGAGACGTACGTCATGAACTCCTGCTCGCAGGTGGGCGTGCGGGCGACGCGGCTCGTCCGGACGGACCACACGCTCGCGATGGCCGAGACGGACGCGCACACGGCGTTCGACGACGCGATCGGGATGAGCGGCGACGACACGTTCACGCGCGGGGCGTTCCAGATCCCGTACCGGACGCTGTTGCCGTCGGGCGTCGAGAACCTGCTCGTCGCGGGGCGGGCGATCGGGGTCGCGCCGGACGTGATCGACCGCGCACGGCTGATCCCGGTGTGCATGGTGACGGGCGAGGCGGCGGGGACGGCGGCGGCGCTCTCGGTTCGCGCGGGCGTGACGCCGCGCGCGCTCGACGTCTCCGCGCTGCGCCGGACGCTCGCGGCGAACGGCGCCTGCCTCGCCTGAGCGGCGCGCCGACGGCTCGTGGCGCGCGGCGGCCGTGGCTTCGTTCCATCCGATCAGGGCTTTCGCACGTGCGCCGCCGACCGAGGCTCCGACACGCCGAATGGGCGCGTACCGCTTGATTCCGGGAGCCCGTTCCACATAGGCGGGTTGTTTGCAAAACTCTACTCTAACTCATCTTGTGTTGCGCATTAAACCGCAATTTCCGTGACCTGTCAATGGCCGTCGTCAGTCCTTCAGCAGATGCTTGCGGAAGGCGATGGAGACGGCTTCGGCGCGGTTTGCGGCGCCGAGCTTCGACAGGATGGCGTTGAGATGGACCTTGACGCCGTTTGTCGTCAGGCCGAACTGAAGGGCGATGTCGGCATTGGTCAGGCCGCGCGAGATGGACTGCAGGATGCTCGACTGCCGTGCCGTCAGCGTCGGCGGATTCGGATCGTTGGCGATCATGTGTCGGATGTCCGGCGAGAGGTACTGGTCACCGCGCGCAACGGTTCGGACGGCTTCGATGAGGTCGGCTTCGGTGCTGTCCTTCAGGACGGCACCTGTCGCGCCGGCGTTCAGGGCGTAAACCAGGTCAGCCGAGGTTCCGAAAGAAGTGAGAATCAGGACGTTCGTCGCCGGACATTCCTCCGCAATCCGGCGGGTCGTCTCGACGCCGTCCATCTCCGGCATGACGAGATCCATGATGACGACGTCAGGCCGGAGGCTTCGGACGAGAGGAAGCGCCTCGACGCCGTTTCGCGCCTGTCCGGCGACGGCGAAGCCATCGACCTGTTCGAGGATGGCGGCGAGTCCGTGCCGCAGCAGGACGTGATCGTCGACGAGGAGCAGTCTGATGTCGTTCATGTCGGTTTCAGCGGACGCGAAGGGTGATTGTTCCCGTTGCGCCCTTGCCGGGCTGTGAGGTGATCGAAAATGTTCCGTTGGCCTTGGCGAGTCGGCTGGCGATGTTGTCGAGGCCGAAGTGTCCCTCGTCCGAACAGGGGCGGATCGTCGGGTCGAATCCGCGTCCGTCGTCCGTGACGGTGAACGTCAGGACGCCGTCGGCGGCTGTCCCGGCGATTCGGACGTGCGAGGCCTGTCCGTGCCGGAAGGCGTTGACCGTCAGCTCACGGATGGCGCAGAGGATGGCGTGGGCCGTGGCATCGCAGACGGCCGCGCGCGAGATGTCGATGCGGACGGTGACCTGTGTCAGGTCGACGACCTGAGAAAGGGCCTTGCGGACGGCTCCGTCGAACGTGGGTTCCGACAGCGCGTCGATGCGCAGATCCCAGATGCAGCGCCGAAGTTCCGCACGGCACGAGTTCAGCATCGTGGAGGCGACGCCAAGTTGCCGCAGGATTCCCGAAGGGCCGGATGCGTGCGCGTGGCCCGCCGCGAGCAGTCGATAGGAGATGGCGGTCAGGTTCTGCGCAAGCCAGTCATGGAGTTCGGCGGCGATGCGGGTTCGCTCCTCGATGCGCAGACGGGATTTTGCGCGCGAGACGGAGCTGCGCCAGCAGAAGATGGCGACGACCGCGGCCAGTAGCCCGGCCGCCGTGCCGACCAGTCGACGGGGCGTCCAGAAAGGCGGATACGCGAGAATGCGGACGTCGTCTGCCGTGCGCGGAACGAGCGTGAAGCCACGGATTTGCGGAAAGGCCCGGTTCGGCTGCCAGGCGTCGGCGTCCATGCGGCAGATCCCGGCGACCGACAGCCTGCTGCCGCGTGGAATCGCCGACAGGTCTTTCAGGGTGGCGTGGACGCAGACGGGCACGATGCGTCCGTCGCAGTCGAGGTTGATGTTCGGAAAGTCCTCTGTCGGGACAAAACGGGCAATGCCGCACAGCCGAACGGCCTGTCCGTGAAAGCGTGGCTCGAAATGGCCGGCGCCATCTCGGACAGCGAGGATGGATTCGGCGGAGACGTTGCGGGGCGCGTCGTCGAAGTCCTGCGGAACGCCGTCCAGCGTCTTGACCCGGGCGGAGGTGAAGTTAATGTGGTAGAGGTCGGTTTCCGGGGTTCCGACGACGCAGACGGCGGAGCCGGGCTTCGGAAGTCGTTCGCCGGCGATGAGCTTCACGTCCAGGACGTTTTCCTCCTCGCTGCGGAGCAGGATCTCGTCCTTCAGGACGGCGAGAACGCGTCCGCGCACGGTGCGTTGTCCGAGCCGGGCGACTTCTTCGGGCGTCATCAGGCGTGGGTTTCCGAGTGGCGGGGCTGCGAAGGGGTCGCTTGGCGCCGGCTTGAGGACGCGGATCGCGTCGCGCGAGTCAGCCGTCAGCACAGATCCGAGAAAACGGCGTCGCCCGGAACTCCTTGCTGTGCAGATGCCGGTGACGGCGATCCGGGCGTTGAGCAGATGAGAGAGTCCGACATCGGTTTCCGGGCCGACGGCGACGGGCAGCTGCCATCCGCTTGCGCTGAGAACGAGAAAGCGCCACTGTGGATCGACCTCGTCGTTGCAGACGTCGATGACGCGTCCTTCCGTGCGGACGCGTCGGCATTCGAACCGCCCTGAACGGAGGTCTTCGAGGCTCGCGGCGACGGGCGCGGGAACCTTGCCCTTGGCCACGGCCGTCCAGTTGGTGGCGCGGAGGACGGGAACCTTGTCGAACCGGTCAATCTTGGTGTGTCCGCGTATGACGACGATTGCGCCGACCGGAGGCGGATTCGTCGGCGTGTGCATGAGGCAGTTGCCGTCGGGCGTCTCCAGGACAAAGGTGCTCGTGCCGGAGGAGATGACGAGCCCGGACAGGCGAAAGGGGGTGTGCCGCCCGAAATCGCTTTCCGAAAGCGCCTTGACTTGGGCGACGGACGTGAACGCGGCGGCGGGCGCATCGACCGAATCGGCATCGGCGGACGGCGCGATGATCGCGAGGATGCCAAGGGTTGTCAGGGCGATCAGGGACATGACCTTGACATTATATCACTTTTCCGCCGTGCAAGGGCGCCGAGGCGACACACCCATTTGGGCGTGTGGACAAACGCGCGGTTCTCATCCCGAGTTTGCCAGTTGAAAATTCGAAAATCGCGTTTCCGCCCAAGCCCGCGTGCGTTTTTCGCTTGCGGGCTTCATAATCTTTAGTGTATACAGTTCAGAACGGGTCGATGGCTGATTTCACCTCGCGAAGGTCTCCTTTCGTGTATATCTTTGCCGGGACGTCAATTCCGAACGCCTTGAATAGCGTCACGATGTCACCGTCCGAGGCGTTCAGCATCTGGTAGTAGTCGCCCGGAAGCTCCGTAACCTGCCATTCGCGCAGGGCGTTGGCGAGCCGTGCGCCGGGCAGGCCGTATGTCCAGTCCAGTTCCTCGCCGGACTCCGGGCCGAGGACCGCCTTCGTCTTGCGCTGGATGAGCCGCATCATCGTCAGCGCGATGAAGCAGATCATGAGGTGCGCCTCGATGTGCTCGCGCGTCCGCACGTAGACGGGCCTGGTCTCGAGCGTCGACTTCATCTCGCGGAACTGGTCCTCGATCTGCGTGAGGCCGTGGTACTTGTCGATGACCTCGCGGTCGGGCATGTCGAGCTCGGACGTGACGATCTGGCAATAGCCGAAGAGCTCGTTGAACTCGCCGAGCTTCTCGTCGTCGATCATCGCCGCGAGCTTCGTGCCGTCAAGGACGTTCCCGGTCTTCCGGTCGAGGACGTCCTTCCTGAGGAACCGCCGCAGGCTCTGGCTTTGCGCCGCCGTGATCCTGAAGCCGCCCGGATTTGCCTTGAGCTTCTCGACGAACGAGAGGAAGGACGCGTTCTCGTGCAGCTCGCGCTCGTAGAAGTGCCTGCTCCAGTAGACGACGACCTTTTCCTTGAAGATGCGCTTCTTCCCGTACGGAAGGGCGGCCGTGCGGTTCACGATCCGGGACTTGCAGCGGAACTTCTCGTCGGAGAAGTCGTAGCCCTCCGGGCTGACCGCCCACGCGATCTCCCGCTTCGTGCTCTTCCTGAGGCTTTTCGCGACGATGTAGCCGTTGCCGGCGTCGGTGACGTGGCACATGTTCGTCCCCGAGTACATGCCGCGGTCCGCGACGAGGACGAAGCGCTTCAGTCCGAGCGAGTCGACCGTCTTCTCCATCGCGGGCCTGAACGTGTGGTGGTCGAGGGTGTTGCCGGGGAACATGCCGAACGAGATCGGAATCCCCTCGTCGTCAAGGAAAAGCCCGAGCTGGACGATGGGCTGCCTGCGGTTCTCCTTGCTCACGCCCATCTTGCGAAGGCCTTTCTCGATGACGTTGCCGTCCGCGTCCGTCGTGTCGGGGTCCGGTCGCGGGGTCTCGAAGAAGAAGTTCGTCACGTCGTAGAAGACGACCTTCGAGCTGCGTCCCGTTCCGCGCGTCACGCAGGTGTTCATGCGCTGGACTATCTGCTTCGCATGCCTCTGGATGACGTCGAGCGCGTCGTAGACGTTGTCGTCGTTCGTGCTGGAGACCAGGGGCCGGTAGTGCCTGTCGTTCTGGCTCATCGTCGCGGACTTCGATGCGGGATCGAGCAGACGCCCGTACGTCAGGAGCCGGACGATCCCCGTGAGGTCGTATCCGATCTTCGACGAGAACTTGACGCTGGCGAAGAGCCCGTCGAGCCCGAGGGCGTTGAACACCGGGTCGAGGATCGTCGCCGCCATGCGCCTGGGCTTGCCGAGGCACGTCGGGTCTCCCGTGCTGAAAGTGACGGTGACCTTGCCTTTCGCGGCACCGTCGACATAGGGCTCCAGTTCCTTGATGAGAGGTCTGCCCGCCCTGTACGATTCCCGCAGCCGACGCAGGTAGTCCGGCTTGCCGTCGTCGTGCCGTGACATCGGCCCGAGGCTCAGCACGACCTTGCGGCGCTGAACGACACGTCCTCCGACTTTCTTCAGCCCGAGAGACGCCGTCAGTCTGAGGTACGCAATGCCGTGGTTGATGACCCGTTCGATCGTCATAGGCTGCTCCTTGTTTTAATCGCTATGTGGATATGTGAATATTATATCATGTCTGGCGTCAGATGTGGCACGCAAATGATAAAAAATCCGTCGGACGCAACAGTCCGGCGGATTATGAAGGAAAACGATGTAGCGCAGTCAGCTATTCAACTGGCAAACTCGGGTTGAGCAATGAGTGGCGATTGCGGCAACAGAAGGGGTTATGCTATAATACGTGGCAAAAGGAGGTATTAGATGAGCATTCAGATTGAGTTGCCTCCTGCCATGGCGCAGGAAGCGCAAGGATATGCGACGATTCAGGGGACAACCCTTGAACAGATGTTCTTGGACTACCTTGCAACCGAGTTGGCGCGCAAGCGAAAAGCGGATGCCGTCTTGTCGAGGTTGGATGCATTGGCGAAGCGGACGGGCGGGCGTTTGCGCGGCAAGGCCTACACGTTCAGTCGTGCGGACGCATACGAGCCGGAGACGTCTTGCTCATGAAGTTCCTTGACACCAATGTCTTTGTCTACCTTGTCGACGATCGGGATCCTTCCAAGCAAGGGCGCGCCCGTTCTATCATTGCAGAGGCTTTGGGCAATCCTCAATATTTGATCTCCGGGCAAGTGCTGAATGAGTTCGCCAATGTTGCGATGAAGAAGTTGGCCTTGACCGAGGAAGAGGTTCTTGCCTACATCACCGAGTTCCGTTGCATTAAGACAGTTGAGACAAGATCCTGTCTGACAGATCGCGCGCTGGGAGTCAAAAAGGAATATGGGTTGCAGTTCTATGATTCACTCGTGTTGGCTACGGCAGAAGCCTATGAATGTGACGAGCTGCTGACCGAAGACCTGAACGAGGAACAAGTTTACGGCGGTGTTCGTGTCGTCAACCCGTTTAGGGACAGGTAAGGAAATTTCTTAACGCACAGGGCCACAAAGGCTTCTGGCGTGAAGTCCGCTCTCCGCGCATCCCATTCTCCTCAATCTCCGTGTTAAGCGACAGCAACGTCTCTTTCATGTGAAAGCGATTCGCGCTGCTTCTCGCGCAGAGTAGCAGAGGCCGCAGAGTTTTCATGTGTTGACTGACTGAGCACATGGTTGCGAAGCGGCGGCGCAAGTCGCCCGTGGCCCGTCGGGCCGACGGGCCAAATCACGGCGTCTCTCGCGCAGACGGTTATGAAATTAGGCGTAAAGTGAGATAAATTTTAGTGACAGAATGAGGTCTTGCGCGAGGTGGAAATGCTATACTAACCGCCACATGAAAGAAAGGTCGTTTTTGTCTTGCCCCTGTGGCGCCGTCTCGCTCCTGTGCCGTCCGGCCTCGGTCGACGAGGCCGTCGCGCTGGCGCGGACGGCTCTGGACGCCGGCGCGGACGGCGTGACGGTTGAGCTCAACCGCTTCCCCGTCGCCGCGCGGACGCGCGCGAACTTCCGCGAGATCGTCTCGTCCGTGCCGCTGCCGTTCATGTTCACGGACTACCGGGAGGACGAGTTCCTGGGCGCGGACGACGCGGCGCGCATGGCCTCGCTCCTGACGGCGGCGGAGGCGGGTGCGGAGTTCGTGGACGTCATGGCCGACCTGTACTGCCCCTCGCCCCTGCAGATCGCGACGGACGAGGCGGCCGTCGCCCGTCAGCGGCAGGCGATCGGCGAAATCCACCGCCTGGGCGCGAAGGCGATCATGTCCTCGCACATCCTCGACCGTGCGCGCACGGCGGACGAGATCGTCGCGCAGCTGCAGGCAGAAGCGTCGCGCGGCGCGGATGCCGTCAAGCTCGTCACGATGATGGACACGCCCGAGGCGTTCGTCGAGGGCGTGCGGGCGATGACGCGGCTGCGCGCGGAGATGAAGACGCCGTGGGTGTTCCTCGCCGGCGGAAGGTATGGCCGGATGCAGCGTTTCCTGGGCCCGCACTTCGGCTGCGCCGTGGAGTTCGCCGTCCACGACTACATTGCCGGGACGCCCTACAACCAGCCGACGATCCGCAATTTCAAGAAGGCCGCCGCCGCCATCGCGTGGCAGATGCCGGACGACGAAGGGCAGGGGCGCGCATGAAGAAGGTCGACTACAAGTGGGTCCTGCTGGCGCTCGTGTCCGCCGCATACTTTCTCGCGCAGGGGACGCGCAACGTGTACGGGGCGGTCCTGCCCGCGATCGGCGCCGACCTGAACCTGTCGCCGGCGGCCCGGGGCGCCGTCGCGACGGCATTTTTCGCGACGTTCGGGCTGATGGTGCCGCTCGCCGGATTCTTCGCCGACTTCTTCCGCCGCAAGTGGACGATCGTCATCGGCATGGCCGTCTTCTCCGCCGCCGTGCTGGCGACGGGCTTCGCCGAGGGCTTCCTCTTCCTGCTCGTCGCCTACGGCGTCGTCAACGCGCTGGGGCAGTCGCTGCTGCCGCCGTCGAACTCGTCGCTGATCGGACAGCTTCACGTGGAGACGCGCGCCCGCGCGTTCGCCGTCTACCAGACGACGTTCTACGTCGGCATCGTCGTCTGCGCCTGCCTGGGCGGTTTCCTGACGGGTCTTGGAACGGGCGGCTGGCGGTGGGCGTTCAGGGGGCTTGGCGCGCTGGGCCTCGTGTGGGCGCTCGTTCTCGCGAAGTTCCTGCGCGACACGCCCCAGCCGGTCGCGGCGCGTCCCTCGGTGCGGGAGGCCGTCGGCGGGTTCTTCGGGAAGCCCACC
>CAKUGW010000079.1 GCA_934654805.1 uncultured Kiritimatiellota bacterium
CCCGCCCGGAAGTAGTCGTCCGACGAACGGTTCCGCCGCATGAACCAGAACCCCATCGCCGCCATGCCGAGAAGGTAGAGCCCGATGACCGCGTAGTTGATCCACGAATAGGGCGGACGGACGCCCAGCCGGGCCGGATTCGTCTCGAACCAGCGGTCGGTGACGGTGTGATAGACGAGCGCCCCCGCCCGGATTCCCCCGTTCGTCACGACGAGATGCTGAAGCCCCGAGGGGACGACGCCGAAGCCGCCGGAGAAGTAGCCGCGCCACCTCTCCGGCACGGGGGCGACCGGCTCCCGCGCCGACGTGCCGTGCGCCGTGCGGAAGCAGCCGTCTGCGCCGAACGCGTAGTCGTACCGCGTCCCGAACGGACCGTCCTGCGCGACCCCGGCCGGCAGGGCGGGCGCGAGGAACGCGGCAAGCAGGAAAAGTGCATATCTTCTCATCGGAGAGAAGAATAGCATATCGTCCGCGCACGAGGCGTTCGCGTGGCTACTTTGCGTTTTTCTGTACATCGCGCCACTCGCGCGGAGACTGCCCCGTCTCCTGGCGGAAGCGCGTTGCGAAGTGCTGCGACGACGCAAAGCCCAGCTGGCACGCGATTTCGGTTATGGACTGCCCCGACTTCGCCAGCAGCTCCTTGGACCGGCTGATGCGGCAGCGCGTGAGAAACGCGCCGGGCGCCAGTCCCGTCAGCCGGCGGAAGCGCGAAAGTATGGTGTTGGGGGAGAATCCCGTCTCCCGGATGAGACGGTCGACGTCGAACGGGTCCTCCGGATGGTGGCGCATCTCGCGGATCAGGCGGACAAAGGGCGCATCCGCCGACGGGTCGGCGGCGCGCGCGCCCCGTTCGGCGAGCAGGATGGCCGCAAGAAGCCGGAGGACGGCGATCCGGATGGCCAGCGACTTCGCCCCCGCCGGCCGCTCCGGCAGGTCATAGGCGCGGAAAAGCGCCGCAAAGGCCTCCTTCGCCTCGTCGCCGACGGCGAAGCTCCGCCGCGGAAGCGTGCGCAGGCGCGCCAGGAGATGCGCCGTCTCGTCGGACGGAAGCCCGAGGACGGAATGCGGCCCGCGCCCGGCCGGCACGCGGAAGAACAGCCAGAAGAGGGAAATGCCCTTCTGGTTCATCCGCAGGCGGTGGACCTCGTCCGGCTGGGAAGCGAAGACCTGCCCGGGCAGAAGCGAGCACACGCGGTCGATGCAGTCGAACTTCGCGCTTCCCTTCACGCACAGGGTGATCTCGATGCAGCCCGCATGGCGGTGGAAGATCGACCCGTGCGTCGTCCGCGGCGCATACGTCTCCCCCACGACGGGAATCTCGGGGAAGCCGAAGGGCGACAGGTCGACGACCCGGCGACCGGGCCGATCGACCAGTTCGCACATCGTGCAGGGGACGTCGCGCAGTCGCCTGCGCGAACGCTTTCCCCGAAGAGGGCCGTCCGCTTCCGGCAGGACGGGCGGTTTTGTCTCCGCTGCTCTCATTGTCACCTGTTTCCTTGTCACCTGTTTCCCGAAGGCGGACACGAGGCTTTTCGCGCCGCGACCGCACGGCAAAAAGTACCCGCCAGCCAATAGCCAGTGCAACACCCGTTGCATAGCCCTGTGCTGACGATGCCTTCTTGCTTGACGGTGACAGTATAGCAGTTTCGGATTGGGCTTGCAAGGCGGGCTTCAGCCGGAGATTCCGCCCCCAGGGGCAGGCAATGTCAAGGAGCGGGTGGCGGCTATGCCGCGGTTTTTGCCGCGTGCCGATTGAGCAGCGCCGCGAACGCCTCCCTCGGCGTGCGCCAGTTAAGGCACTTGAGCGGGCGGTCGTCGGGCATGTAGTCGATCCGGCGCATCTCCTCCTCGGCGATGTCGTCGAACGACCGGCCCTTGGGCAGGACCTTCCGGACGACACCGTTGCGGTTCTCGTTCGTCCCCCTTTCCCATGAGTGGTAGGGCTTCGCGAAGTACACTTCGATGCCGAGCGCCTGCTTGATCTGCCCGAACGTCCAGCCCTTCGCCAGACGATCCTTCGCCAGCGCCCACATCCCCTCCGTGAACTTGCGCCTCTTCGCGGCCTTCACGGCGGCGCGGTGGTTCGCCTTGGCCTGCGCCTTCTTGTGCCGGTAGCCTCTCTTGCCGAGGTTGCGCTTCAGCTCCCGCCCGACCGTCGCGGGGCTGCACCCGACCCTGTCCGCTATGTGCCTGTTCGAGAGCCCCTCTTTACGCAGCGTCTCGATTATGATACGCTTCCCTTCCGTCAGGCGGTGGTACTTCGGAGCCCCGGGTGGGGTCTTTCGTCGTTCCTTCGTGGCCATTGCTGCCTCCTTGCGTTTTTTTGCTTTGCAAGAAAGCATACAGCCAACGCCTGATTTTTCAACCCCCGGCTGAAGCCCGCTCAACAGGCCAGCCGATCAGGACTGAACATCCCGGTGTTGCACTGGAAATTCGCGCACGCGCTCCATTCCGCGCTCATGACGGGCTGCCTTTCGACGTGAAGCGGTACGTGCCTGTCACGCGCATCGACTCGTCGTCGGCCGTCAGGTACGTGAGCGTGTAGTCCGCGCCGCCCGGCGGCACGTCGAAGACCAGGTGCCCGCAGGCGAAGGACTTGGGCGCGACGTCCGTCACGGGCCGCGCGGCGACGATTCGCCGCCTGACGGCCCTGAAGCGCGAGCCCGCATTCGGCGCGCAGGGCGAAATCGTCTGGCTGGAGCCGGACGATCCGGACGACGAGCTCCTCTTTCTCCGCCGCGCGCCCGACGGCACGACCTACCGCTGTTTCTTCAACTGCGCGACGGGCGACTGGTCGATCGCGCTTGACGGGCAGCCCTGACGGTCGGTATAATACCTCCCCATGAAGATGAGGAGAGGGAGATTCGCGTTCGGGCTGGCGCTGGCGGCGGCCGTCGGCTGCTCGACGGTGCGTGACGCGCGCCGGGCGCAGGCGGCGCTGTCGCCGAAGGGCGATGACGCGGCGGCTGGCGCGGCATCGGCGAAGGTTGACCTGCGCGGGCGGTCGCTGGCGGGCCTGGTCGAGTTCGCGCTGACGAACCGCCCGTCCGTCGTCTCGAAGACGCTGGCGGTGCGGGATGCGCGGCTGGCGCTCAAGGCCCTCGCGGCCGACGCGCCCGTCCTGGGCGACACGCCGTGGACGGCGCCGAAGCTCTCCGTCTCCGGCGGGCACAGCGAGGCGAGCGAGGCCGTGCGGATCGACGACGGCGGCCTCTGGCGGACGAAGGGCGGGCCGTCGGCGGCACTGTCGCTGGAGCTCCTGGTCTATGATTTCGGGCGCTACGCCGCGAAGGCGCGGGCGCAGGCCGAACAGGTCGTGGCGTCCGAACAGTCCTTGGCGGACGAGGGCTTTGCGGTCTTTCAGGAGGTCGCGACGGCCTACTTTGACTTCTTCGAGCGGCGCGCGCTCCTGGAGGTCGCGCAGACGAACGCGCAGCAGTATGCGGAGCACCTGACGCAGGCGGAGGAGCGCCGCGCGGCGGGCGAGGCCAACCGGCTGGACGTCCTGCGGGCGCGGCTCGACCTCGCGCAGGCGCGGCAGGCCGTCGTTGCCGCGTCGAACCGCGTCGAGACGACGGGGGCGACGCTGCTTCAGGCGCTCGGCGTCGACGCCTCACGCGGCACGTGGCAGACGGCGTTCGGCACGGCGCCGGTCGGCGTCGGTTCGGTGCGGCGCGGCTTTGCCGCAACGGACGAGGATGTCGGCGCGGCCTTCGCGTTCGCGCGCACGAACGCGCCCGCGCTGCGCGTCGCCCGCGCGAAACTCCGCGCGGCCTCGCACACGGTCGATGCGGCGATTGCGGACCTGTATCCGTCCGTCTCGGCGACGGCGTCGCTCAGCTGGACGGATCCGCTCTGGGTCTTCCGCTGGGGCGTGACCGCCTCGCAGACGCTCTTCCAGGGCTTCCGCAAGACGACGGCCGTCGATCGGGCGGTCGTCGCGCTCGAAAGCGCGGCGGCGGACGTGGATGCGGCCGAGCAGCAGCTGTCGGTCGAGCTGGAGACGGCGGTCGCGAACCGCGACAATGCGCGCGAGGCCGTCACGAGCGCCCGCGCGTCCGTCCGCAGCGCGGCGGAGAACCTGGAGACGGTGCGCGCGCAGTTCGCCGTCGGCAGCGCGAGCCGCGTCGAGCTGTCGGAGGCGATCGCGGCCGATGCGCAGGCGCGCGGCGACTGCATCACGGCATTCTACGACGGCCAGCGCGCCGAGGCCGCGCTGCTCGCGCGCACGGGACGCGCGCCGCGCTTCCGCGAGGAGGTCGTCGCCCAGTCCGAGTGAAGCCCCGGCCTCGCGCGCGGGGCTGGTGCGGATTTTGATATAATACGGGGACATTTCCCTTTCACCCTACGGAGAGAATCATGTCGCTGAACATCGTCACCCGCATCGACAACCGCGTTCCGGTGCGAAACGTCCTCATGTCCGTCTCGGACAAGACGGGGCTTGAAGCCTTCGTCCCCGCGCTCGTGAAGGCCTGCCCCGGCGTGAAGATCTACTCGACGGGCGGCACCTACGTGAAGGTAAAGGAGATTCTCGGCGACGCGGCGAAGGACACGCTCGTCGCCGTCTCGGACTACACGGGCCAGCCGGAGATGCAGGGCGGCCTCGTGAAGACGCTCGACTTCAAGATCTACCTCGGCCTCCTTTCCGAGACGTACAACGATGCGCACCAGGCCGACCTCCGCCGCCTCGCGGCGCATCCGTTCGACATGGTCGTCGTGAACCTCTATCCGTTCCGCGAGACGGTCGCGAAGCCGGGCGTGACGCCGGAGATGGCGCGCACGAACATCGACATCGGCGGGCCCTGCATGGTGCGCGCGTCGGCGAAGAACTACCTGCGCGTCGCGTCCGTGACGGATCCGCTCGACTATCCGAACCTCGTCAACGAGCTGGCGACCCACGGCGGCACGCTCGGCCTCGACACGCGCTTCCGGCTCATGAAGAAGGCGTTCGCCCACACGGCCGAGTACGATACGGCGATTGCGCGCTTCTTCACGACGCGCACGTGGGAGGAGGTCGAGAAGACCTACGAGACCGAACGCCGCTTCTCGCTCTTCGAGTCGTTCAAGCGTCTGCGCAAGGAGCAGGCCGGCGCGCCGGCGTTTCTCGTCACGTCGGGCGACCGTTCGCTGCCGATCAACTGGCGGCAGTTCACGGATGACGTCGATCTCGTCGTGCGGCTTGTGCGGAAATACGCGCCGGGCGAGAAGGTCGCGCTCCTCGGCGAGAACTCCTACGAGTGGTTCGTCGCGCACGTGGCGATCATGTTCGCGGGCGCGACGGTGATCCCGATGGATGTCAACCTCACGCCGGAGGAAATCGCCGCGCGCATCCGGTTCACGGGGGCGAGCGTGCTCGTCTACTCGGCCCTCTACTGCGAGAAGGCGCACGCCGTGCGCGACCTCTGCCCTGGCCTCAAGACGGGCGGCTTCGGCTCGATCAAGACGGAGCGCTTCCTCGACAAGGTGCGCGGACTCTTCACGCCGCAGGAGAGCATCTGGAACGAGGAGCGGATCGACACGTCGCGCGTGTCGATGATCATGTTCACGAGCGGCACGACGAGCGAGCCGCGCGGTGCGGAGCTGACGATCGCGGGGCTGGAGGCGTTCGTCGAATCCTACGCCGCCGCGCTGTCGGTGAAGCCGGGCGACCGGACGCTCATGCTGCTGCCGCTTCACCACATCTACGGCTGCTGCGCGTCGTACTTCTTCCTGTCGCAGGGCGTCGCGCTCGGCGTCTGCCCCGACTTCCGCCGCGTCTACGACGCCGTGGAGCGCTTCCGCGTCAACGTCCTCGCGCTCGTGCCCGCGCTCGCCGACCTGCTGTCGAAGAAGATCGCCCAGCGCGGCGCGACGGCGGAGGCCGCGCTCGGCCAGCCGCTCGACTGGATTCTCGTCGGCGGCGCGCCGATGTCGCCGTGCGCCTATGACCGCCTGACGGCGCAGGGCGTGAAGGTGCTCGGCGCCTACGGCCTCACCGAGACGACGGCGATCTATTCGGTCGGCCCGGCGGCGGGCGACCTGCGCGCCGGCTGCGCCGGACACGTCACGCAGTGCCCGTCCCTCGAGACGAAGGTGTCCGAGACGGGCGAGCTGCTGATTCGCGGCCCGGCGGTGATGAAGGGCTACTACAAGATGCCGGAGCGCACGGCGCAGGTCATCGACGCGGACGGCTGGTTCCACACGGGCGACTTGGGGCGCATCGATGCGGACGGCTCCGTCTGGGTCATGGGGCGGCTCTCGCGCACGATCGTGCTGTCGAGCGGCAAGAAGGTCGCGCCGGAGGAGCTGGAGGCGCAGATTCTCGCGCTCCCCGGCATCTGCGAAGCCGTCGTGTCCGGCGAGGGCGAGACGCGCGAGATCAGGGCCGAGGTGTACGGCGAGGCGTCCGAAGAGGCGATCCGCCGCGCGATCGGCGAGCTGAACCTGACGTTGCCCGTCTACAAGCGCGTGAAGACGGTTGTCGTGCGCACGGAGCCGTTCCCACGCACGTCGTCCGGCAAGATCAGGGTCTGAGGCGAGACAGAACGGTGCGGAGGCGAATGGGCCAGATTGCGACGTAGGATGAAACAGCCGAACGAAAAGAAGATTGCCGCGCTCGTCCGGGAACTCCTGGTCGAGCTGGGGGAAGACCCCGAACGCGAGGGCCTGAAGAAGACGCCGGTGCGCGTCGCGAAGTCGCTCGCGTTCCTGACGCGCGGCTACCGCCAGAGCCTGAAGACCGTCGTGAACGGCGCGAAGTTCACGAGCGGCACGAACCACATGGTGATCCTGAAGGACATCGAGCTCTACTCGCTCTGCGAGCATCACCTGCTGCCGTTCTACGGCAAGTGCTCCATCGGCTACATCTCGAAGGGCAAGGTGCTCGGCGTCTCGAAGCTCGCGCGCATCGTCGACATGTTCGCGCGGCGCCTGCAAATCCAGGAGAAGCTGACGGAGGAGGTCGCGCACGCCGTCATGAAGGAGACCGACGCGGAGGGGGTCGGCGTCGTCATCCGCGCGAAGCACCTCTGCATGATGATGCGCGGCGTCGAGAAGCAGAACAGCGAAATGACGACCTCGGCGGTGCTGGGCTCGTTCCGGGCGGACGAGAAGGTGCGCCAGGAGTTCCTCTCGCTGATACGGTGAGAATGCATTTGGAATCCCATAAATGACAAACGACAGCGGACGAAGTTCGCAGAAAGGAAAACGACACATGAACAGCAGCAGAAGAGACTTCCTGAAGGGCACGGCCTGGATGGGCGCGGCGGCGCTGACCGCAGGGTGCCACCTGAACCGGCTTGGGTTCGGCGAAGGCGGAATCATGCAGAACTACGCGCTCCGTCCGTTCAAGCGTGTCCGCGTGGGCTTCGTCGGCATCGGCGGGCGCGGCTCGGGCGCCGTCCATCGCGTCGCGCAGATCCCGGGCTGCGAGGTCGTCGCGCTCTGCGACAGGGTCCCGGCGCGCGTGACGGAGAACCTCAAGTGGCTGGCCGACCACAGGCACCCCGTCGTCCCGAAGAGCTATGTCGGCGACGAGGCCTACAAGGACCTCTGCGACTTCGGCGACTGCGACGTCATCTACTGCGCGACGCCGTGGGCCCTGCACCAGCCGGTCGCGCTCCGCGCGCTCAACGGCGGCAAGATCGCCCTCGTCGAGGTGACGAGCGCGCTCACGACCGAGGAGTGCTGGGAGCTCGTCGAGGCGTCGGAGAAGTGGCGGATCCCCTGCATGCAGCTGGAGAACTGCGTCTACGGCGAGATCGAGCTCCTGGAGCTTCACCTCGCGCGGCTGGGGATGTTCGGCGAGATCAACCACGCGGAAGGCGCGTACATCCACGACCTGCGCGAGATCATCCCCTCCGTCGGCAAGCACTACAACACGGAATGGGTCTGGCGCTACGGCGAGAACATGGCGCACAAGGGCAACCGCTACCCGACGCACGGGCTCGTGCCGATCTGCCAGACGATGGGCGTCAACCGCGGCGACCGCCTCGACTACCTCGTCTCGCTGGAGAACGGCCCGCACAACGTCAACTACGAGTACTTCAAGAAGGAGTTCCTGACGGATGCCGATCCGCGCAAGAAGGATCCGCCGGCCGCGATGGGCGACATGAACACGACGCTCATCAAGACGGTGAAGGGCAAGTCGATCATGGTGCAGCACGACGTGAGCTCGCCGCGCCCCTACTCGCGCATCAACCTCATCTCGGGCACGAAGGGCATCGTCCGCGACTACCCGTTCCAGTGCGCGTTCGAGGAGACGTGCTTCGACCGCAAGGCGCATGCGTGGTTCGACGAGAAGAAGGCGGCGGAATTCCGCGCGAAGTACATGCACCCGATGTGGCGCGACGTCTCCGAGATGGCGAAGAAGGTCGGCGGCCACGGCGGCATGGACTTCATCATGGACCTGCGCTGGGCGTGGTGCTTGCAGAACGGCGAGCCGCTTGACATGGACGTCTACGACCTCGCGGCGACGAGCTGCCTCTGCGAGCTCACCGAGACGTCGGTGCGCAGCGGCTCGAAGCCGGTCGACGTGCCGGACTTCACGCGCGGCAACTGGCGGAACGTCGAGCCGTGGGGCGTCGTCAACGTCGACCTCAAGAAGATGGGTCTCGACAAGGGCGCCGTGAAGAAGGACAAGGCGGCCCTGAACGTCTGATTCCCGGACGATGAAGATCGTCGTCACGGCGGGGCCGACGCGCGAATACCTGGATCCGGTTCGGTTTCTCTCGAATCCGTCGACCGGCAAGATGGGGTTCGCCGTCGCCGCCGAGGCGGCGCGGCGCGGGCACGACGTCACGCTGATTGCCGGGCCCGTCGCCCTGAAGACGCCGAAGGGCGTGCGGCGGGTGGACGTCGTCTCGGCCCGCGAGATGCTCGCGGCGGTTCGGAATGCGCTCGATTGCGCGAACGGGGGCGGTGGATCCGTGGCGTTTGTCTCCACGGCGGCGGTCGCGGACTGGCGGCCGGCGCGGTGCGCGGCGCAGAAGCTGAAGAAGCGGCAGATGTCGGGCGTCCTGAAGCTCGTGCGAAACCCCGACATCCTCAAGACAATCTCCCGCCTCTCCAAGCCTCCCAAACCTTCCAAACCTTCCAAACTCGCCCTTGTCGGCTTCGCGGCCGAGACGAACGATGTCCTCGCCGAGGCGGCGCGCAAGTGCCGAGAGAAGGGCCTTTCGTTCATCGTCGCGAACGACGTGACGGAGAAGGGCTCGGGTTTCGGCACGGAGACGGACCGCGTCACGTTCGTCTTCCCGGACGGATCGCAGAAGCGCTTCCCCCTGATGACGAAGTGCCGAGTCGCCGTCGCGCTCGTGCGCGAGCTTGAGACGGTGTCGCGCGGCTGCTGAGCCTGTTTGCCGATGCGCGGCGAACGTGATATAATACGCGCTTGATTTTCAACGATAAGGAGAAGTCAACATGAAACTCGAAGACCTCAAGGGCAAGACCGTTGGCGTGTGCGTCAGCGGCGGACTCGACTCGAAGACCATCTGCTGCGTGCTGAAGGACGCGGGCGTGAAGGTCAAGGCGTTCTCGGCCAACGTCGGCCAGCCGGACGAGAAGGACATCAACGACATCAAGAAGAAGATGGCCCCGACCGGCGTCGAGACGACGATCGTCGACGTCACGAGGGAAATGGCCGACATCTGCTTCGAGACGGTGAAGTGCCAGGCGATGTACGACGGCGGCTACTGGAACTCGACGGGCATCGCCCGCGCCGTCACGGTGCAGAAGCTCCTCCCGGCGATGAAGAAGGCCGGCTGCACGGTGCTCGTCCACGGCGCGACGGGCCGCGGCAACGACCAGATGCGCTTCGAGCGCTACACGAACGTGCTGGATCCGAAGTTCGGCGTCTACGCGCCGTGGCGCGACGCGGACCTCCTGAAGAAGTTCCCCGGCCGCACGCAGATGGTCGCGTTCCTCGCGGCGCGCGGCATCACGGCGTTCGTCGGCACGAAGAAGAAGTACTCGACCGACGCGAACCTCGCGGGCCTCTCGCACGAGGCGGAGGACCTGGAGTCGATGGAGACGTCGATGCGCATCGTGAAGCCCACGATGGGCGTGTGGCCCGACAAGGCCCCGAACAAGGTCGAGAAGGTCACGCTGAAGTTCGAGAAGGGCCGCTGCGTCGCGGTGAACGGCCAGAAGATGACGCCGTACGAGGTCATGCTGGAGATGAACAGGATCGGCGGGCGCAACGGCATCGGCATGAAGCACGCGCTGGAGAACCGCATCATCGGCACGAAGAGCCGCGGCGTCTACGAGGCGCCGGGCATGGAGGTGCTGAGCTGGGGCCTCAGGTACATCTACGAGGGGCTGATGGACCGTCGCTCGACGCTCCTCTTCCAGCAGCTCTCGAAGCTCGTCGCCGACCAGATCTATGATGGCCGCTGGTTCGACCCGGCGACGCAGGCGGCGCGCGCGGCGATCCAGGTCTGGGCCGACAAGGCGACGGCCGAAGTCACGCTCGGCCTCTACAAGGGCAACATCTTCTTCGAGAGCCTCAAGGGCCTCAAGGCGACGATCTACAACGAGGCCGACAGCTCGATGGAGGCGTCGAACGGCCTGAATCCGCACAGCTCGCAGGGCTTTGCCGAGATCCAGTCTGTCGAGGCGAAGATGCTCGCGAAGGCGGGCCAGATCAAGGCGTAAGGCGATGGCTGAAGAAGAGAAGAAAGCCGAGGCGGCCGAGACGGCGAAGCCCTCTGAAAAGGAAACTGAAGGCGGCGAGCCGTCCTGTGCGTCTTCTGCGTCCTCGTCTGCCGAGCCGACATCTTCCGGGAAGGAAACTGAAGACGGCGAACCGTCCTGCGCGTCTTGTTCGTCTTCCGCGTCCTCATCCGCCGCGCCGGCCGAGCCGCCGAAGGAGCCCGACTGGAAGACGCTCTACGCCCTCACGCTCGCCGACTTCGACAACTACAAGAAGCGGGCGGCGCGTGACCGCGAGGACACGTACCGCTACGCCGAGGCGGACATCCTGAAGGACGTCCTGCCGGCGGTCGACAACCTCCAGCTTGCGCTCGCGAACGCGAAGGAGAAGGCCGACGACCCGTTCGTGAAGGGGGTGCAGATGGTGCACGACGCGCTCTTGAAGTCGCTGAAGGACCACGGCGCGGAGCCGTTCGATTCCGTCGGGCTCGACCTCGACACCGAGCGGATGGAGGCGATCGCCCACCTGCCGCACGCGGAGATTCCCGAAGGCAAGGTCTCGATCGAGTCGAAGAAGGGCTGGATGCTGAAGGACAAGGTGCTGCGCGCCGCGCAGGTCGTCGTGTCATCGGGTAAAAAGTAAGAAGGAAGAAGGAAGGAGCATGGAGGTCGGCGGTTGATGGCTTTGACGCAAGAAGAAGGTGTGCAGCACCGCACTTCATCCTTCATCCTTTTCCCCGTTTAGCTTAACGGTATGGCATCAGAAAAGAGAGACTACTACGAGGTCTTGGGCGTGTCCAAGACGGCGACGGCGGACGAGATCAAGTCCGCCTACCGCAAGCTTGCGATGAAGTACCACCCGGACCGCAATCCGGGCGACAAGGTGGCCGAGGAGAAGTTCAAGGAGGCCGCCGAGGCGTATGACGTCCTGCACGACGCCGAGAAGCGCCAGCGCTACGACCAGTTCGGCCACCAGGCGTTCGCGAACGGCGCGGGCGGGGCCGGCGGCTTCGGCGCGGGCGGCATGAACATGGACGACATCTTCTCCATGTTCGGCGACATCTTCGGCGGCCATGCCGGCGGGCGCGCCGGCGGGCGCCGCGCGCGCGGCGGCTTCGGCGGCTTCGAGGACATCTTCGGCGGCGGGGGCGGCGGGCAGGCCTACCACGCCGACCCGAACGGGCCGCAGGACGGCGAGGACATGACGTTCCGCCTCGACATCGACTTCGACGAGGCGCTGTTCGGCAGCGAGCGGACGCTGGACCTCGACATCCCGGCGCAATGCCCCGACTGCGGTGGCACGGGCGCGGCGGCGGGCTCGCAGCGCGTCGTCTGCAAGACGTGCGGCGGCCACGGCGTCGTCATGGGCGGCGGCGGCTTCCTGCGCATCCAGCAGACGTGTCCGACGTGCGGCGGCGAGGGGACTGTCATCGAGAAGCCGTGCCGCCGGTGCCGCGGTTCGGGGCGCGTCACGCAGCCCCAGCACATCGCGCTGAAGATTCCGGCGGGCGTTGACAGCGGCTCGCGCCTGCGGCTCGCGGGCAAGGGCGCGGGCGGGCTCCGGGGCGGGCGTCCCGGCGACCTCTACGTCCTCATCGGCGTGCGCGACAGCGACATCTTCGAGCGCGAGGGCCAGCACCTCTTCGTGGACGTGCCCGTCTCGCCCGTGACGGCGGCGCTGGGCGGCGAGATCGCCGTGCCGACGCCGGACGGCGAGGCGCGGCTGAAGATCCCGGCGGGCACGCCGAACGGCAAGGTCTTCCGCCTGCGCGGCAAGGGCGTGCCGTCGCTGCGCGGCGGCTCGGCGGGTGACCTCGACGCGCGCGTCGTCTTCGAGGTCCCCTCGAGCCTCGACCGTCAGCAGAAGGCCGCGCTGGAGGCGTTCCAGAAGCTCGCGTCCGCCGCGAACTACCCGGAGGCGCAGTCCTTCGCGAACAAGACGCGCATCTTCTTCTCGCATCGCGACAAGCTCAGAAAGCAAGCCTGACACATGAAACCCAGAGGCCTTGCGCTCGTCCCGTTCCTCGTCTTCGCCGCGTTCTACGTGGGGCTTTCCCTGTGGGCCGGGCAGCTCGGCTTCGAGATGCCGTGGTACAAGGTCTCGATGCCGGTGGCGTTCCTCGTCGCCTCGGCCGTCTCGTTCCTGGTCGGCCCGGCGAAGCTCGACGAGAAGGTCGAGACGTACGCGCGCGGGATGGGCGAGCCGAACATCATGATCATGTGCCTCATCTTCATCCTCGCCGGGGCGTTCGCGACGATCGCGAAGGGCTCCGGCGCGGTCGATGCGGCCGTGACGATCGCGCAGTCGCTCGTGCCGGCGCGGCTGATGGTCGCGGGCGTCTTCCTGGTCTCGTGCCTCATCTCGCTCGCCATCGGGACGTCCTGCGGCACGATCGCGGCCGTCACGCCGATCGCGCTTGGCTTCGCGGGCCCGCTGGGGCTCAGCCCCGCGCTCCTCATGGGCGCCGTGATCGGCGGCTCGATGTTCGGCGACAACCTCTCGATGATCTCCGACACGACGATCGCCGCGACGCGCACGCAGGGCGTGCGCATGAAGGACAAGTTCCTCGCGAACGGGCTCATCGCCGCGCCGGCCGCGCTCGTCGCGCTCTTCCTCTACGCGGTCTCCGGCTTCTCGGCGGGGGCGGTCGAGGCGCCGGCCGTGACGTGGCAGCATCTCGTCCTCATCCTGCCGTACGTGTTCGTCCTCGCGTTGGCGCTCGTCGGCTACAACGTGATGATGCTGCTCTTCTCGGGCACGGTGCTGTCGGCCGTGATCGGCGGCTGCCTCGGGAAGTTCGCGTTCTTCGACGCGATGGACCTGCTCGGGAAGGGCACGCTCGGCATGGGCGAGACGCTGATCGTCGCGCTGCTCGCGGGCGGGCTCTTCCGGAGCGTGCAGGCGAACGGCGGCATCCTCTGGCTGACGGAGCGGATCGCGAAGGTGATCCGCGGGCCGCGCACGTGCGAGCTCGGCGTCTTCGTCCTCGTGTCGGCGGTCAACTGCTTCACGGCGAACAACACGGTCGCGATCGTCATCGCGGGCCCGATCGCGAAGGAGTGCGCCGAGCGGTTCGGGGCGAACCCCGTGCGGATCGCGTCCGTCCTCGACACGGCCTCGTGCGTCATTCAGGGGCTGATCCCCTACGGCGCGCAGATCCTGATCGCCATCGGCGTCGCGCGCGGGCTTGACCTGACGGTCGATTCGCTCTCGCTGCTCAAGTGCCTCTACTATCAGCCGCTGCTCGCCCTCGCGGTCTTCTGCTCGCTTTGCCTCTCCGGCCGCCGCACGAAGTCCCCGATTCCGGGCGCGGCCTGCTGAGGCGCGGCGTCAACGCACCTGTGGTGGAATGGCAGACACGGTGGATTTAGGTTCCACTGCGCAAGCGTGGGGGTTCGAGTCCCTCCAGGTGCACCACGAGCGCTTCTCCGCGCATGCGCCCCTGCCTCATATGGAGACAGGTGCGGCGGCGGAGCCTTGCGCCAGTTCTGGAATCGCGCGGGAAAAGCCCGTTTTGTGCGGTTTCGGCCCCGCGCGGAGAAAGTCCGTGGCACTTTCGGGATGGCCTGAAAATATTTTCGCCCGCATTTACTGGGGCTTGGAAAGAAATCGGGATAAGCTGTCTCGAAAAATCGGGATAAGGGTGACGGAGAAGCGGCATTTGCCACGGCGTTATCATAAATGGTACAATACGCGGCGTCATGCGGGCAGTGGATCGATACGGGCAGATGTTCCTCAAGGGCCAGCTCCTTCGGATGAAGGAGCTGGGCATCTCGCAGACTGAGCTCGCCGCGCGGATGAAGGCGTCGCGGCCCTATGTCAGCAAGGCGCTGCACGGCGAGGTCAACATCACGTTCGCGTCCGCCGTCCGCTTCGCCAAGGCCCTTCGGCTCGACTTCTTCCCGCAGCTCGTCCAGCCCACAACCGGCGGCTCCGCGTATCTCCCCTCTCAAGTTATCGACATCTTCCCGCAAGAGGAGCCCCAACCTATAAGTAGAAACATTAGCATCCCATAGCCGAAAAGCCGCTCAGGTCTAAACGCCTGAATTGGCATTTAGACCTCGCGTTCTTACGGTTATGGAATAAAGTTTCGAGAGAGGTTTTCAGAAAGTCGTGACCATGTTCCGGAATCTCCTAGGATTT
>CAKUGW010000080.1 GCA_934654805.1 uncultured Kiritimatiellota bacterium
GAGGACAGCCCTAACGGCTCAACACCCAAAGTTAGGATTTAGTTCTGGAATCCAAGTTTAGTTCCGGACGCGGCGAACTGAAACTGGAGTTTTCGCCTTCTTTCATTTCACGCTCCTCCTGAAACCCCTTCAGACGAAACGCAGGCGCACGCCGGGACGGGATGTCGCGCGGACGTTTCTCGCAGCCCAGCACACCACAAAGGACAACAACTGCAAATATGCTTCGTTTCATTGTACCCGCACTCCATTGAGGATGATTCCGCCGCTTATTTCACGGCGGACAGCATTGCCGTGTTTTTGCACTTCGACGCTACTGCTCGGATTCGTTTTCAACACACGCTGAACAATGGCCGAATACCCAGATAGCCGTCTGAGGTATTCGGATTTCGCATCGGGCGGAACACGCCAGTCATTCCCTCGAAGGACAAGCCTGTCAAGGGCCTCTATCCACTGGTTTGCAAGCATGGCAAGACCACGGAGGTGTGCGCGCCGTTCACCCTCGCGCCACTCATTCCCGTTCAATTCGGCACCCGTCTCCGCAAGCAGGATTTCGTCGCAAACAACCTTTAGCACTGAAAAGGGGACATTCAGGCAGTCTGCGGCCTGAAAACCATTTTTCCTCATTTCGTCGCAGCAATTCATGGCCAGCCAGAAATTCGGGTCTGCACCAGTCAGATAGCCGCACACACGCCGCATGCGTGGCAGTCGCGCCTGAATGGCCGATGCGTATTCGCGCAAGTATCTGGATTCCACGGCACGATCCTGAATGGAACTCAAGGCATCCGTAAACTGACGGGTTATTCGCGTGTCACTTATGGCGTTCCCTTCATTGGCAACGTATGAAATGATGTCCTTGACGCGGCGACATTCGGGAACGTCCTTTTCAGAGGCACCGCACCCACAAAGGAAAGACGCCTCTTGCACGGCAACAGCCAAAAACAGAAACCGCTTTCTCATCGTTCATTCTCCATTTCTCTTCAGAAGCCGGATGACCGTATTTGTGCCGCGAACGGCTTCAAATCCGTGCTTCTCGACAGATGTTGTTCCATCCGAATCAATTTTGAACACTTGCGCGTAAGAACGTCCCATTCGCTTCAGCTCCGGCAAGTCCGTATCACAGGCGTCGCGGCTTTGCCACCCCATGGGAATTGGCCAGACAATGCGTCCGTCTGACCAAGTGCGGGCGTCGCTGCCATCAATTGTTCCGTCCGAACATAGCCGTGGCATTTCATCGCCCAGACAGGCATCGTCCGTCATGCAGAAGTTGTCGGGCGATATGGCTTTCCATTGTCCCGCTTTCCTGCCCTTGGTATGATTCCAGATGTTCGTGAAGACAAGGCTGTTGAAATAGCCATCATGCGCCCCGTTCGCCGGAATCTCTTGCAGTGCCAAACCTGAAAAGGAAACGTTGTCTGGGGAAACGTAAAGATCCAGCCGCAGACCTACACCCCCGGCGTGACCTGCGGGCAACCCGAAGTCAAGCGCCACCGCATTCGGACAGACAACGGCCGATGGCTCGACAAGACGTGTCGTGGGGGCATACGAACACCCGTCCAACGTGACGGTTAAGTCAAGAGAGGCCATGACGAACGGGCATTGCAGCACGCAGACGCCAAAAGACTTTCCGACTTCAGCAGGAGAGGCAACAGTCCATTGACAAGGCACGTCTGGCGTATTCCGGCAGTAGACACGTTCGTCAACACCATAAATGTGGCGCGTTCTGTTTTCAGGAATCGAAGCGACTGTCTCAAGTTCGACCTTGACCGCCGTCGCACTGTCGACGGTCGTTGCAGTCCAGCCCGTCTCGTTCTCCGCGAACGTCGCCGTGACGACGATGTCGTCCTCGCCGCCGCTCGGCCGGACGGCGCGGTAGGTGTTCTTGAACGCGACCTCCTCGCCCGGCTCCAAGTCCTGCTCGAACGGCAGGGGGCGTCCGCCGTAGGGCACGAGGCCGTCCGCGCCCCGGATCTCGATGCGGACATGCCCGCCGCGCGTGCCGCCGTACGCCCAGCAGTCGAGCTCCGTCTCGGTCGACCGCCACGGGACGGTCTCGCCCGGCGCGTTCTCGTAGTCGTCCTCGAAGAAGACGACGCGCTTCGAGAACGTCGCCGACGCGCCCAGCAGGGGTGGGTCATCGTCGGGGTCTTCGTCGCCGGGATGGTCGACGCTTCCGCCGCATCCGCAGGAGCCGCCGTAGGCCGGAAGCCGGTAGCCCTCGTATTCGAGGTAGCCCGTCGCGGTGCATCCGCCGCAGGTGCAGCTGTCACCGCACGTGATCGAGAACGTGTAGCCGCACCCCGAAATGCGGCAGCAGACGTTCGTCCACGTGAACGCCCCGCCAAGCCCAGAGGGAACAACTTGCATGGTGAATGTCCGGGGAGGCTGTCCTCTGCGAGAAGGAAGAAGTAAGAGGGAAGAAGGAAGAAGTGCGGATGTGCCCAGTCTCTTGTGCTGGCCGGATATCTCTGTCGCCACGTCAGGACGTTGCCTCTCAGCACGTCTTCCCTCGTCCTTCGCACTTTTTCCTTCGATCCGAACGGACCAATGGAGCCACAATGCGGCCCCGTCCTCCTCCCACGACTCCTCGATGTCGTCGCTCGACCTGCCGGCGACCTCGAACGGCATCGGGCACGTCACGCGGTACGTCTTCCCGATGAGGAGCGTGACGCGGTTCGTCGCGTCCGCCTCGGCGATGAACGAGGGGGCGGCGAGGTTCGACGCGCCGTCGCCCATGAACGTCACCTTCGCGTTGGCGCGGCACACGACGAGATCAACCCAGCAGTAGGCGTTCGTGTTCGCGCCCTCCGGCAGCGTCTGGTGCGGGCCGAACTGCGGTGCGTCCGCCGGGGCGAACGGCTCGGCGTCTTCCTCGTTCGGGATGCCGTCGCCATCCCAGTCGTCGGGGTTGACGCGGCGGTAGACGCGCTCCACCGCGTTCGAGCGGGCGATGAAGTCGCCGTTTCCGCGCAGCTCAAGCTGCGCGGAAACAGTGGAAAAGTGGAACGGTGGAAAAGTGGAACGGTGCGTGGACGACAGTCCAACGCCCTCTCCACCCGGCACCTCTCCCCTCGGCACTTTTCCACCTTCATACGGATTCCCCAGAAAGAAGTTCTCCCACGTCAGCACGACCGAGCCGTTCGTGGTCGCCGCCGTCCAGAGGTAGGACTGGTCGTGCCGCGCGAACATCGGCGCGCCAATGACGACGATCTCGTTCGACGCGTTCCGCAGCTGCGGACGGACCTTGCCCCACGTGTGCGCCCAGAGCGACGTCACGACATGGGGGCCCAAAGGAAAAAGGAAGAGGGAAGAGGGAAGAAGTTGACCGTCCGCACTTCTTCCTTTTTCCCTCTTCCCTTTTCCTTCCTCCCCCAGCAACACCCATGCTCTTCCCCGGTAGGCATCGGTGAGATGCCATGTGCCGACGAGCCGCGCGTTCGCCGGACGTGCGTAGGAAATGGCCTCGTTCGTCCGCACCGTTTCGAGGCGGTAGCCGCGTGCCACGTCGTTGGACGAAACGATTGTCTCACACGGAGCAACGGAGACACGGAGCTCAAACGAATCCTTGTCCACGGATTGACACGGATTTTCACGGATTTCGATTCGTGCAGATTCGTGTTGATTCGTGGCTACATTCCCCGGCTTCTGCGCGAAGACCGTCGCGACAACAACCGCCGTCACGATGACGGCCTTGCTGAACGACGGCAATCTGGCGAACCGTTCCGAAAGCCCCAGCAGAAACTTCCGCATGCGCAAAACGCCCGCCGCCGCGAGGCAGCCGCCCGCGAGGACTGCACAAGCCCACATGAAGCACGGCTCGCGAAAGATTTCCGCAAATGTTCTCATCGGTTGGAATTATATCATGTTGACGACGACTCCCGCAAATGTGCCTATGCCTGAAACCTGCCAAGAGAGCCTTCGGGACGATTCCCTCAAGAGACACCGAACCCTCGCATTTATATAAATGCGAGGGTTCGGCACGCTTGCTCTTGTCTGGCGGCTACTTGCTGACGCGGATCGAGTAGAAGCCGCTCGCGCCGCCCTTCACCGTCACGTTCGGCGTCCACGGCTGGCCGTCGCCGACGGTCGCGTCGCCTGTCGCGTTCGCCTCCAGCGCCTCCAGCGTCACGCCCTCCTTCAGCCGATAGACGAGGCCCTTGCGCGTCGGAGAGGTGTTGAGGGGTGGGTGTTGAGAGGTCAATCTTCGCCCCCTGCGCCGTGTCGAGCGGTTCGTTCGCGTACACCGCCTTCACCGTCGCCGCGTCGAGGTCAACGACGCCGCCAACTGCCGCCGGGATGTCGAGGAAGTCCGTGATGTCCGCGTCACCGCGCACGATCCGCACAGCCGCGCCATTCGGCGTGACCGTCTTCACGTCCGGCCCGACGACGACCGTCACCTTCGCGGCGTCCACGCCATTCGGGATCTCCACGACGACATCCGTCGTTCCCGCACGTGGCTTAACGAAAACCGTTGACAAGGAGCAAGCGAGGAACGGTTTAGGGCCGAAAAGACCACGGTTAATGAAGGTCACGCGGTCGGGCATCGTGATCGACTGGAGACTGTAACACCAGCCGAACGCCTGATATCCAATGTTTGTCACGCCGTTGGGAATCATTATCGACATGAGGTTGGTGCAGTTCGCGAACGCATAAGCCAAGTCTTATCACGCTATCGGGGAGAGTTATCGACATGAGGCTACTGCAACCGCGAAACGCATCGTCGCCGATGTATGTCACGCCGTTCGGTATGACCACCGAAGCAAGATTTGCGAGGCACTCTGAACTCGTTGCTTCGATACCTGTAACCTTGTGCCCGTCGATTTCAGATGGAATCACGACTGATGCGGAGACTCCGCATGAAGCGATGGATACGCGCGCTCCCCCGTCGTCTGACAGGCTGTAACTGAATGTCATGCCGTTTTCCATCCATGTCCCACCAAGCCCGTCCGTGAAAGCGATAACGCCAAAGCGATGAACGGCAGATCCCGAACCTTCATATTTTCAACCTCCTTCTGCGCCAACCATGACAAGTACGCTGTTCCGACGCAGAAAGAACGGCGCACCCTCGATTTTCGTCTCGTGGTAGGCGCCGCTAAGAGCCTTGATAGAAACTGAAAATAGAGAGTGCGCCGCGTGGATGACCCACGTGACGCACAGTCGCATTTCACTTCTATCTGGCCAAGTTAGCGGCTTTACCACGAAGTTACTCTACGTACTGTTGCGCACGCCTCGCGGGCCTCGGATGGGTTTCCGCGAGTCCTTCTCCTTCCGGCCCAGTGTGCGACCGCAGGTAAAGGTTTTGCCGCCCGAATTCTAAAATCAGGTCAGACCTAAATTTGTAAATTCGTTCAGCCGGTGGCTGGCGTCGGTGCCCGCCCGCCGTTTCAAAGAGCCACCACGGTTTCAGCCGTGCATCGGGCGAGGCACCTCCCGCCCGACGAAATCTGCGCGACTTATACCACAGTTGGCGTCCGTCGCGCAATCGGCAGACGCACATAGCGGATGCAACTTGCCTGATCGCGTTTCATCCACTCTTTCGCGGCTTCAGCCAAACGGTAGACGTCATGCCCATATCGCGCGGAAATCTCACGACGAATTGCATAAATCTCTTCCATGGGATCTTCCATGCGAACTTTTTCATTCATCATAGCGCGAATTCCTCCTTTCGCTCCAAGAAATCCACCTGACGTAATGACAATCGGACACTGATAGCCCGCTTTCGCGATAACCGTCGCCGTGATGGGCAAAGTGACAGGATTGGCCATGTGCTTGCAATTCAGCGTCAGCAACACGTCCATCCCATAAACAGCTGCCGCCGCAATGTGAATGACATCCGGCGATTCACAATCAGGAACCGCGTGACCACGCATCAACAAATTGGCCAACTCCGTGACATCGGGAACAGAGGCATCGATGGCAGAGACCCCGCGCATGCTTTCACAGCGCAAGGCCGCTCGTTTGGAGTCTCCTCCACGCGCCTCCGTATTCACATACTGCGAAATGTAAATCTCGCACTTCGGCGCGACCTCCTGCCACCACTGCAGCGTCGCCGCCTGCTTGAGGCGATGTGAGCCAAAGGCGTGGGGCGTCCGTTCAGAAAGCTCCAGAACGACGTCTCGCAATAGACTTTCAGCTTCTTTTTTTCTTCAGCCATCTGCACGCCTTTCTCTTTCGCTGCCGAGCGAGGCACCTCCCGCCCGACGAAATCAATGCGAATTATACCACGCCTCGCCGAACGCCGTCAAATCGATGAAGCGACGGCCTGGAAAATTGCGTTCGCAGACCCCCTCGACCGCGTATGGTTTGTCCTCGAATGGCAACACACGAAACGGGCAATCCTCCCCTTGTCAATAGGCTTCGGAACCGTCTGTTTCCAGCAAAGCCTCCGCCAGCAGCGGATAGACGAGGCCTGACGAGTTGTGCCGCTCGAAGCCCGACGTCGTAACGAACGTCTTGAACGCCTGAATTTCCTCCGGCGTCAGTTCAAGGCCGGGACACAGCTTGCGGACGATGATCTGCTCGCCCGCTTCGCGGACACATTCATAGGCTTCGGCGAACCGCTTCGACCGCACAGGCGCGCGATAGGGCAGGCCATTCAGGACACCGCCCGGACATTTCTCGATCCGCTTCCACGTGCGCCAGTCGCCGACGGGCATGGCGAGGTCGCCGCCGAGTTCCGCCAGTCGCTTCCTGACACGGACGAAACAGTTCGTCGCGACGTCCGCCGTCTGCCGCATCAGGCCGAGATACTTCGCCTTGCGCACGGCGTCCGTCTCGCATTCCCACAGGAGCCGCTGCGAGACCTGCATCTGGTAGAGCGTAAAGCCCGGCATACCGGACGGCAGGCCAAGGCCGGCGATGCGGATCGCCGCGTCCGCATACCGCAGCTCAAGTTCCCGCCAGTGCGGATCGCCCGTGATGGCGTAGGCCGCCGCGCAAATCATCGGCAGACGCTCCGACTCGTGCGGCGAAAGGCCGCCCACGACGGGGATCTTCCAGCAGTCGAGGACGGCGGGCGCGGCGGGATGCGCCGTCCACATCTGCGAGACCTGTCCGCGACGGCCGTCGTAGCGCAACAGCTCGAATCCGTTCTCCGGCGTCACGCACGTCTCGGCGTAGCGCGCGATGTCGACCAGCGCACGGCGAATCTCGTCCTTCATTGCCGACGTCGCGAACGGACTTGACCACACCCGCCACATCGTGTAGACGAACAGCGTGTACTGGTCGCGTGAACTGTTGAAGTAGAAGCTCGTGCCGTCCGCCGGCGAAATCGAACGCGCGAGAAAGCCGGGCTTGCCGGAAACCGTCGCGCACCGCATCAGGCCGGGATAGAGCCTGTCGAACGACGCCCGGTCGCCGCGCCGCATCGTGGCCAGCAGCAGCGGACAGCCATTGAGCACGCTGTCTTCCATGCCCGTGTTCCACCCCGCCACCACGGGCTCGTTCCGCGCGATCTCGTCAGGACGCGGCAGGAAGCGCGTCGCGTCGCCGTCCGAGCAATGCTCGTAGATCAGCCCCGTGCGTGCGCTGCGGAACTCCGTCAGGAGCCGCCGCCACGCGACGTCAAGCGGACGCTCGCCCGCCCCGGCCGACAGGGCGAACGCCAGACTAAGCACACCAGACAGAATTTCAGCATCCTTGATACGCATCATGCGCACTATTCTACACCAAACGTCCCCCCTTGGCAACCTCCCCAAATGGGGAGTGCGCCATGTGAGGCTTGCGCGGCGAAACCGCCTTGGCGGACGAATTGCGTCAAATCGTCTTCAGCGCCCATTCAAGGCGCCCGTCCTTTTCGCAATCGTAGATACGGCTCAATTCGACGTTCGTCAAGAGATAAAGGCGCGTGCGAGGGTCAGACAGCAAGGCATAGGTCTTTGATTCCGACACGGCGCGATAGGCTTCGTAGTCTGGCAGGTTTCGCGTCGCCATCACGTGGCGCGTCATGCCGACCACGCTTGCGTCAATTGCATTCTTGATGATGGCTTCCGTCACAAGCAGTCCCTCCAGTCGACAATCTCGAACTTCCTGATGAGCCGATCCGCAACGCTCTGCGAACGGACAAACCATTGAACGCCCAAGCGTTCTGGCTTCAACAGTCGCAGAAGGGTCGCCTTCGACTCCGGGTCTGTCATGTCGCCGTAAACCCCATCGAGATAGTTCTTGATCAAAAGCCGCGTATCGTCATCTGCCGTCGGGCCTACGACAACATCGTAATCATGCGTTCCAGACTCCGTACGGCGACACCACAGGACAAAATCAAGCCACACACCATCTGCACGATCAAACGTCTTCACACGCAATCCCGACAAGAAGCTCGCGTCAAGCGAGATGCGATAAAGCGTCTCCCGAGGCTCGGGGAGGACAATCATCTCACGAAGGCTTGACGCTTCCGCAAATTTCTTGTGCATCATCCCGATCGCCTGTCGGACATCGACCGACATATAGAACCCCTTGCCAAAATCCTTGTAGCCACGCCCCTTCCGCACATCCGGACGCGAAAAGACAGAAATCGAACCGTGGTAAAGAAACTCAGGCACACTGACGGACATAATCATCAAGTTCCTTTACCAGCTGATCTTCAGGCAATGCATCAAAGCGCGACGGGCACAGCGCAACATAGCGCAACAGATGGAACTTGTCATCCAGTGCGCCAAATTCCTTTCGCGTCATGCTATGCGCCCGCAAATAGGCGCACGACACCTCATGCAAAAGATAGACCGTGTTGTCAATGTGCAGATCAGACATCATACAGCAAGCCTTTGAATCGTCAAAAGATATTTGCGGCCAATAGTATACCATTTTTGCCGCCTTGGCGGCGGAATCGACGACGGCGTACGGTGACGTTCGATTTGAGCCTCTCTCCGACGCGCACGGCCGCGCCGGAATTTGGCGCAATGCTCGCGCACCCCGTCGCTGCGTGGAAACTTGCGGTTGCGTTGGCAGATGCGGGTTGTCGTCTGCCCTCGCAAGAGGGCTTTTCTGCTTTCGGCCATGAGCGGGCTCTGCCCGTGCCTCGGTCGTGTACGCCAGAGGACCCCGTGCCTGTGGGGGATGGCGCGGTTGGCTTCCCTCTTGAACTTCTCACCGAGGAGGATCGGGTCGAGCACGACGCTCTCCGCGTTTATGCGGCGGATGCCGGACTTCTCCGGGAACTCGCGTCCGCGCTCGCCGCGGAACGAGACGAACTCTGGTGCTTGAACGGCGTCTTCCTCCCGTCGGCGTTCCGGCAGGCCCTCGAACACGTGTCGAAGTGCTCGCAGACCGCGTTCGTGCGCCCGTAGCCCCTGTCGCTCCAGAGCGTGCGGCTCCTCACCTCGTCCGCGACGGTGGAGACCGCGCGTCCGAACATTTTCGCCATCTGGGCGAAGGTCGGTCGGCACTCGAGCCCGTGGGCCATGCCTTTCCTCGCGTCCATGGTCATGTGCTTTGCCATGACTTCGTTCCTTTCCTTTCTTGACTGGCCGCGCACGGACGGAACGCCCGTCCCGGCGCATGCCCCTGGCGCGCATTGTCACATGAGGCGGCGCGGCGGAGGGCGGGAGGCCGGCCCGGCGACGTGATGAGCGACCTAAGCGCGGTCTGCACGGCGGCGCGTCCCGGCCAGTGTCGCGAATCCCGAGCGGCGAGAGCGCGCACGCGCGGAGTCGACGCGTTCGACGAGGCGGACTCCCGCTCGAAGACGCTTTGGCACCGATTTGACGATCTCGCCGCAGACGCAACAGGAACGCCAAATTATGCCATACTTGCCGACACATGTTGGCTCTTACGTTTACACTTGCCGTCCTCCTCACGGTCGAGCTGGGCGAAATCTCGCCCGACGGCATCCGCATCCGCCGGGAATCCGCGCACGACGTCTTTGACGCGCCGCCGCTTGAACTGGAGAACCCCGACTGGGAGGCCATCCTGACGGCGGGGCCGCGCACGGTCAAGGGCGCCGTGGCGCGCGGGGAGACGCCCCTCTCGCCCGAAATCCGCAGCACGCTCGCGGAAATCTCCGCCGTCCCGGCGCTCACCCCGCGTCAGCAGGAGATCCTGTCGTTCGTCAAGCGCGGCCTGACGAACCAGGACATCTCCAAGGCGCTGTCCATCTCCGCCGATGCGGTCAAGCAGCACCTCGGCGCCATCTGCCGCAAGCTCGGCGCGGCGAACCGCACCGAAGCCGTCGCCCTTGCGATGAGACCCCCATTTGCAGCGTCCTGCGACCCTCACGGAAGTGGCGCGCGGTAGGGCTGGTACATGAGCAGGCGGCCGCCGTCCACGACGTGGTTCGTGCCGGTGACGAAGGAGGCGTTCGCCGAGCAGAGGAAGAGGATCACGTCCACGAGCTCGTGCGGCTCGGCGGCGCGTCCGAGCACCGTCGGCATTCCGCTCATCGCCGCGCGCGTCAGCACGGGGCCGGGCGTCACGCAGACGGCGCGCACGCCGTGCGGCCCGCCCGCGAGCGCGAGCGACTTCACGAAGCTCACGAGGCCGCTCTTCGCCGTGCCGTACATCGCGCCGACGCCGTCCCCCTCGAACGCCGTCACGGAGCCGAGACAGCAGATGACGCCCGCGCCCTTCCTCACCATCGCCGGCATGCAGGCCCGCGCGAAGTAGACCGGCCCCTTCAGGTTGACGTCCAGCCCCCAGTCGAGGACCTCGCGCGGCTGCTCGTAGAACGGCACGCGGCTCGCGCAGCACCGCGCCTCGTTGCCGCCCGCGCAGGTGACGAGGATGTCGCAGCCGCCCAGCCCGTCCGCCTTCGCCGCCGCCGCAAGCGCATCGTCGAAGTTCCGCACGTCGCCGGGGCACGCCACGACCTGGCCGAGGCCCAACCCCCTCTCAACCTCTCCGCTTCTCAACCTCTCAACCTCGTGACGAAGCTTGGCTTCGTCACGATCGCACATCACGACCGTGGCGCCGCGCGCGGCGAACTCCTGCGCGGCGAGCAGCCCCATGCCGGAGCCCGCACCCGTCACGACCACCACCTTGCCGTTGAACGCAATCTCCTTCATGCACCGCGCTCCTTATTTCACCTCAACGAGTTTCGTCATCGGCTGGCCGCCCGCGCCCGTCCACGTCAAGCGGTAGCGCCCCTTGAAGCCGCGGAAGGCGACCGTTCCGTCCGCATCTGTCGCGACGGACAGGTTCGTCCGCCATTCGCGGTTGATGAGTTCGTCGAGCGCGTCGTAGGCGGGCTTCTTCTCCATCTCGCGCGTGAAGAGGCCCGAGACGAGCGGCTCGCCCGCCACGCCCGCGCCGTCCACCGTGTTCCACCACGTGATGCCCATCGTCTTCGGATGCGCGAACCACGCGCGGTAGATGTTCCGCACCAGCACGGCCTGGATCTTCCGCGAGGTCTCGTCCACGCCCGGCGCGGCAATCGTCACTTCCGAGACGTGGAGCGGCTTGCCGGTCTTCGCCATCAGGTCGAGCCGTTCGCGGATGATTTGCGGCGAGCCGACCCAGCCCACGTCCGTCGCGCCGTTCGCGAGACGGCGGCAGTCGTTCGTGTTGAAGAGGTGCATCTGGCAGCCGACGAGGTCGATGCGCGCGCCCTCCCTCTTCAGGTCGCGCACCTGCGCGAGAAAGTCCGCGTTGACCCAATAGTCGTTGATTGCGAGCTTCGCGGACGGGGCGAACTCCGCCTTCGCGTCCAGCAGCGCGTGGAGCGGGTAGTCGCCCGGCATGAGGCCGTAGATGCTGAACCAGTAGCCGAGCCCCGTGCGGGACTTGCGGTAGCGCGCATGGTCCCTCGCGCTCTCGTTCACGACGTCCCAGCTGTCCACGACGTCGCCGAACCGCGCCGCGACGTCGGCCACGCGCTTGCGGAAGATCCGCCGCAGGTTCGCCGCGTAGACGGGCGTCTCGCGTTCAAGCGCGCGCTCGTCGAGATTCTTGTACCGTGCGATCCAAGCCGCCGCGACGCGCCCCATGAACCCCCTGTTCCAGTTCTGGCCGCACGGCTCCCAGCCGTAACAGGTCGAATGGCGCGGGATGCCGATCCCGTCAAAGACGCGCTTCTCGTTTTCGGGACAGTACCAGTCGTAGATCCAATAGGGCTTCGCGTTGCCCCAAATGAGGATGTGTCCGTGAATGGCGACATCCTTCGTCTTGAGGAAGTCGATGACTGGGCCGGGCGCCGGACGCCGCCAGAAGCGGTCGGCCATCGCCTCGTCGCGCGTGAGCCCGTTCCAGTAGCGTTCCTCTTCGCGGGAACTGCCGTCGAAGCGGAACGCCCCCGGCGTCGGCTCGTGGTCAATCCAGTAGAACGAGACGGTCGCCTGGTTGAAGAGGCCGCCCTTGCCGTAGCTCGCCTTGTAGGCGTCGTTGTACCGGGTCTTGCCGAGCTGGTTGAAGTTGAAGATGTGCGCGCCGAAGCGGAAGTCGTGCGTCAGCTGCTCGACCTTCACGACCGCGCCGGACGGCGCGGCCAGCGCAAAGGACGCATCCGCCTTGCGGTTCTTCTCGATGTCCGCGTCAATCCGCGCCTGCTCGGCATCGTTCCAGATGGCCCAGTACTTGTCGGACATGACCGAGCGGTCAATGGCCTCCGCCGTCCGCGCCCCGACGGCCGAGACCGCCAGCAGGACTGCCACACGCCCGACACTCTTCATTTTCACCATATTTCCGTCCATTTCTTTCATCTTTCGCTCATTTCTCCGGGGTCCCCATTTCTCACCCAGTTTTCTCAACCTCTCAACTTCTCGACATCTCAACCCACCTCCAGCACGACCTTGCCGCGGTTCTCGCCGCGCTCCAGGATCGCGTGGGCCTCGGCGGCTTCCGCGATCGGCAGGACCTTGTGGATAAACGGCGCGAACTGCCGCGCCTCGAACGCCGGCCACACGTCGCGGACAAGCCCCGCGAGGATCTGCGCCTTCTCCTCCGGCGTGCGCGCGCGCAGCGTCGAGCCGATGACGCGCAGGTTCTTGCGCCAGAGGAGGTTCACGTCGAGGACCGTCTCCGGCCCGGCCATCGACGCGAGCGAGATCCAGCGCCCTCGGTACGGCATCGTCGCGACGCACTTGCCCATCAAGGGCCCGCCCACCGGGTCGATCGCGACGTCCGGCGGATTCTCGGCAAGCGTCTTCACGAGGTCGCCCGTGAAGCGGTTCACCGTCACGTCCGCGCCGACCTCGCGGCAGAACGCGCCGTTCGCGTCCGAGGCGACCTGCGCGACGACCTTCGCGCCGAAGACGTGCTTCGCGAGCTGGATCGCCGCGATGCCGAGCCCGCCCTCGCCGCCGTTGATGAAGAACGTCTCGCCCGCCTTGATCTCGCCGACGAGCTTCAGGTTGAGGTAGGCCGTCGCGTAGACCTCGGGGACGCCGGCGGCCTCGGCGAACGAGAAGCCCCTCGGCATCGGCATCACCATCCCCTCCGGCACGACGACCTCCTCGGCGTAGCCGCCGCCCCCGAGGAGTGCGCAGACGCTGTCGCCGACCTTGAAGCGCCCGTTTGCCGGGCACTCCAGGACCTCGCCCGCGCATTCGAGCCCCGGCCAGTCCGGCCAGCCCTCCGGCGGCGAATAGATGCCCTGGCGCTGCATCAAGTCCGCGCGGTTGAGCGCGCACGCCTTGACGGCGATCTTCACGTCGAACCCGTCGTGACAGACGGGGTCGGGCACGTCCTTCCAGACGAACGCCCTGTTTTCGAGACACATGGCTTTCATGTTGACGACGATCCTTTCTTCTTGTTTTTCAGGCACTTAAACAACTACATCCCTTCAACGCAAAGGCCGACACCGCGCCGCGTTTCTGCGCTCTTTAGCGTCTTTCCCCTTCGCGTTCTTTGCGTGAAAATAGCGAGTGGACTCCGAAAGGGCGACGAAGCCGAGCTGCCTACGGCGTTTAACGCGGAGGGCGCGGAGTTTAGGAGACACGGAGAAGCCGACGGCCTCATTTTTCCCCTCCGCCGTTTTCCGCCCTCGCGCAGGACTCGGCCTGAACGCGGTCGCGGCTGAACGTGACGAGCCTCGCCAGCAGGACGACGAGCGCCGCCGCAAGGGTGAAGAGCGCGAGCGCGGCCATCGAGGCGCGGTCGCCGAAGCGGTTGATCATCCAGCCCTGCACGAGCGGCCCCGGCGCGCCCAGCAGGCAGCCGCCGCAGCCGAAGATGCCGACCGAGAAGGCGCGATAGCGCGGATTGACGACGTCGAGAAGCGAGGCGTAGAGGTTGGAGTCGTAGACGCCCGTCGCGAAGCCGAAGGCGAAGATCGCGCCGCACATGAGAACAAGGCATCCCGTGAACGAGGCAACCAGGACGAACGGAAT
>CAKUGW010000081.1 GCA_934654805.1 uncultured Kiritimatiellota bacterium
ACGGAAGTCAAGGGCCCCTTCGCCGAGGGTAGTGCGGGACTCGCCCGCGCGAGAGTAGGGCGCCGCCGGCTTTCTTTAATCGGAGCGTAGCGCAGCCTGGTAGCGCGTTTGCTTCGGGAGCAAAAGGCCGAGGGTTCAAATCCCTCCGCTCCGACCATTCCCGAGAACCCACGATGATCGTGGGTTTTTCTTTTTTCATAAGGGGGCTCATACGGCGGAAATGAACGCGAATCTGATTTCGGACACTTGGCGTCGCAAGGGTGCTGGTCGCATGGCCGCCCGCCATTTTGGTATAATACGGGGCATGAAAGCGAATAGCATCTTGATGTGCGGTGCGTTGGCGCTGCTCGCGGCGGCGGCGGCGGACGCGGCGGAGTACGCGAAAACGGTTGACGGGCTGGGCGTGGGCCCGGTCGAGGTGCGGTGCGCCGAGGCGGGCGGCTGGACGTTCGCCGTCACGCGCGCCGCCGGGGCGGACGGCGTGCCGGAGCTGAAGATCCGGCTCGCGGCGGCGGAAGACCTGCCCCCGCCGAAGTTCTCCGTCCGCTTCGACGTGCCGCAGGTCGACATGCACCACCGCTGGACGGCGACGCAGCTGGAGAAGGTCGGCCTGCCGCCGAACTGGGGCTGCGAAGTCACCTCGCGCCTCTGCAGCGGCCTGCCGCTCGTCGCGTTCCTGAACGACAGCGACCGAAACCGCCTCGCCGTCGCGTGCTCGGAGGCGAAGCGGCTTGTCGCCTTCCACGCGGGGCTGCGCGAGGAGGGCTGCCGCATCGAGTGGAAGGTCGACTTCTTCCGGGAGCCGGAGGCGCCGATCCGCGCCTACGAGACGACGCTGCGCTTCGACCGCCGCGACGTGTTCTTCGGCGACGCGATCGCCGCCGCCTCGGCGTGGATCACGAAGACCGCCGCGCTCCACCCCGCGCCCGTCCCCGCGGCCGCGTTCGAGCCGCTCTACTCGGCGTGGTACTCGTTCCACCAGGACGTGTCCGACAAGGGGATCGAGGCCGAATGCGCCGAGGCCGCCCGCCTCGGCATGAAGGTCGTGATCGTCGACGACGGCTGGCAGACGGACGACAGCAACCGGGGTTACGCCTACTGCGGCGACTGGCAGGTCTCCACGAACCGCTTCCCCGACTTCGCCGCGCACGTGAGGAAGGTCCACGACATGGGGCTCAAGTACATGATCTGGTACGGCGTGCCGATGGTCGGCTACCGGAGCGTGAACTACGCGCGCTTCAAGGGCAAGTACCTCTGGAACTGCGACGGGCGCTGGGCGGACTACTCGTGCCTCGACCCGCGCTTCCCGGAGGTGCGCGCGTTCCTGTGCGACCTCTACGAGAAGGCGATGCGCGACTGGGACCTCGACGGGCTCAAGCTCGACTTCATCGATGCCATCGGCTTCCACGGCCCCGATCCCGCCGTGAAGGAGAACTACGCCGGACGCGACATCAAGTCGCTTTCCGAGGCGGTTGACCGCCTGATGAAGGACGTCCACGCGCGGCTCGTGTCCGTCAAGCCGGACGCGCTCGTCGAGTTCCGCCAGAGCTACGTCGGCCCCGGCATCCGCCAGTACGGCAACATGCTGCGCGCGGCGGACTGCCCCGGCGACCTGCTCGCGAACCGCTGCCGCATCGCGAACCTGCGCCTCACGTCCGGCGAGACGGCCGTCCACGCGGACATGCTGGAGTGGAACGCGGCGGACACGGCCGAGAACGCGGCGCGGTTCGTCCTCTCGTCGCTCTTCGGCGTGATCCAGTACTCGGTCATGCTGCGCGAGCTGCCGGAGGCGCACAGGCGGATGGTCGCGCACTGGATCGGCTTCACGCGCGAACACCGCGAGACGCTGCTGAAGGGCGCGTTCCGTCCGCGCCACTTCGAGGCGTTCTACCCGGTGATCGAGGCGGAGTCGGCGGCGGCGCGCATCGTCGCGGTCTACGGCGACGCGACGGTGGCGGACGGCGGCGCGGCCGACCGCCCGGTCTACATTGTCAACGCGACGGGGAAGTCGCGCGTCGCCCTGCGCCTTGCGGGCGGCCCGGCGAACGGCGTCCTCTTCGACACGTTCGGCGCGCGGCGCGGCGCGGTCGCGCTGAAGGGCGGGCTCCAGGACGTCGAGATCCCCGTCTCCGGCTACCTGCGGATCGAGCCGGCGAAGTGAAATTGAGATTCCGTTGGCTGGTCGCGCTCCTCTTTGGCGTGACGTGCGCCGTCTTCGCCGTCGGCGTCACGAACGGGCATCTCAACCTCGACGACTGGGGCTACACGGCGGGCTGCGCCTTCGTGCGCGACGGCCTGTCGCTCGCGAACGTCCGCACGGCGTTCGCCGACTTTGGCCACGGCGCCATCTGGATGCCGCTCACGTCCGTCTCCTACATGGCGGACGTCTCGCTCTTCGGCGGCGGATGGAGGGCGCATCACGCCGTCAACGTGTTCCTGCACGCCGCCAACGCCGTGCTCGCGCTGCTGTTCCTGCGCAGCCTCCTCGGCGCGCGGGCGCGTCCGTGGGCGCTGTTCGCCGCCGCGCTCCTCTGGGCCGTGCATCCGATGCGCGTCGAGGCCGTCACGTGGATCGCCTCGCGCAAGGAGGAGCTGTGGACGCTTTTCGGGCTGTCCGGCCTCCTCGCCTGGACGCGCTTCTGCACACGCGGCGGCTGGCGGCCTTACCTCGCGACGCTTGCGCTGTTCGCGGCGGCGATGCTGTCGAAGCCGACGGCCGTCTGCCTGCCCGTCCTCGCCTACTTGACGGCGCGCTTCGTCGCGCCGACGGCGCCGCGCCGGTTCCGCCGCTACGTGCCGATGCTGCTGCTGGCGCTGGGCGTCGGTCTCGTCGCCGTCGTCTCGCAGGCGCATCCGACGGGACGGGAGGCCGTCGACCTCTCGGACACGGCGGTCGGCTGGCGTCTCCTGAATGCGGCGGTTTCGCTGGGGCTTTACGTGTCGCACGTCGTGTGGCCCGTGGGGCTGCGCCTCGACTACCGCGCCGTCTTCGGCGGCTGGCCGCTGGACGGCGTGCAGGGCCTCGCCGTGCTGGCGGCGGCGGTTCTCGTCGTGGGGTACGCGAGCCTGAAGCCGAAGTCGGCGTTTGCGCGGCGGCTGACCCTCTACGTGGCGCTGTCGGCGTTTGTGGCGGTGCTGCCGGTCCTTGGCCTCCTCGGCGTGACGGGCGACAAGGCGTATGCCGACCGCTATGCCTATCTGCCGTCCGTCTTCCTCGCGCTGCTCGCCGCGTGCGCGCTGGAGGCCCTGGCGCGGCGGCGGGCGTGCGCGGCGACGGCGCTGGCTGCCGGCCTGGCGATTGGCGAAATCGCGCTGGCCGTGCCGACGGTGCGCGCGTTCGCGAGCGACCGCACGGTCTACGCGCGGGTCCTCGCGGACGACCCCGACCACTGGCGGGCGCTGCGTGTCCTCGGCGGCGAGGCGTGCGCGCGCGAGAACCGCATGGCGGAAGGCGTTGCGATGCTGCGCAAGAGCCTGCGGCTCCGCCCGAGCGCCGCCACCGCCGCCGCGCTCGCGTATGTGCTGGCGTGCCGCGGCGAGCCGGGCGACTTCGCGGAGGTGCGGCGGCTGGGGCGCGGCGTTGCGGAGAGTCCGCGCCGCGACCGCGAGGGGCTGATGCTGGACGCGCTCGCCATCGCGGCGTTTCGCGAAGGGGACGACGAGGAGGCCGTGCGGCTCTTCGGCGCGGCGCTGACCGCGCCCGCGCGCAGCCACAGCAACCTGCACGCGATGCTGAACTTCGGCTTTGCGCTCGCGAACGTCGGGCGCATCCGCGAAGCGCTGGGCCTCTTCGGCAAGCTGCGGAACGTCTCTGACGCGGGCGTCCGCCGCCGTGCCGCGTCCGCCGCCGCCCAGCTCCGCACGGGCGTCTTCGCCCGCTTCGCCTGGCAGGACTGACGCATCGGATGCAGTCCGGCGGATCCTGGCGCAGGGTTGTCCAGAAGATGGTATAATACGCGGCAACTCTGCCAAGGGTGGCGAGGCAAACGGGAAATGAAGCACAGGCAATGAGGGGCATCCTCAAACCGATCGAGTCCGTCGGATGGGCGGGAATCGTGGCGGCGAAGGCCGTCGCGTTCTTCCCGTCCGTCCTCGTGCGCGCGACGGGGCGGGCGGACCTCTTCCGCCAGCTCTACGCGACGGGCATCCGGACGCTGCCCGTCATCACGGTCGTCTCGCTCTTCATGGGGATGATCCTCGCGCTGCAGGTTGGCCTCGAGCTCGCGCGCTTCAACCAGGAGATCTTCCTCGGCGCGGCGGTGATGATGACGCTCTTGCGCGAGATGGGCGCGTTCTGCTGCGGCATCTGCCTCGCGGCGTGCGTCGGCTCGGCGATCGCGGCGGAGCTCGGCACGATGAAGGTGAACGACGAGATCGACGCGCTCGTGATCCTGCGCATCTCGCCGATGCGGTTCCTGGCCGCGCCGCGCATCCTCGCGCTCGTCCTGATGGCGCCGGTGCTGGCGTTCTACTGCTGCATCGTCGGCGCGGTCGGCGGCGGCATCGTCGGCGCGACGCAGCTCAACGTCGACTTCCAGCAGTACATGACGGGGGCGCTGGTGATGTCCGAGGCGAAGGATCTCTACGTCGGGCTCCTGAAGGCGACGGTCTTCGGGTTCCTCGTCGGCGTCATTTCCGTTTCCGAGGGGCTGGGGACGACGCTCGGCGCGACGGGCGTCGGCAAGTCCACGCAGCGCGCCGTCATCGTCTCGTTCCTGGCGATTCTCATTTCCGGCTACATGGTCACGAGGGTGTTCTACTGATGGCGGAGAAGGTGATCGAGTTCAGGAACGTCGTCAAGCGCTTCGGCGAGGCCGTGGTGCTGGACGGGCTCAGCTTCTCGGTCGAGAGGGGCGAGATCCTCGCGGTCGTCGGCCCGTCGGGCACGGGCAAGTCCGTCACGCTCAAGCACATCGTCGGGCTGCTGGAGCCGGACGCGGGCGAGGTGACGGTCGCGACGGACAGGATCGGCTACCTCTTCCAGTCGGGCGCGCTGCTCGCGTGGAAGACGGTGTGGGAGAACGTCGCGCTGCCGCTCGTCGAGACGACGCGGCTCAGGGCGGACGAGATCGACCGGCGCGTGGCGGCGGCGCTGAAGGCGGTCGGCCTCGAAGATGCCGCCGAGAAGTATCCGTCGGAGATCTCGGGCGGCATGCAGAAGCGCGCGGGGCTCGCGCGGGCGATCGTCTGCGACGCGGAGGTCATCCTCTACGACGAGCCGACGTCAGGCCTCGATCCCGTGACGGGCGCGCAGATCACGCGGCTCATCCGCGACGTCAACCGAACGCGCAGCGTGACGTCTGTCGTCGTCACGCATGATCTCGTCTCGGCGTTCCGCATCGCGAGCCGCGTGCTGCTCGTCAAGGACGGCCGGGCCGTCGTCTGCCTGACGCCGGAGGAATTCCAGCGGTCGGACAATCCGGAGGCGCGGGCATTTCTCGCGGCCACGAGGGGAGAGACAATCTGAAGGAAGAAGGAAAAAGGAAGAGGGAAGAAGTAGGAAGTAAGAGGGAAAAAGGAAAAAGTAAGAGGGAAGAAGGAAAAAGGAAGAGGGAAAAGATGAAACGGAAAAGCGAGGCGTTTTCGCAGCTCGTCGTCGGGCTGTTCATGGTCACGGTGCTGCTGCTCCTGGGCTACTTCACCATCGTCATTTCGGGCGTGGACGTCATTTCGGGACGCAACCGCGTGATGCTGCGCGTCGCATTCGACGGCGTCGGCGGCCTCAAGGAGCGCGACAACGTCATGTACCGGGGCACGAAGGTCGGCGCGGTCAGCCATGTCGAGGTGACGCCGTCGAACCTCGTCGTCTTCGCGGAAGTCGATGCGCACGTCATCCTGCGCGAGACCGCGACGGCGACTGTCCGCAACCTCTCGATGCTCGGCGGCAACTACCTCGCGCTGGAGGAGGGCGAGGGCGAGGTCCGTCCGCTCGCGACGACGCTCTTCGTCGGCGAGACGCCGACGGACTGGATGTCGGACGTCTCGAAGATCGCGAAGAACCTGCGGGCGTTCACGTCCAACCCCGAGCTTCAGGCGATCATCACGAATGTCGCCGCCGCGTCGGCGCACGCGCGGGCCGTCTCCGCGAAGGCCGACGGCTTCATGGACCGTGCGAACGCCTTCGCCGAGCGCATTGCGCGCGGCGAGGGCACGGTCGGCAAGCTGCTTTCGACGAACGAGACCGTCTACGCCGACCTGAAGGAGACGCTCGCGAACGCGCGCGCCGTCTCGGACCGGCTGAACCGCGCGAAGCTGTTCGACGACCTGGAGGCCGGCGTCGCGGCGTTCCGCGCGGCGGCCGAGGGCGTGGACGTGAAGGAGACGGTCGCGCGGGCGAACGCGCTCCTGGAGAACCTAAACGCCTTTGCGACCGACCTCAAGGAGGGAACCGGCACGATCGGCCGCCTCGCGAAGGACCCGAAGCTCTACGACGAGGTCAACGGCCTCATCCGCGACGTGCGGCAGGTCATCGACAACTACCGCGACACGACGCCGATCTCGACGTTCACCTCGCTCGCGACCGGCGCGTTCTGACGGAGGCTGCGTGGCGTCGACGCGATACGTGGGGCGGCTCGCGCCGAGTCCGACGGGCGCGCTGCATCTCGGCAACGCGCGGACGTTCATGGTCGCGTGGCTGCGCGCGCGGTCGCAGGGGGGAAAGGTCGTCTTCCGCATGGAAGACCTCGACCATCCGAAGGACAAGCCCGGCGCGGCGGCGCAGGCGGTCGAGGACCTGAAGTGGCTGGGCTTCGACTGGGACGAGGAACACGTGCAGTCCGCGCGCAAGCCCCTCTACCGCGCCGCGCTCGATTTCCTGCGCCGCCAGGCGCCGCCACTCGCCTATCCGTGCGTCTGCTCGCGCCGCGACGTCGAGGCCGCGCAGTCGGCGCCGCACGCCGGCGAGCAGCTGCACTATCCCGGAACGTGTCGCGGACGCTTCGCGACGTGGGCCGACGCCTGCGCCGTCAAGGCGGCTCCCTGCTGGCGCTTCCGCGTCCCCGACGGTACGGTCGTGCGGTTTGCCGATGCGTTTGCGGGGACGTATGAGCAAGACGTTTCGGCGACGCTCGGCGACTTCCCGCTTGCGCGAGACGAGGGCGGCGCGGGCTACACGCTCGCGTGCACGGTCGATGACCTCCTCATGGGCGTGACGGAAGTCGTGCGCGGCGACGACCTCCTGCCGGCGACGCCCGCGCAGATCCTGTTGGCCCAGGCCCTCGTGCCGTGGGCTCGGTCAAGCCTTCCCGTTCCCCGTTCCACGTTCCATCTTCCCTCCTACCTCCACGTCCCGCTCGTCGTGGGGGCAGACGGCAGGCGGCTTGCGAAGCGGCATGGCGACACGCGCGTCGCGGCGTTTCGTGCGGCGGGGCGGCGTCCGGAGGATGTCCTGGGCTTCCTGGCCGCTTCGTGCGGCTGGGCGGCGCCGGGCGAGGCGGTCACGCTCAGGGACCTTTTGCCGCGCTTCACCCTGGACACGATCCCGCATGCGCCGCTGACCCTTGATTTGGCCATCTGAAAAAGGTATAATTCACCGATACATTTCAACCCATACTGCAACCACAAAAAAAGGAACTGGTACATGGCAAAGAAGATCATGGTTGACGGCAATACCGCCGCGGCCCAAATCGCCTTCGCGTGCAGCGAAGTCGCGGCGATCTACCCGATCACCCCGTCCTCGCCGATGGCGGAAACGTGCGACGAGCTCGCCTCGGCGTGCAAGACGAACATCTGGGGCTCGATCCCGTCCATCGTCGAGATGGAGTCCGAGGGCGGCGCGGCCGGCGCCGTGCACGGCTCGCTCACGACGGGCTCGCTCACGACGACGTTCACGGCGTCGCAGGGCCTCCTCCTCATGATCCCGAACATGTACAAGATCGCGGGCGAGCTCGCCCCGACCGTGTTCCACGTCTCGGCCCGTTCGCTCGCGTGCCAGGGCCTCTGCATCTTCGGCGACCAGGGCGACGTGATGGCGTGCCGCCAGACGGGCTTCGCGATGCTCTGCTCGAACAGCGTGCAGGAGGCGCACGACATGGCGATGGTCGCGCACGCGGCCACGCTGGAGTCGAAGGTCCCCTTCCTCCACTTCTTCGACGGCTTCCGCACCTCGCACGAGGTCCAGAAGATCGACGAGATCCCGACCGAGGTCATCCGCGAGATGATCGACGACAAGTTCGTCGAGGACTTCCGCAAGCGCGCGCTCGACCCGGAGCATCCGACGATGCGCGGCACGGCGCAGAACCCCGACATCAACTTCCAGGGCCGCGAGAGCTGCGAGAAGTACTACGAGGCGACGCCCGCGATCGTGCAGAAGTGCATGGACAAGCTCGCGAAGCTCACGGGCCGTGCGTACAGGCTCTACGACTACGTCGGCGCGCCGGACGCGGAGTACGTCGCGATCGCGATGGGCTCCGGGTGCGACACGCTCCACGAGACGGTGGACGCGCTCGTCAAGGAGGGCAAGAAGGTCGGCCTCGTGAAGGTGCACCTCTATCGTCCGTTCTCGATGAAGGACTTCGTCCAGGCGATCCCCGCGACGGTCAAGGTCATCACCGTCCTCGACCGCACGAAGGAGCCGGGCGCGATCGGCGACCCGCTCTACCTCGACGCCTGCGCCGCGATCGGCCAGGCGAAGCAGCAGGGCCTCGTCAAGTATGCCTACCCGAAGATCCTCGCCGGCCGCTATGGCATCGGCTCAAAGGACTTCACGCCGCAGATGTGCGCGAACGTCTTCAAGAACATGGCCGCCGAGAAGCCGCTGGACCGCTTCGTCGTCGGCATCGTCGACGACGTGAACAACCACCAGTACCTCCTCGGCGACGAGGGCTTCGTCGTCCCGAAGGGCGACCGCAAGGAGTGCATGTTCTGGGGCCTTGGCGCGGACGGCACGGTCGGCGCGAACAAGAACTCGATCAAGATCATCGGCAACTACACCGAGAACTACGCGCAGGGCTACTTCGAGTACGACTCGAAGAAGTCGGGCGGCGTGACGATCTCGCACCTCCGCTTCGGCTCGGAGATGATCCGCTCGCCGTACTTCATCAACGCGGCCGACTTCACGGCGTGCCACTGCTTCCCGTACCTCGAGAAGTACGACATGCTCAAGGCCGCGAAGCCGGGGTCGGTGTTCCTCCTCGCCTCGCCGTACTCGGCGGCCGAGGTCTGGGACCACATGCCGGTCGAGGTCGAGGAGGCGATCCTCGCGAAGAAGATCCGCTTCTACGTGATCGACGCGGCGAAGATCGCCCGCGAGAACGGCATGGGCACGCGCACGAACACCGTCCTGCAGACCGCGTTCTTCAAGCTCTCGGGCATCACGCTCAAGAAGGCCGACGGCACGGTCCTCGACCCGATCCAGGTCCTCAAGGACTACGCGACGAAGGCGTACTCCAAGAAGGGCGAGGAGGTCGTCGCGATGAACCACAAGTGCATCGAGGCCGCGTCCGCCGCGATCGAGGAGGTCAAGTACCCGGCCGCCGTCTCCGCCAAGGTCGCGAAGATGCCGCCGGCCGTCTCGGCCGAGGCGCCGGACTTCATCAAGCACGTCACGGCGAAGATGATCGCGCAGAAGGGCAACGAGCTGCCCGTCTCGGCGATTCCGGACGACGGCACGTGGCCGACGGCGACGACGCAGTGGGAGAAGCGCAACGTCGCGGCGTTCATCCCGCAGTGGGACCCCGCGGCCTGCATCCAGTGCGGCAACTGCTCCGTCATCTGCCCGCACGCGGCGATCCGCATGAAGGTCTACCCCGCCGCCGCGCTCGAGGGGGCGCCGGCGACGCTCAAGTCGGCCGACGCGGGCGCGCTCACCAAGAAGTTCGGCGAGAAGGTGACGATCCAGGTCGCGCCGGAGGACTGCATGGGCTGCGAGCTCTGCGTCGTCCAGTGCCCGAAGTCGAAGCCCGGGACCGAGAAGCCCGCGCTCAAGATGGTCGAGCAGATCCCGCTGCGCAAGACGGAAGCCGAGAACTGGAAGTTCTTCCTCGGACTGCCCGAGGTCGATCCGGCGAAGCTCGACACGAAGAAGATGCTCGACAGCCAGCTCAAGCAGCCGCTCTTCGAGTTCTCGGGCGCGTGCGCGGGCTGCGGCGAGACGCCCTACGTGAAGCTCCTCACGCAGATCTGCGGCGACCGCCTCCTCATCGCGAACGCGACGGGCTGCTCGTCGATCTACGGCGGCAACCTGCCGACCACCCCGTACTGCCAGCGCACGGACGGCAAGGGCCCGGCCTGGTCGAACTCCCTCTTCGAGGACAACGCGCAGTTCGGCATGGGCATGCGCGTGTCGGCGGACAAGCTCCACGGCTACGCGATGGAGCTCGTCGGCAAGGCGCTTGCGAACGAGAAGACGCCGGCCGACATGAAGGCGTGCCTGGAGAAGATCAAGGCCGTCAACCAGTTCGACGAGAAGGGCCAGGGCGTCGAGGAGATGCGCGCGCTCGTCAAGGAACTCAAGGGACACCTTGAGACCGGCTGCGCGGCGGGCTGCACACTCTGCGCGCAGCTCAAGGCGGTCGCGGACAACCTCGTGCGCAAGTCGGTCTGGATTCTCGGCGGCGACGGCTGGGCCTACGACATCGGCTATGGCGGGCTTGACCACGTTCTCGCCTCGGGCAAGAACGTCAAGGTCCTCGTGATGGACACGGAAGTGTACTCCAACACGGGCGGGCAGGCCTCGAAGGCGACGCCGACCGGCGCGATCGCGAAGTTCGCGGCGAGCGGCAAGGTCCAGGCCAAGAAGAACCTCGGCCTCATGCAGATGCAGTACAAGAACGTCTACGTCGCGTACGTCTCGATGGGCGCGAACCCGGCGGCAACCGTCCGGGCGTTCAACGAGGCCGAGCACTACAACGGCCCGGCGCTCATCATCGCCTACGCGCACTGCATTGAGCAGGGCCTCCTCACGAAGACGGGCCCGGCGCACCAGAAGGTGGCGGTCGATTCCGTCCACTTCCCGCTCTGGACGTACAACCCGACGACGGGCAAGGTGAAGCTCGACTCGGCGGACAAGTCCGCAACGGTCTCGTTCGCGAAGGACGCGGTGTCGAAGGAGTACGGCGAGAACCGCTTCCGCCAGCTGATCAAGAAGGTCGGCGAGGAGAAGGCGATGGCCATGCTCGAGAAGGCCGAGGAGGGCTTCAAGGAGAACTACGCGCTCCTCAAGAAGCTGAGCGAAATGTAAGTTTCGCTCAACCTCCACAGCCGCCGGTAGGCGCGATGGAGGATTGACCGTAAACGGGGCGCGGCACTTGTTGCCGCGCCCTCGTTTTTGGTACAATGATGCTGACTAAGCGTCAAAGGAAAAGAAAATGCCAGTACTTGAGAGAATTGTCCGCCCAAAGCGGAACCGCGTGTCGTTCGAGGTCCCGAAGGAGTACTCGCAATGCGTCTGTAAGGTAATAGTCTATACGGTCGAGGATGAGAAGAAGCCAAGGCATGACTTCTCAGACATCGTCGGGAAGTTGCGTTGGAAAGGTGACGCCGTAAAAGAGCAGAGGGCGTTGCGTGATGAATGGCAACGGATACCTTCTCGACACAAACGCAATCATCCGGTTCCTTAAGGGTAATGCGGAACTGGTCTCTCTTCTTGCTGACGCTGATTTCATAGCCACGTCGACAATTGTCGAGATGCAGTATTTCTCATTTCCGAGACTCGGGGAAGAAGATGTACAGCTTTATCAGGCATTCAGGTCTCGCATTCATGTTTACGACGTGCCGTCCGACGACCTGATGTTCACGCAACTTGTCGGGTCTCAACGGGGTCTGGTACGCCAAGACAAGCTTGGCTGAACTATCATGATGAAAGGAACATGAATCACAAACAAACCGAGATGTGATTAGGACGGAGACCGTGAGAGGGGCGACCCGAATGCGGGAGTCCTGCCGGACAAAGAGGTGAGTCGCAATGCAAATGAACCTTCTTCGTAAAGTCTCGTTACTTGAGTTCCGCGCGGCCAGCAGTTCAGACGCTGTGAAGCCGACGCCGAGCGCCCGAATCGGTTTTGGACGCGCGGGCGCGGCGGGGCATAGAAGGACGACGCGCCTTGAAAGTTCAGTCAGGAACTTGGGAGGCCTCGCAATAGCGAAAGCGAAGCGAGGAGTCGGATGAGGCCATAGTAGCGGGGAAGCGGGGCAATGCCCGTGGATGCGAAGGGCCTCTGCGTGTAAAAAGGGATGTTTCAAACGAGAGAGCGGAAACCAGATTGATTGAGAAATCCTATACGGACGAGGAGATCGCGGCGATTGCGCAAAAGCACAAGATAGGCGTTTGACAAGGTGAACTGGTACGTGCGGAACCGCCTGTACCTTCACTTCAACAGGAAGAGCCAAAGGGGCTATGTTCTGAAATGTGCGCCGAACTTCTACTCGGAATTACAGGCAATGGGGCTACATAGGCTTCAACGGAGGCGGAAGTGACACGTCACGGGTCCCACACAGAGAGCCGTATGCGGGAAAACTACACGTACGGTTCGATGAGGGGGCGGGCGTTCTCCACGGGGCGTCCCGCTCTACTCTACACCCTCTAAAGCCCTTTAGGGACCCTCGGAGTCCCTCAAGAGAGACTGTCGGGATTCTCTCGATACTCGCTCATTGAGATGCCATGGGTTCGCTTGAAGAGCCGTTTGACATGGAACTCATCCGAAAATCCGCAAGAGGCGGTGATTTTCTTGATTGGCAGACTTGATGTCCTCAGCAGACGCCTCACCTTTTTCATCCTGCAGTCAAGGATCATCTTCGCGATTGTCGTGCCTTCGAGTTGCCGGCATCGGAGATCGGCCAGTCTTCGGGAGACACCGAGGTGTGCGATGACATCATCAACGGCAATGTCACGCGAGATATTCTTCTCAATAAAGGCGTGTGCCGCCTTTATCAAGTGCGTTGCCGGTAAAGTCGGAAGGTCTGACGCGCGTTCGACGGTTTGGATCTTGCCGAGCCGGAAGGCCGATGTCTTTGCGCATGTCGGGTGTCGCATGAGCTTTTCGAGTTCGATGGCGGCTTTCTCCCCAAGTACCGTTCGGTCGATTGAAATGCTCGACAGCGGCGGCTCGGTCAACTCGCAGATCAGTTCGTCATTGTCAACGCCAATGACGGCAACCTGCCGAGGAATCGCTATTCCGAACTTAGCTGCCGCCTCCATGACCTGCATGGCGCGGCTGTCAAATGCGGCCATGACGGCCGCAGGCTTTGGAAGGCCTGTCAGCCATTCCCCAAGCGCATTGATGTCCCCACTTGATCCAGCGGGTTGCTCCCCCTTGAAAACATAGGCCGTTTTACCATGTGCGGACACTTCGGCGCAGAAGGCGGATTCTCTCTCGTCTGACCAGTAGAAGTTCTGTCCGAACGGAACGAAGCCAAACGCGGCGTAGTTGCCTATCGTGAAAAAACGATTGGCGACATGCCGGCCAACGGCCTCCTCGTCAGCCTTCACGAACGCAATGTTTGCCGTTCGCGGATACATGTCTGGCTCCCTGCCGCCAATGACAACCAGAGGAATGGTGCTGCGCAAGAGCGCCTGAATGCCTCTCGGACTGCGCATTTCGTGGCAGATGATTCCGTCAATCCCATTGGAGCTGGCATTGTCCAAGGCCTCCGACACGGCTGTGTCAGTTGGCAGCAAGAGACGGATGTCCCAGTGATATCTTGCTCGGACGAGTTGCGAAATGCCGATGAGATACTCGCGGCCAGACGAGTTCGAGAGGCTCAAGATGAGCAGCGTGCGCCTTACTTTTCCATGCATAACGGCTTGCATTATATCAAAATGAGCGTTCTGAATGTTCTAAAATCGAACATGGAAGTGTTTCCAAATCGGACATGGCTATTTTTGACATTCGTGCTACGGATATGGTATTATCCACTTCGACAGGCAAGCCTGTCACTTCAAACGGTAAATTCAGTGAACAAGATAATTCCATGAGAGGTATTTCCATGAGAGGAGGCATGCGGATCGACGACCGTGTTCTTTTGCAACTACGTCTCCGCTGGCAACGCCTGACGTCGCGACAGCTTCTGCCACACATTGGCTCCCGGTTGAATACGGGCCGGAGGAATGATGCCATGGTGCGCCAAGCAAGCTTGGCTGAACTTGTAGAATGAAAGGAATCTACTCAGTAAGGATAATGGCATACTGA
>CAKUGW010000082.1 GCA_934654805.1 uncultured Kiritimatiellota bacterium
GATGACACCCTCGCCCAATGTGCGAAAGCGAGGAACCATGCTCAAGACAAGGCCAGTCTGGAAGGCTGCGGAACTCAAGCGGCTCAAGGAGCTCGAGGAGAAATGCCACTACATGGGGGAGTCCCATTCCGGCGGCGACACGCTGCGCCTCTCCATCGAGGACGGCGGGGAATGGGTGGCCATCATGGCCTGGGGCGGGGCGTGCGACCACCTGAAGCGCCGCGACGAGCACGTCGTGGACGTGGTGTCGGCGGTAAACGTCGAGAGCGGTGCTCCGGTCTCGCGCAAGGAGGGCGAGACGGGGAGGTGCGAGACGCCCGTCGGACGCAGGCTCCTGTCGGAGACGGACCTCACCGACGCGCTCGTCTGCTCGGACGCGCTCCACTGCCGGCACGACACGGTCTGGGCCGTCGCCCGCTCCAACGGCAAGAGCCTCGTGCAGACCCGGCGGCAGAGGGAGCGCCTGTCCGGGCCGCACAAGGGGGAGCAGACGAAAGTGGAGACGTCGTACCACGCCTCGACCGTCGAGATCGACGAAAGGCACGGCGCGGACTTCTGCGCCAACGCGGTGCGCTCCGAATGGGCCATCGAGACGGGATGCCACGGCAAGCGGGACTTCGCCTGCTGCGAGGACGTCCGCACCAGACGCTGCGACGCAAACATCATCGGCGCGATGATGTCGGCAAGGACCCCTACGTTCGTGTTCATGTCCAAGCGCGGCATCGGGAACTGCCAAGCGTGCAAGGAAGAGCTCCTGTCGGATCAAGCCCTGTCGCTGCGGATGGTCGTGGACCCACCTTCAAACTGAATCACCATGGGCGAATCCGCGGGCGCAAGGCACCGTAATTGTTCCTGTCGTAATTGTCCCTGTTCGGGAATTGTGGTATAATCGCAATCATCTAATGGAGGGCTGTCCTGTTGATCTGTATTCCAACATTACTGCTGCCGTTGGCGGTAAGCGTCTTGGCGTGGTGCCGGCGGCGCAATGTCGGCGTGTTGACCTGGGCGCTTCGCATCGTGCCGGTTGCAGCTGTTTCCTTATGTCCTTGTCCGGTCTTCATCTACGCGGATTGGATCGGCGGCTTTTGCTTCATGGCCTTTCCGGAAAAGGCGGCGCCGTTGGCCGTGCTTGCGCTGATTCCGCTCGTGGCGATATGCGTCATGATCGTCCGCTGGCCGGGATGGCGGGTGAAGGCGCCGAGGAGCCGGTGGCTGAGAGGCGCGTTCTGGGGGGCTTATGCCTGCGGCAGCGCCGTTGGCGCGCTGGCGTTGACGGTCGTGGCTTCGGCGGTTGGCTTCGGCGGGGTTATGGCTTACGCTTGCCGGACCATCGACTGTTCGTATGCGACGCAGGGCGAGATGGCCGGCGGACCGCGACGAGCCGCGTCGTTCGCCAAATGGCTTCCGCCTGAGGCGACGGACATCCGCTATTACAGCCAGGCGACGTATGGCACGTGTACGGAACGCCTGACCTGTCGCTGCAAGGAGGCGGACATGATCCGATTTGCGCAGGGCCACGCCTATCCACTTGCGACGAATGCGTTTACGATGCTGGAGTACGCCTTGTCCGAGAGCGCGTCCGGCGGAAGCGCCGAGTATCGTCGCTGGGAGGAACGCCGGTCAAAAGATCCCGAGACGCAGCATCGGCTTGTCTTCGGGGAGAGGCCCTTGCCAAGGCGCTTTGTCTCGCTGACGAAAAGCCATGCGTTTGACGGCAGTTCGTGTGGCGGAGAATGGCGTCTCATCCTCGTGCTCGACCTGGACACGCATGAGCTGACGGGCTACCATTGGGGGCGTTGGCTCTGACGGCAGCGGGGCAACGAGGTCTCTTTCGTCACGGGCAGACTGCATCATCTTCACGAATCAGGCATCAAGTTCCGGATTCGCGAAAACGCCGCGAAGGCCAATTGAACCCATCTGCGCTTGCGGACGGGGCAAGTCCGTCCCTCCCGAAAAGGGCGAATCCTTTCGTTCCCGCGAGGAGACGGGAGGGACGCGTGCCCTATGGCATTCGCTTCGTGGACAGCCTTCAGCTGGGGGATAGTGTCACGTCCGGCCCTTGCAACTGCCTCTCTTCGTGAATCGCGTTCGCGCGCATTCAATCCAGCGCAGAGGTCGCCGCGAGGCCAAGATCATGTGCCGTGGCCGACAGGACGCCGCCCTCCGACAGGGCGCCGTCCCCCGGCAGGACGCCGTCCCGCGAGGCCGACGCCGCCCGGCGCACGATGACCTGCACGAGCCCGCGAAACGTCCGCTGGAACGGCCGCTGAAGGCCGTCCCTGTCTGTCGGATCTCCGTTGCAGACGCCCGCAAGGGCATACGGCCCCGACACGGCGAAGTCGATCCGCACGTCCGCGTTTGGCACGACCGTGCCCGCCGCGTCCACGAGCGCGACCTTGAAGTAGGTCAGCTCGTCCCCCGAAAAGGACGGCTCGCGCGCGATGCGGAGCGCCGCCGGACGCCCCGCCGTCCGACGGACGGCTTCCGCCCAGACCGCGCCGTTCCGGCGGGCGACGAGCCGAATCTCCCCCGGCCGGTAGGCGACGTCGTTCCATTCAAGCGTGTAGACGCCTCGCGCCCGGTCCTTCCGCCGGACGCCCTGCGAGACGCCGTTCACGAACAGCTCCGCCTCGTCGCCGCTCGTGTAGGCCCAGACCGGCGTCCGCGCGCCTTCGCGCCCCGGCCATGTCCAATGCGGCAGGAGATGCGCCGTCGGAACGTCCGGACGCCACTGCGCGCGGTAGGCGTAGTACCGGTCCTTCGGGAAGCCCGCGAGGTCGCAGACACCGTAGTAGGAGCTCCGCGCCGTCTCGCCGTGCGGATCCGGCTCGCCGAGATAGTCGAAGCCCGTCCAGACGAATTCGCCGTAGACCTGCGGATACCTGTCCTGATGGAAGAACTCGACGTCGGGATGGTAGTTGTTCGGACGCTGGGCGAAGATGTCGTAGCTCGACACCTGGCGGTCGCGCGTGCCGGCTTCGGCCTTGAACGGACGCGGGCGCCGCGCGAAGCCGTCCGGCAGCGGGAAGAAGTACGTGTCGCGCGACGACACCATCGAGCTCGTCTCCGTGCCCAGCACGCCCTTGTCGGGGAAGAGGCGCAACAGCTCGCCGTAGTCGTCGGGACGGTAGTTCGCGCCGAAGACGTCCGCCGGGCCGGCGAACCCGTTCGTGTACGCCCCGGCGAAGTCAATGCCGTAGGTGACGGGGCGCGTCGGGTCCTCGCGGTGGGCGATCTCCACGAACGCCCGCGCGATCGCGGCCCCAGCCCGGGGGGCCAGCCGCTGCTCGGGCAGCTCGTTGCCGACCGACCAGGCGATGACCGACGGATGGTTGCGGTCGCGGCGGATGAAGTCGGCGAGGTCGCGCGCATGCCACGCCGGGAAGTGCTTCGCGTAGTCCGCATGACGGATCTTTCCCATCGTCCAGACGTCGAACGCCTCGTCCAGCACCAGCATCCCCGTCTCGTCGCAGACCCGCAGCAGCTCGGGCGCGGGCGGGTTGTGCGCCGTGCGGATCGCGTTCGCGCCCATGTCCTTCAGGATGCGGACCTGACGGCGGATCGCCGCCGCGTCGACGGCCGCCCCCAGCGCGCCCAGGTCGTGGTGCAGGCAGACGCCGTTCAGCTTCAGGCGCCGCCCGTTCAGGAAGAAGCCCTCCGACGGGCGGAACGCCGCCTGCCGGAAGCCGAAGCGCGCCTCCTCCGCGTCGATGACCTCGCCATGGCGCACGACCTCCACGCGCGCCGTGTAGAGGTTCGGCGCCTCGACGTCCCAGAGGCGTGGCCGCGCGACAGCCAGCCCCTTCTCGCCGAGAACGCGCCGCCGGATCGCGACGCCGTCCGTCGGGCCGTCCAGCTCGACGGCGATCTCGACAGTCCCGCCCCGCGTGCGGACGCAGATCCCGTCCCGGCGGATCCGCGTCGCCGCCGTCTCGACGAGCCGGACGTTCCGGTAGAGCCCTCCGCCCGTGTACCACCGCGACGAGCCCATCTCGTTGGCGCAGCGGACGACGACCACGTTCGTCTCGCCGACGGGCCGCAGGTACGGCGTGACGTCCACCGCGAACGACGCATAGCCGAACGGACGCGACGCGGCAGCCGAGCCGTTGACGAACACGGTCACCCCGCTCATCGCCCCGTCGAGCTCCAGGCGCGCCGCCGCCGCGCGGCCCGTCACGAACCGACGGCGGTAGACGCCCGTCCCGAAGCACGGCAGTCCGCCCAGCCGCAGGTGGTAGCGGCTGTCGAACGACGAGCCGATGCCCCAGTCGTGCGGAACTCGGACCGCCTGCCAGCCGGAATCGTCGTAGTCCGGCAGGACGGCGTCGCCGTCCTCTTTCGCCATCTCGCCCCAGGACGAGCCGCCGAAGAAGCGAAACGTCCAGCCGTCACGCCATTCCGTCACCGTGCGCGCCGGCGCGTCCGCCGTCAGCAGGCACGCGGCAACGCCAAGCCAGCAGCAGCCGCCTTTCATCAGTCCGCGCCCTCCCGTCACTTCTTCCAGAGCTCCGGCACGTCCGGCGGCAGCGTCAGCCACTCCGGATGCTCGCGCACGCCCTCCGCCTCGCGGATCGGCAGGGTCCGGCGCGGCGTGGCGACGAGCCCCATCCGCGCGAGCGGGACGCGCGAGAAGTCGGGCGACGGCGTCTTCGCGTCCAGCAGCCGCGCACCCGCGTCGCTGCCGTGCTTCCGCCATGTCGCCCAGCTGACGCGGCCTTTCTCGCGCGTGCCGTCAGGAAGCGTGACGCCCGAGACCAGGTTGACCCTGACGTCGTTCGTTCCCGAGCAGATCGCGTTCGCGGCGAAGACGTTGGCCGTCAGGTCGCAGTCGCGCAGGCGGGCGTAGACGGCCGTCGGCTGGTCGGGGTAGAAGAACTGGTTGTCGCGCACGACGTTGCCGCGCATGATGGTGCCGTCCGGGAGGAACGGGTCGTCCGGCGAATGGGCGAGCGACGGGAAGTTCGTCCACGCGGGCTGGACGTCCACGACGGCGTGCCACTCGCGCGAGATGGCCTTCTGCCGCTGCGTGACGAAGTAGCCGTTCGTCTCGGCGTTCCAGCCCTGGACCTGGATCTGGTCGAGCCAGCCCTCCTTGCCGGCGTTGGAGATGAAGATGTTGTTCGTGACCGTGACGTAGCGGGCGTTGTGCAGGTTGAGCGCGGCGAGGTTCGCGCGCTCGACGACGTTCCCGTAGACCTCGACGCCGCCGATCGCCTCGTCGAGATGGATGCCGCTCGCGAAGAAGCCGAACTTGTACGCGCCCTCCCGCGTGGCATAGCCGACGGAATTCGAGATGCGGTTGTAGCGGATGACCGTTCCCGCGCCGTTGACCCAGCCGCCGCCGTAGATGGCCCCCGTGTCCTCCAGCTCCAGGTTGACGTCGCGGATCACGTTGTACTCGACCGTGTGCAGGCGTCCGCGGATGATGAGCGCGGCGCGCGGCATGTCATGGACGAGGCAGTGCGCGACCGTCGCGCCCTGCCCCGCGACCAGCACGCCGATGCCGTGGCGGTCGACGCGCCCCGTATGATGGACATAGCAGTTCTCAACCCGGTTCCCGCTCCGCTCCAGCGTGGACGGATCGCCGCCCTCTATGCTGATGCCGTGGGCGCCGACGTCCCAGACGTCGCAGTCGGCGACCGTGCAGCGCATCGCCCGCGCCAGGCGCACGGCGCAGCCGGAAAAGCCGCCGAGGCCATGGAAACGGCAGCCGACGACGCGAATGCGCGCGACGTCCTCCGCCCGCAGTCCCTCGTCGGCCTCCGCAATCTCCAGTCCGATGACGTCGACGTTCGCCACGCCCTTCAGGCGAAGAACCGGCCCGCCCGACGGAATCGACACGACGCCCGCGTTGGGGTCTTCGCCCTTCGGCGGAATGAAGTGAATCTTGCCCGCCACACGGTCGCAGTACCACTCGCCGGGCGCGTCCAGCTCCTCGCGCAGCCCCTCCAGGATGTAGCGGTCCCCGGGGCGCGCCTCGAAGCGCAAGCCGTGGCTGAGCGTCAGGCGGCGCGTCGCCGGATCCCACGCCGCGATTTTCCGCTCCTCGTTGATCCAGTTGTACTGGGGAAAGATGTCGACGAGGCCCTCTTCGGGAGAACGCCACGTCCGTGCGTCCTTCTCGCGCACGGTAAAGGCCTGCCGCGACGCGCCGGGACACGCCGCGTACATTCCGGTCGGTGTGCCGTCCACATACGCCCAGCCGCCCGAATACGGCCGCTTCGGGTCGGCGTTGGGCCAGCGCGCGCGGATCATCCGGCGGCCGCCGAAGAACAGGATCTCCGGCGTCTGCTGAAGCCCAGGCGCGGCCACCTCGGCCGTCCAGACGTCGGAACGGCCGTTGAACCCGCCCTTTCGCCAGCCCACGATCCGGCGGCTGCCCAGAAAGCCGCTCCCCTTCTCGCCGAAGACCGTGAGTCGCCCCCACCCCGCGCGGGCATGGCGCGCGTCAAGCGCCAGCGTCCCGTCCGCCCGCCAAAGGCCAGACGGCACGCGGATGACGATCGCGCGCGCGGGGTCTTCCGCCCGCTGCCGTTCGACGACTCGGAGCGCGGCGTCGAACGAGCACGTCCCGTCCGCCCGCGTCTCCACGCGCACCATCAGCGGCGCGGCCGCGTTCAGCAGCCCCGCCGCCAGGGCAAGTCCGCCGGACACGAAAAATCTCCCGTATCTCATCACTTCCTCTTCTTCCAGCTGCTTTCCACGACGATTTCGGCCGTCGGATGCCGCGCCGCGATGACGGCGCGAATTTTCCGCAACCCGTTCTCAACGCCGCCCGGCGGCTGGTCGAACGGTGAGTTGTGCGCCCCCGCCCGCACGACGAACCGCCTCGCCGAATAGCCCTCCAGCTCGCCGTTCTCCAGGCGCCAGAGGACGTGCTGCGTCGCGTCGCCCGCCACCCGCAGATCGAGGTCATCCGCGCCCACTTCGGCAAGCGGCGCCGCGCGGTCGCCGACCCAGACCGTCGCGAACCCGTTCGTCGGCGCCTGCAGCACGGCGAGGCGATGCGCGTGCAGGGCCTCCAGCCACGGACGCTCGCCCGTGCGCGGCACGGAACAGACGCCCAGCTTGCCGTCCGCCTCCGTCACCGAGGCGTCCACGCGCGGCGCGAACAGCGACGGAATCGGCAACGACCCGTCCCCCGCCAGGATGCAGTTGAGAGACGGAATGAGCGCGTTCGCCCAGATCTCGCGACCGGGGCCCGCCGGATGCAGGCGGTCGGGCATGATCTCCGCCGGCAGCCGCCCGTCGCCCGTCAGGAACTGGGCGTTGAAGTCGATCCAGATGACGTGCCGACCGTCCGCGAACTCGCGGATGCCCCGGTTGACCCGCGCGTTGCGCCGCCGCAAGGGAGAGTCCGCCGTCGCCGCGCGCGGGAAGATCGGGTGCAGGACGACTTTCGCGCCCGGCTGGCGTTCGCGCAGCGCATCAAGGATCGCGCGGATGCCGAGAATGGTGTCGATCGGCGTCTCCTCGGCGAGCGGACGATGCCCCGTGTTGTTGGTCCCGATCATGAGGACGACCGCCCGCGCCCGATAGCCGTCGAGCTGCCCGTGGCCGATGCGCCAGAGCACGTGTTCGGTGCGGTCGCCGCCGAAGCCGAGGTTGAGCGCGCGGTAGGGCGCGCCCGCAAAGTACTTCTCCCACCAGGCGCGCCCCTCGACGTCCCAGCCGTGGGTGATGGAGTCGCCGAGGAAGACCACCGCGCTGCCGCCGGCCTTCACGAGCGCGTCCTTCTCCTTTAGGCGCGACCACCACCAGCCGCGTCGGTCTTCGCTCTGGGGACAGGCCCTGAGCGCCGGGATCTCGACGGCCGCCGCCGCCCGGGAGGGGCCTGCGGCGCAGAGGAGCAGAACTGCGGCAACGAGGAGGTTTCGCATGCGCCTCACTCCTCTTCGCCGAGATAGATGGCGAAGCGATAGCCGAAGGACATGTTGCTTTCGGTCGTCTTGGCCGCGCCTCGCATGGCCGCGCGCGAATCGGACGGATACGACGTGTAGCCGCCGCCGCGGTAGCCGCGCTGCGTCCCGGACGTGACGCCGGCAGGGTCGGTCGCATCCGGCAGGGCCTCCGCGGCGAACCAGTCGAGCACCCACTCGTTCACGCTGCCGTGCATGTCGTAGAGCCCCCAGGCGTTCGGCGCCTTGCTGCCGACCGGCCCCGGGCCGTACTGGTCGCCGTCGTCCTTCGGGTCAGTCCAGGACGCCGTCGCCTCATCGTGCTTCAGCGAGTTCTTCTTGAGCCGGGCGACCGAGTAGACACCGGTGCCGGCCGCCGGGTCGGATCCGACCGGATCCACGTTCTTGACCTCGCCGGAGACGAGATCCGTCCCGTCATGGAACGTGTGCGCCGACCCGGCGCGGCAGCAGTATTCCCACATCGCCTCCGTCGGCAGGTCGACCAGCAGTCCCGTGTCCGCGACGTGCCGACGGAACCAGCCGACGAGGCTGATCTTGTTGGCGTCCGTTTTGTTGATGTTCGAGAACTCCGTGACCGACGGGATCTCGTAGACGGCGTGACCCGTCGCCGGCCAGTCGATGCCCTGCTCGACCGAGCCGCGCAGGAACTCGTAGGAGCAGTTCGTCGACGGACGGTTGCCGGTCGCCGTGGACTTGCCGTAGGCCGCGTTCGGCCAATACGCCTTGATCTGGTAGAACTGCTGCGCCGTCACCTCGAAGACGCCCATGTAGAACGGCTTGGTGAGCGTGACCTGGTGCTGGTTCTCGGTCCCGTACTTATTCTTCTGGTTCCACGTGTCCGGCTCCGCGCGGGGAGAGCCCATCGTGAACGTCCCCGGCTCGATGCGGCGGAACACCATCTTCGTGCGCTTGTACTCGTCGTCCCACTGGCCGTCGCCGTCCGTGTCGATCACCGTCGCGGAATAGGAGACCGGCCAGGGCTTCGCCGCCTCGCCGTTGACCGCGCCCTCGGACATGTCGATGATGAGGTACTTGCGCGACTCGACGTCCGCCGCCGTCAGCGTCACCGTGAGATTCGCAAGTTCGCGACGTGCGACATACGCCGTCTTCGCCGGATCCCAGACGATGCGGCGCTCGCCGGGCCCCACGCTGTACAGATCGCCCGACAGCGAAGCCGCCGGAATCGTCAGCGTCTCATCGCCGTTCTTCAGCGTCACGTCGATATCGTAGGTCTTGCCGTCCGTCTCCAGCAGGCGGTAGTCGATGTTGACCTTCGCGTTCCACGGCCACTGCTGCCGCACAACCACCTTGTCAATCGTTCCGGCATGAGCGCCAAGGGCCATCGCCGCCGCGCCAACCAGACAGAGCATTCTCGTTTTCATCTTTTGTTTCCTTTTTGCTGTTTTATGTGAATCCTGTTGATCCTGTCGAAAAAAACACCCGTTCGGTCGACATCCTCTTCATCGAATGAAAATCACCACGCCACCGGGCACGACCTCGAACGTCGCCGTCGTTTCACCGTCGGTGACTTCGTGCGCGCCGTTCGCGAGACCACTCCACGCGAACCAGCCCGGTGCCTCGACCGCCACAGCTTCGCCGCCGTCCAGCGACACCGACTCAACACCCTCCAGGACGGGAATCACCGCGCGTCCCTCCTTCCGCCGCCGCCAGCGGCGCGTGGCCGTGTTCGGCACACACCGCGCCGACCGACCATTCGCGCCGCGCACAAGGCCCAGCGTCGCCGCCTGTCCGAGGTTGTCTATCGCCACGCCCGCCGCGTCCGTGAACGCCAGCGCGAGCGTCACCACCCGCTCTGACGCCTCGTCTTTCGGCAGGACGAACTCGACCGAAAGGACGTCCGCGCCGTCCGGCACAGGAACCGCCGTCGTCTCGCCGCAGTCCGACGTGACGGTCAGCGTCGCCGCGACCGCGCCGCTCGGCCAGACGACAGGAATCTCCATCCGTTCGTCCGTGATGGTCTTCCACAGGAGCGACCGACTGGGATCCGTGCAGACGTAGACGCCGGATGCCGAACCGACGACATTCTCCGCCCCCCTTGCCGCGCCAACCGCCAGCAGGGCGGACAGCGCCATCACCGTTTTCTTTTGCATTTCCTGTTTCCTTTCTTTTGTGCTGAAAGCGTCCGTCATCGCCGCACACCCGCGCGGGACGGGTCGAAAGGCCGGAAGCCAAGCGCGCGGACGGGCGAATCGGGCCGCAGCCGGAAGTCCCGTCCGGCGGCATCGACGAACCTCGGGTCGGCCGCCGCGCCCATGAGGTCATTCCCCTCGCGCTGCCACGCGGCGAAAGGCACGCCCGCGCGCAGGCTCGTCTCGCCGCCCTCGTTCCACCAGAGGTTGCCCTGAAAGGCGATCCGCGCCTTGCCCTGCGCCGTCCCCTCGCTCTTGAGCAAGGCGTGGCTCTCGCCGCGCTTCGCCCGATTCCAGAGGACGACGTTGTCCAGGAACGCGAACGACAGGTGGCGCTCCCCGCTCGTGACGGCGATCTGGTCGCGGTCCGAATAGGCGAAGATGTTGTTCCGCACGACGTTGTTGCGCCCGTAGTGCTGGTGGAAGCCGCCGTCAAACGTGTCGTGGACGAGGTTGTTCGCGAAGACGACGCCTTCCGTGCCCTCGTCCGCGTACAGCCCCCAGCCGCCGTAGTAGCGCGCCTTCACGTGCGAGATGACGTTGTTGCTGACGGCCGTGCCGTGCGACGTGCCGAGCGTGTAGACGCCGGCCAGGTCGCTCATCACGCCCCTGCCGAGGTTGCGGATGCGGTTGAACGCGATCTCGTTGCGCTGCGCGACGCTGCCGCGATAGCCCCAGACCCAGCCGACGCTCACGCCGCTGTAGAGGATGTCATGGATGTCGTTGTAGACGACCTTCGTGTCGGAGACGTGCGTGAGGAGAACGCCCACGCCCTCGGCGTTGACCGTGCCCGCGTCCGCGATCTCGCAGTCGGAGACCTCAAGGAACGCGACCGCGCGCGGCGAGCGGTCGAACACCGGCGGACACGGCAGGTTATCGTCCCTCGGCGACACGCGCGGGTCCCCGATCGTGTAGTCGGGGTTGCGCTCCGTCCGCCCGGCGAAGACGCCGCCCGCGCCGAGGTCGGCGAGCGCGCAGCGCGTCAGGACGTTGCTCGTCGAGCCGTCCGCGACGCGAAAGGCGTAGCCGCCCGTGTGCCGGACGCGGCAGTTCGCGAAGCGGACGTTCCGCGCCGCGACAAGCGTCACCGCGCCCGACGCCCGGCACGCCGCCTGGTAGGCGTTGGCGCGCGGCCGCCCGTCCGGCGCGTCCGGGTCGTCGTCCTGCACGGCCGTCGCCTCGAAGCCGACGTTCTCGAAGACGACGTCGCGCACGTGCGCCCCCGCGTCGGGATCGCCCGCGAGGCGCACGAGCTCGCGCAGCCCCGCCGTCGGCGCGAGCGCGCGGAAATCCGCCAGCGTCTCGCCCGGTCGCGGACGGTACCGGATGCGCCCGGCCCGCTCGTCGTACAGCCAGTCGCCCGGAGCCGCGAAGCCGAAGCCGACGTTCTCGAAGCGCACGAGCGCCGGCGCGCCCGGATTGTCCCAGCGCGCATAGCCCGGCTGGCGCTCGTTCGTGTCCAGCTCAAACGTCCCGGTCGCCGCGTCAAACGACGTGACGACCTGCCGCGAGCAGGTCCACTTGACGATCGTGACGAGCTTGGCCGCCGGCCAGTCCGTCTGCGCGGCCGCCGCCGGCAGCCCCTCGACGGCGAACGTGTTGCGGTATCTGAACGGGCCGCCCGCCGGCCGCGCGGCCTGCTCGGCGCGGACGAAGCGCGCGAACCCGTCCTTCGGCCAGACGGAACGCCCCGCGCGCCGCCCGTTCGTCCACAGCTGCTCGAAGCGGACGAGGGCCCCGTCCGCGCGGCGCGGCGCCGGACACGACCACGTGCCGTCCGGCTCGGCGCGCCAGCCCGCCAGCTCCTCGCCGCCGACCAGCGCCGCGTCCGCGTCCGCGCCGGCGAAACGGACGCCGGAGTCCTCCGGCGTCAAGACCAGCGTCTCGGCAAGCGGGACGCGCCCCTTCACGCGCACCGTCCACAGGCCGGACGCATCCGCGCGCCGGGCCGCGCGAATCCGGCGCACCGCCTCCTGCGGCGAAAGGCCGTCGGCGCTGACCGTCAGCTCGCGCGCCTGCCAGTCATACGCGGCGTCGCCGTCCGCACAGCGCCAGCGCGCCGGATGCGGCGTCGCCGTCCAGTCGAGCGGCTCGCACGTCGCGCGCCCGACGCTCGCACGCGCAAAGGCCGCGCGCAACGCGGCGCGGACGCGCCCGTCGGCCAGCTGGCGCCGCCACGAGACGAACAGCGCCGTCCCGCTCCGCCCAAGCAGGTCGAGCCACTGCCGGTTCAGGCGCCCGTCGATGGCGCCCGCCGAGGCCAGGCCGCAGCAGTCGGCGTCCAGCGCGAAGAACGCGCGGTCCTGGACGGCGCGAAACGCCAGCGAATTGACGCCGTGATCCCGCGTCCAGCGCCAGTCGCGCCCGCTCGTGTCGTCGCCGACGCGCTGAAGCTCGAAGAGCCCGGCGGCCAAGTGGTTCAGGGCGTTGCAGCCGACGAGAACCATGTCGTCGCCGGCCGCTTCGCGCAGCGCACCGTAGAGATCCTTCAGCACCTCGCATGACGTGCGCGACCGGTCACGCCAGCCGCGCGGACGCGATGATGCAAACAGCGCCGCGCCGCCGCGAGGCCAGACGCCCGTGACGTCGTAGGTGAGGTAGTCGACCTTGACGAGCTTGAAGCCCCAGGCGCGGAAGCGCCGGATGTCGGCGGCGATCTCTTCGCGCAGCGCGGGATGCGTCGGATCGAAGAAGCGCGCATCTGCCCGAAGGCGGCGCGCGGCGGAGACTTCCGGCCAGGCGCGGAACGGACGGTACCAAAGCCCCGGACGCGCGCCGAGCGCGGCGATGCGCGCGCAGAAGGCCTTCATGTCCATGCCGAAGCGCGCGCTCGACTCCGTCCACGGCCCCATGCCACTCTCCCACGAGCCGAAGCGCGCCTGCATCGTCAACGGCGCGTTTTCCTGCCAGCCGTCATCCATCACGACATAGGGACGGTTCGCAAGGCCCTTCGCGCAGTCGGAGACGTAAGCGGCGTCCAGGAGGAAGTTGGTCGCCGTGTTCTCGCCATAGGCGCAGTACCAGTCGTTGTAGCCGTAAACCGGCTCCTTCGGCAGCCGCGGGTTCGGACACATCAGGCGGCAGAAGGCCCGCCCGGACGCAAACGCGCGCGCACCCTTTTCGCCGCGACGGCAGACGATCCGCACCGCGTCCAGCGTGCGCGAGCCGAGCTCGACGGGCTCGCCGCCGGCGCTCACGTCCAGGCGCAGGGCCAGCGCATCCCTTTCGAGACGCCAGCCCGCGAGCGCGTTCGGCTGGACCTCGACGCCGTAGCCGTCCGTCCTTTCCGCCGACGTGACGAGGAAGTACCAGGGCGAAAAGAGCGGCGTTTCCGTGACGGCTCGCCAGCCGAGTTCGCCATAGGCGCGCTCCCAGGCGTCGCACAGGACACGCGCGCCGTCCGGCCAGTCCGCCGGCCAGCGCAACTCGACCCAGAGGAGCGGCGTCTCCGGCGCCGCGACCGAGACCCGTCCGTCGGAAGACAGCGAGACCGTCACGCCGCGCCCTGTCCATTGTCCGTCCGCCGCCCGCGCGAGCGCGTTCGTGAAGCCGGCGCCGGCGGCGACGACCGATGAAACCGCGTCTGCCGTCGGCGAGAGGATCGGAAGCGACGGCTCACGCGACGAAGCCGGCGCCGTCCGCGTCACGCGCGACAGGACGGGCTCCGCATCTGCCATGCGCGCAAGCGGCACGGAAACGAAAAGCGCGAGGACGACATTCGGAACTGAACTTGACATGGCGCATATTATACAGCAAGTCATAGTGGATTTTCACGCATTATATTATTGACTGTCTGCGCAACGAATACGCCGCTCTCCGCTCTGCCGACGAACACGGCTCTCTTTGTCGCCGAATACGCGCTTTGCGGACGGGGCAAGCCCGTCCCTCCTGATAATGGCAAATCAATAATGGCAAATCATTGCGGTTCTGCGAAGAGGCGGGAGGAACGCGCTTGTCGCGTCCGGGCCTTGCAGCAGCAGACTCCTACAATACGGGAGGGACGCGCTTGTCGTATTCGGGCCTTGCACCTGCCCCCCTTCCCGCC
>CAKUGW010000083.1 GCA_934654805.1 uncultured Kiritimatiellota bacterium
CTGTCAGTATGCCATTATCCTTACTGAGTAGATTCCTTTCATTCTACAAGTTCAGCCAAGCTTGCTTGGCGCACCACCTTCATTTCCCCGTATGTCGCCCTTGCGCCGGCAGCCCTCACGTGCGCAGGGCCGCCTGGGCCGCCGCGAGGCGCGCGATCGGCACGCGGTACGGCGAGCAGCTCACGTAGTCGAGGCCGATCCGGTGGCAGAACTCGACCGACGTCGGGTCGCCGCCGTGCTCGCCGCAGATGCCGCAGTGGAGCTTCGGGTTCACGGGCTTGCCGAGCGCGAGCGCCATCTCCATGAGCTTGCCGACGCCGACCTGGTCGAGCTTCGCGAACGGGTCGTTCTCGAAGATCTTCGCGTCGTAGTACGCCGTGAGGAACTTGCCCGCGTCGTCGCGCGAGAAGCCGTAGGTCAGCTGCGTGAGGTCGTTCGTGCCGAAGCAGAAGAAGTCGGCCTCCTTCGCCATCTCGTCGGCCGTCAGCGCCGCGCGCGGGATCTCGATCATCGTGCCGACCTCGTAGGCGAGCGTGACGCCCGCGTCCGCGATCTCGGCGTCCGCCGCCTCGACGACGATGTCCTTGACGAACTTGAGCTCCTTGCGCTCGCCCGTGAGCGGGATCATGATCTCCGGCTTCACCGTCCAGTCGGGGTGGCGCCGCTGCACGCTGATCGCCGCGCGGATGACGGCGCGCGTCTGCATGCGCGCGATCTCCGGGTAGGTGACGGCGAGGCGGCAGCCGCGGTGGCCCATCATCGGGTTGAACTCGTGGAGGCCCTCGATGATCTCCCTGATGCGGGAGACCGGCTTGTTCTGCGCCTTCGCGAGCAGCTGGATCTCGTCCTCGGTGTGCGGCACGAACTCGTGCAGCGGCGGGTCGAGGAAGCGGATCGTGACGGGCTCGCCCTCCAGCGCCTCGTAGAGCTGCTCGAAGTCGTCCTGCTGGTACGGCAGGATCTTCGCGAGCGCGATGCGGCGCTCCTCCTCGGTGTCGGAGCAGATCATCTCGCGGAACGCCGCGATGCGGTCGGCCTCGAAGAACATGTGCTCCGTGCGGCAGAGGCCGATGCCCTCCGCGCCGAGCTCGCGCGCCTTCTTCGCGTCGCGCGGCGTGTCGGCGTTCGTGCGCACCTTCAGGCGGCGGAACTTGTCGGCCCACGCCATGATGCGGCCGAACTCGCCGGCGATCGTCGCGTCGACGGTCGTGATGACGCCGTCGTAGATGTTGCCGGTCGAGCCGTCGATCGAGAGCCAGTCGCCCTCCCGGAACGTCTTGCCGTTCAGGGTGAAGCGCCGGTTCTCCTCGTCCATCGCGATCTCCTGGCAGCCCGACACGCAGCACGTGCCCATGCCGCGCGCGACGACGGCCGCGTGGGACGTCATGCCGCCGCGCACCGTGAGGATGCCCTGCGCCGACTTCATGCCCTCGATGTCCTCCGGCGAGGTCTCCAGGCGCACGAGCACGACCTTCTCGCCGCGCTTCTTCCACGCCTTGGCGTCGTCGGCCGTGAAGACGATCTTGCCGCACGCCGCGCCCGGCGACGCGGGGAGCCCGCGCCCCATGACCTTGCCCTTCTTGAGCGAGGCGGCGTCGAACTGCGGGTGGAGGAGCGTGTCGAGGTTGCGCGGCTCGATCATGAGCACGGCCTCCTCCTCGGTGCGCATGCCCTCGTCGACGAGGTCGCACGCGATCTTCAGCGCGGCCTTCGCCGTGCGCTTGCCGTTGCGCGTCTGGAGCATGAAGAGCTTCCGGTTCTCGATCGTGAACTCCATGTCCTGCATGTCGCGGTAGTGGGCCTCCAGCTTCGCGCAGATCTCTCGGAACTGCGCGAAGCACTCCGGCATCACCTCGGCCATCTTCGCGATCGGCATCGGCGTCCGGACGCCCGCGACGACGTCCTCGCCCTGCGCGTTCATGAGGAACTCGCCCATCAGCCTCTTCTCGCCCGTCGCCGGGTCGCGCGTGAAGGCGACGCCCGTGCCCGACTCGTCGTTCAGGTTGCCGAACGCCATCATCTGCACGTTGACCGCCGTGCCCCAGCTGTACGGGATGTCGTTGTCGCGGCGGTAGACGTTCGCGCGCGGGTTGTCCCAGCTGCGGAAGACGGCCTTGATCGCGCCGAGGAGCTGCTCCTTCGCGTCGGACGGGAAGTCCGCGCCGATCTTCGCCCTGTACTCGGCCTTGAACTGGCCCGCGAGCGCCTTGAGGTCGTCGGCCGTCAGCTCGACGTCGAGCTTGACGCCCTTCTTCGCCTTCAGCTCGTCGATGAGCTTCTCGAAGTGCTTCTTGCCGACCTCCATCACGACGTCGGAGTACATCTGGATGAAGCGGCGGTAGCAGTCCCATGCCCAGCGCGGGTTCCGCGTCCGCGCGGCGAGCGAGTCCACGACCGTCTCGTTGAGGCCGAGGTTCAGGATCGTGTCCATCATGCCGGGCATCGACGCGCGCGCGCCGGAGCGGACGGAGACGAGGAGCGGGTTCTCGGCGTCGCCGAACTTCTTGCCGGCGGACTTCTCGAGCTTGTCGATGTACGCCATGACCTGCGCCAGGATGTCGTCGCCGATCCGCCTGCCGTCGTCGTAGTAGCGCGTGCACGCCTCGGTCGTGATCGTGAAGCCCTGCGGCACCGGGAGGCCGAGGCCCGCCATCTCCGCGAGGTTCGCGCCCTTGCCGCCGAGGAGCTCGCGCATGTTCGCATTGCCTTCGGTCTGCCCCGCGCCGAAGAAATAAACGTACTTCTTGTCAGTCTTTTCCATGTCTTTCCTGCCTTGTCTTTCCTGTTTCAGTTTCAACTTGTGCGGAATTATAGCATATTCCGCGCCCCACGGCAAAATTGGTGGCGGACAGAACCCGCCATCAAGGGAAATGGCGCCCTCACTTCAGCCTGAACGTGAGCGTGATCCTGGCCGCCGACGCGACCGCGCCCGCGACGTCCCTGCCGCAACGCCGGCTCCGGCCGGGCTATTCCGGGCACCGCACCCGGAAGACGAGCGCGTAGATGACGGGCATGACGACCATCGTGAGGACGGCCGCGAAGGCGAGGCCGGCCATGATCGTGACGGCCATCGCGACGTAGAAGGCGTCCGTCAAGAGCGGGACCAGGCCGAGGACGGTCGTGAGCGCGACGTTCGCGGCGGGCCGGAGGCGCGAGACGCCCGCCTCGACGACCGCCCGGCCCTCGCCAAGGCCGCGCGCCCGCTTCGCCCCGATCTCGTCCATGAGGACGATCGCGTTCCTGGCCTGCATGCCGACGAGCGAGAGGAGCCCCAGGAGCGCCATGAAGCCGAACGGCTGGCCGCACGCGAGCAGCCCCGCGACGGCGCCGACGACGATGAGCGGCAGCGTGAGCAGGATGACGAGCGTCTTCTTCACCGAGTCGAACAGCATCAGCACAATGAACGCCATCGCCGCCGCGAGCGGCAGGAAGGACGGCGCCAGCCGCCCGTTCGCCTCCTTCGCGTCCTCGTATTCGCCGCCGTATTCCGCCCGGTAGCCGGCGGGCAGGCGCGCCGCGAAGGCGTCCAGCGCGGGGCGGACGCGCGCGAACGCGGACGCCGCCGTCTCGCCTTCCGGCGGATTGCACTTCACCGTCAGGCACGGCGTCCAGTCGCGGCGCCTCAGGCGCATCTCCTCGGACGTCAGGATCTCGCGGTCGACGACCTGCGCCAGCGGCACCGAGACGCCGCGGCTCGAGCTCCACGCCCATGCGGCATTGACGCCCGTGAGCGTGTCGCGCTCGCCCTTCTTCGCGCGCAGGACGATCGGCAGGGCCTCGTCCGCGAGCTGATACGTCCCGACGGGCACGCCGTCCGTCGCGAGCCGGAACGCGCGCGCGACGTCCGACCGGCTGAGGCCCAGCTTCGCCGCGCGCGCCTCGGACACGACCGGCTCGACGAGCTCCGCACGGTTGCGCCAGTCGCTCTGCACGTCCTTGAGGAGACCGTCCGCGCGCAGGATCGCCAGCGCCGCGTCGCCGAACGCGCGCAGCCTCTCCGGGTCGGGGCCGAGGAGGCGCACCTGGATCCTGTGCGCCTCGCCGGGGCCCAGCACGAACCGCTGGCACGCGACGTCCGCATCCGGCACGAGCGCGGGCGCGGCGGACTCGATCCGGCGCATGAGCCCGGCGATCGCGCCGCTGTCCGCGACGTCCACGAGCAGCAGCCCGTACGCCGAGTCCGGCTCCTCCGGCGTGTAGCTCAGCAGGAAGCGCAGCGCGCCCTGCCCGGTGAAGGACGAGACGCCCGTCACGCCCTCCAGCTCCCCGACGAACTCGGACACCTTCGCCACGCGCCGGTCCGTCTTCGTGATGAGCGTGCCCTCCGGCATCCAGACGTGCACCATGAACTGCGGCCGCGTCGAGTCGGGGAAGAAGTTCCGCTTGACGCGCGCGAACCCGGCGACGCTCGCGGCGAGCAGGCCGGAAAGCGCCAAGATCGTGAAGCCCCGGTTGTCGATGCACCATTCGAGCGCCCGCCGATACCCCCGGAACAGCGCGCCGCCATACGGATCGCCCGCCTCGCTTTCCAGCTCCTCCCCCTTCCCGCGTCCTTCCTCTCCCTTCTCCCCTCCCCCTTCTTCCTCCTTCTTCCTTTTTCCTTCTTCCTTTTCCCCTCTGCCCTCCCCTCCCAGTCCCCACGCGGCGAGAAGCGGCGTGACCGTGACGGCCAGCGCCCAGCCCAGCAGCAGCGCGATCGCGATGACGAGGAAGAGCGAGCGGCAGTATTCGCCGGCCGCGCCCTGCGCCACGCCGATGGGCGCGAAGGCGAGGACGGCGATCGCCGTGCCGCCGAGAAGCGTCCACTGGGTCTGGCGCACGACGGCGATCGCCGCGCCCGTGCGCGAGCGGCCCTGGCGTCCGGCGACGCGCACGGCCTCCGTGACGACGATCGCGTTGTCGACGAGCATGCCGAGCGCGATGACGAACGCGCCGAGGGAGATGCGCTCGAAGACGAGGCCGCAGAGATCCATCACCCAGACCGTCCCCAGCACGGTCAGGACGAGGACGCCGCCGATGACGAGCCCCGCGCGCAGCCCCATCGTGAAGAGGAGGGCGGCGATGACGAGGGCGACCGACGCGACGAGGTTCGCGACGAAGCCGCCGACGGCCGTCTCGACGCGCGTGGCCTGATGCGAGATGACGTCCACCTCGATGCCGATGGGCGTCGTCGGCAGGAGCTCGCGCATGCGCTTCTCGACGGCGCGCCCCATCGCGACGACGCTGCCGCCCCTCTTCGCCGAGATGCCGAGCGCGAGGCACGGCTTGCCGTTGCGCCGCACGAGGACGGACGGCGGATCGGCGTAGTCGAAGCGGAACGTGCAGACGTCGCCGAGGGAGACGCCGTCCGCCACGAGCACGTCGGAGAGACCGTCGAGCGACGTCACGTCCGGCACGAGGTCGAGGCGGATGTACTTGTCGCCGACGCGCAGGTTGCCGGCGTCCGACGGCGTCGTGTGGCCCGCGAGCGCGGCGGCGATCTTCTCCGGCGTGAGGCCGAGCGCGGCGATCTTGACGCGCGGGATCTCCAGCGAGACGATCTGCTGGCGGTCGCCGAGGATGTCGATCTTCGCGACGTCCTCGCAGAGCAGGAGCTCCTTGCGCAGGAGCTTCGCGTGCTCCTTCAGCTCCGCCGGCGTGTAGCCGTCGCCGCTGATCGCGAAGAAGACGCCGTAGACGTCGCCGTAGTCGTCGTTCACGACCGGCGGCGCGCAGCCCTGCGGCAGCTCGCCCTGCACGTCGCCGACCTTGTGCCGCAGCTCGGTCCAGGCCTGCGGCAGGTCGTCGCCCGCGAGGTCGTCGCGCAGCTCGACCGTCACGATCGAGCGTCCGGGCGAGGAGGTCGAGGTGACGTGCTTCACGCGGCCGAGCCGCTGGACGGCGGTCTCGATCGGGTCCGTCACGCGCGCGGCGACTTCCGAGGCCGTCGCGCCGGGGTAGGACGTCACGATCTGCGCCGCGCGAATCGCGAACGCGGGGTCCTCGAGGCGCCCGAGGCCGAAATAGCTGCGCACGCCCGCCACCGCCAGCGCGGCGGCGAGGCAGACCGTGACGGTCCGCTTCCGAAAGCAAGTCTCTGCGAGGTTCATGGTTTCCGCGTCCTTCCCCTTCCGACGACCGAAAGGCCCTTGCGCCCCTCAGTCCTCACTGGGGGACATTATACCAAAATCCAGTCGTACAGGGGCTGCTCACGTCATCCCCGCAGACCGATGCCGGCAACTGCCGCCGACAGATTATACATGAAACAGATTATACATGGAGCGGAAAAAGACACCGGCGGACATTACATCCGCCGTAAATCCCCCTCACTGACAGGGGGACAAAACCACAGGCATTCGCATGGCACGCATTTTGCATTTGTGAATAAAACCATAAGGTTTCTTTGCACACAAAGAACGCAAAAGGAAAACACGCAACATGAACAAGTACATTGAGCAAGTCCTGAAGGACGTCAAGGCGAAGAACGCGAACGAGCCGGAGTTCCTCCAGGCCGTCGATGAGGTGCTGACGACCCTCTCGCCCGTCATCGACGCGAACAAGGCCTACCAGCAGGAGGCCATCCTGGAGCGCATGGTCGAGCCGGAGCGCGTGATCATGTTCCGCGTGCCGTGGGTGGACGACAAGGGCGTCGTGCGCGTGAACCGCGGCTACCGCATCCAGATGAACTCGGCGATCGGGCCGTACAAGGGCGGCCTCCGCTTCGACCCGTCGGTGAACCTCTCGGTCCTCAAGTTCCTCGCGTTCGAGCAGGTCTTCAAGAACTCGCTCACGACGCTCCCGATGGGCGGCGGCAAGGGCGGCAGCGACTTCAACCCGAAGCAGAGCCCGCACACGCCCGGCAAGCGCTGCAGCGACCGCGAGGTCATGCGCTTCTGCCAGAGCTTCATGACCGAGCTCTATCGCCACATCGGCCCTGACACGGACGTGCCGGCCGGCGACATGAACGTGGGCGGCCGCGAGATCGGCTACCTCTTCGGCCAGTACAGGCGCCTCGTCAACGAGTGGACGGGCGTCCTCACGGGCAAGGGTCTCTCCTACGGCGGCTCGCTGATCCGCCCGGAGGCGACGGGCTACGGCGACGTCTACTTCGCCGAGAACATGCTCGCCATGCGCGGCGAGACGTTCGAGGGCAAGAAGTGCGTGATCTCCGGCTCGGGCAACGTCGCGACCTACGCGGCCGAGAAGCTCCTGCAGCTCGGCGCGAAGGTGCTGACGCTCTCCGACCGCTCGGGCGCGATCTACTGCAAGGACGGCATCACCCCGAAGATGCTCAAGGACGTCATGGTCCTCAAGACCGTCACGCGCGGCGAGCTCGCCGACTTCGCGAAGAAGACGAAGGCCGTGAAGTTCTTCAAGGGCGCGAACAGCTGGCAGATCGCGGACGAGATCGACTGCGCGTTCCCGTGCGCCCGCCAGAACGAGCTCGACGGCAAGGACGCGGCCTACCTGCTCAAGCACGGCTGCACGCTCGTCGGCGAGGGCGCGAACATGCCGTCCACGCCGGACGCGATCGAGGCGTTCGTCAAGGCGAAGATCATGTTCTCGCCGGGCAAGGCCTCGAACGCCGGCGGCGTCGCGACGTCGGGACTGGAGATGTCGCAGAACTCCGAGCGCCTGAGCTGGACGTCCGAAGAGGTCGACAAGAAGCTCAAGGGCATCATGAAGGCGATCCACGACAACGCCTGGGCGGCCGCCGAGAAGTACGGCCACAAGGGCAACTACGTCATGGGCGCCAACATCGCCGGCTTCACGAAGGTCGCCGACGCGATGCTCGCGCAAGGCATCGCCTAAGCGCGACGGCTTCGCCGCAAGGGAGGCGCGCGACCGGACTCGGTCGCGCGCCTTTTCGCTCTCATGCGCGGAACTTCAGGACAAAGCGCGCACCGTGCGGCGCAACGGGTTCGCAAACGACGTCGCCGCCGTGAAGCCGCGCGATGCGGCGGACGATCGCAAGGCCAAGCCCCGCCCCGCCCGTCTCGGCCGCCCGCGCCGGATCGAGGCGGTGAAACCGCTCGAAGATCCGCTCCGCCTCCCCCGGCGGGACGCCGCGCCCCTCGTCTTCGACCGCCAGCCGGACGTCAGGCCCTTCGCGTCCGCAGGACACGCGCGCCGTCGGCGAGCCCGAATGGCGAACGGCATTCTCGACGAGGTTGGCCAAGGCCCGTTCCAGCAGATGCGGATCGCAGACGGCACGCAGCGACGGCGCGGACGAGGCCGCCACGGCGAGGTCGGTTCCGGCGGCGCGGGCGACGGGCTGGAGCCGCGTGACCGTTTCGCGCACAAGGTCGGCGAGGTCGGTCTCCTCCCGGCGGAGCACGTCCCCTTCCCGTTCCAGCCGCGCAAGGTCGAGAATCTGCTGGACGAGCGCATTCAGCCGCCCCGCCTCCTTCTTGACCATCGCCGCCAGCGGATCACGCGCGTCCATCAGGTCCGCTGCGCCGAGAATGCCGGTGAGCGGCGTCTTGATCTCGTGCGAAAGGTCGGCGACGAACTCGCGGCGGAACTTCTCAAGCCTCGCCAGCGCATGGATGCGCATCCGCTGGCGCCACGTCACGACGAAGAAGAGGATGACGCCAACGATGCCGAGCAGCCCGGCAAGGACAATGACCACGAGCGCCATCGCAAACGGCCAGAAGATCCGATGAAGCGGCCGCCCGACGCCGATCCAGTAGTCGCCCGACCGCGCCGTCTTGAACAGGCACAGGACGTCCGCCCCGCCCGTGGTGTCGTAGAAGCCGATGCGCCCCGAATCCTCGTCCTCGGACAGGAAGAAGAAGTCCCCGTGGCAGATGCGCAGGCGCAGGCCCTCCGCTTTGCACGTGGCGCCGAACGCCTGGATCGCCTTGAAGTCAAGCGTGCGCAACGGCTCGGCCAGCACAATCGCCGCAAGATCCGCCCGCGACTGGAGGTCCTGCTCGGCCCATGCCCGGACGTTCCGCTGGTAGACGACGAGCTGCCAGACGAACGCCGCGAGCACGGCGGCGAACGCCACCGCCGCGCAGACCGGGCCAATCCAGCTGAAGCGGTCTTCCCTCACGCGCCGATGGAAGCGTGGTAGCTCTGCAGCGAGCGCACCTCGCCCTTGCCGCTCACCGCGGCCGCGATGCCTTCCGCCGCCGCGCGCACCGCCGCAATCGTCGTCAGGTACGGCAGGCGGTACTTGATCGCGCTCTGGCGGATGCGGCAGTCGTCCGCCCGCGCGTCACGGCGACCGGACGGCGTGTTGACGACGAGCGAGACCTCTCGGTTCTTGATGACGTCCAGGCAGTCGGGGCGCCCCTCGCCGATCTTGGCGATGACGTAGGCCGCGACGCCGTGCGCGCGCAGCCACGCGGCCGTGCCCTCGGTCGCGAAGACCGTGAAGCCGATGTCCGCGAGCCGCTTCACCGCGTCCGCCGCCTCGTCCACCTTCTCCGAAAGCGAGACGAGGACCTTGCCGGGCTTCGTCGGCAGCGGCGCGCCCGCCGCCTCCTGCGACTTGAAGTACGCGAGCCCGAACGTGTCCGCGAGGCCCAGCACCTCGCCCGTCGAGCGCATCTCCGGCCCGAGGACGGGATCGACCTCCGGGAACTTGTCGAACGGCAGCACCGCCTCCTTCACGCCGAAGTAGGGGATGACGTGCCGTTCCTGCTCCAGGCCGAGGCCCTTAACCGTCTCGCCGAGCATCAGCCTCGTCGCGATGCCGGCCATCTGTACGCCGCCGACCTTCGAGACGAGCGGCACCGTGCGCGACGCGCGCGGGTTCGCCTCGATCACGTAGACCTTGCCCTCCGGGGCGTCCTTCGTGAACTCGATCGCGAACTGCATGTTCATGAGGCCGACGACCTTGAGCTCCTTGGCGATGCGCCGCGTGTAGTCGAGGATCGTCTGCCGGTTGCGCTTCGAGATGCCCTCCGGCGGCAGCACGCACGCCGAGTCGCCGGAATGGACGCCCGCGTACTCGATGTGCTGCATGATCGCCGGGATGAAGATGTCCGAGCCGTCCGACAGCGCGTCCGCCTCGCATTCCATCGCGTGGCAGAGGAAGCGGTCGAGGTAGAGCGGGCGGTCGGGCGTCACGCCCACGGCCTTCGCGACGTACTCGCGCAGCAGCTGCTCGTCGTAGATGACCTCCATGCCGCGTCCGCCGAGGACGAACGAGGGGCGGATGATGAGCGGGTAGCCGAGCTTCGCGGCGCACGCGAGCGCGCCATCGATGTCGCTCGCCATCATCGACTCGGGCATCGGCACGCCGAGCCGGTCCATGATGGAGTGGAAGAGGTCGCGGTCTTCCGCGTCGTCGATCGAGTCGACGGACGTGCCGAGGATCCGGCAGCCGGCCTCCTGCAGCGCGCGCGCGATGTTGAGCGGCGTCTGCCCGCCGAACTGGACGATCACGCCCATCGGCTTCTCCGCCTCGTAGATCTGAAGGACGTCCTCGACCGTGACCGGCTCGAAGTAGAGCTTGTCGGACGTGTCGTAGTCCGTCGAGACCGTCTCCGGGTTGCAGTTGACGATGATCGTCTCGTAGCCCATCTTCCGCATCGCCATCGCCGCGTGGCAGCAGCAGTAGTCGAACTCGATGCCCTGGCCGATGCGGTTCGGCCCGCCGCCGAGGATCATCACCTTCTTCGGGTTCGACGAGACCGGCGCCTCGCCAAACTCTTTTCTATCCCCACTAGTCCCGCTGGAACTCCTATCCCCGTTGTACGTGCTGTAGTAGTACGCCTGGCCCTCGACGCCGGAGACGGGCACGGCGAACCAGCGCTCGACGCAGCCGAGGCCCTTGCGCTGCGCGCGGACGTCCTTCTCGGGCACGCCGAGGAGCTGCGCGAGATACTTGTCGGAGAAGCCGTCTCTCTTCGCCCGGACGAGCAAGTCGTCCGGCAGGCGGCCGCCCCTGTGGCGCAGGATCTCCTCCTCCTCCTCGACGAGCTCGCGCATCTGCTGCACGAAGTAGGCCTTCACGCCCGTGCGGACGAAGATCTGGTCGTCCGTCGCGCCCTTGCGCAGGGCCTCGTACATCTGGAAGTGGCGTTCGGAGTTCGGCACGGACAGGAGCTTCAGCAGCTCGTCGAGCGGGAGGTCGTGGAAGTCCTTCGCGAAGCCGAGGCCCGCGCGGCCGCGCTCCAGCGCGCGGATCGCCTTCTGGAGCGCCTCCTTGTACGTCTTGCCGATGGACATGACCTCGCCGACGGCCTTCATCTGCGTGCCGAGCCTGTCCTCGACGGCGCGGAACTTCTCGAACGCCCAGCGCGCGAACTTGAGGACGACGTAGTCGCCGTCCGGCGTGTACTTCTCCAGCGTCCCGTCGCGCCAGTAGGGCATCTCGTCGAGCGTCATGCCCGCCGCGAGCTTCGCCGAGACGAGCGCGATCGGGAAGCCCGTCGCCTTCGAGGCGAGCGCCGACGAGCGCGACGTGCGCGGGTTGATCTCGATGATGACGACGCGCCCCGTCTTCGGGTCGTGCGCCCACTGCACGTTGCAGCCGCCGATGACGCCGATCGCCTCGACGATGCGGAAGGCGTCGCGCTGGAGCTTCCGCTCCAGCTCCTTCGAGATCGTGAGGAACGGCGCCGCGCAGAAGCTGTCGCCCGTGTGGACGCCCACCGCGTCGATGTTCTCGATGAAGCAGACGGAGATCATCTGGTTCTTCGCGTCGCGGACGACCTCGACCTCCAGCTCCTCCCAGTTGAGGATCGACTCCTCGATGAGGCACTGGTGGGTGAGCGAGGCGTCGAGGCCGCGCGCGCAGACCGTCCTGAGCTCCTCGACATTGTAGCAGAAGCCGCCGCCCGAGCCGCCCATCGTGTACGCGGGGCGCACGACGACGGGGTAGCCGATCTCCTTCTCGACGAGCTCGACCGCCGCCTCGACGGAGTGGACGATGCCCGACTTCGGCGTCTCGATGCCGAGCTTCTGCATCGTCTCCTTGAAGATCTCGCGGTCTTCGCCGCGCTCGATCGCGTCGAGGTTGACGCCGATCACCTTCACGCCGTACCTGTCGAGAATGCCCTTCTTCGCAAGCGCCATCGACAGGTTGAGGCCCGTCTGGCCGCCGAGGTTCGGCAGGATCGCGTCGGGGCGCTCCTTCGCGATGATCTGCTCCAGCCGCGCCTCGTTGAGGGGCTCGATGTAGGTCGCGTCGGCCATCACGGGGTCGGTCATGATCGTCGCCGGGTTGGAGTTCACCAGGACGACCTTGTAGCCGCAGGCGCGGAGCGCCTTGCAGGCCTGTGTGCCGGAATAGTCGAATTCGCACGCCTGCCCGATCACGATCGGGCCCGAGCCGATGATGAGAACCTTGTCGATGTCGTCGCGCTTCATGGGGAATAGTATATCAAAAATTCGGGCATCACTGTTGGGATGATGAGATGAGCCATCGTCTCCAGGCATTTCCGCTGCTCGGAAAGTTCCTTTTCGCTATAGCCCTCAACATCAAAGCAGCAATAGGAAGGCAACTCCCAGTAGGCAGTCTTGAAGCCGTCCGCGACAGGCTGTTCAAAGCACACCTTGACCGATCCGTCCTCACGCAGTTCCGAATGCGTGATCTCCGTCTTGTCAGGCATCTCCATGTACTTGTACATCATGTCTCACCTCCACTGTTGAGATTCGAGGGGGTCATCACTTCAGCAGTTCCTCAAACCGGCCTTGTCCGGGCGCATCCGCTCGATCCGTCGCCCGAACAGTGCAAAGTATTACCAAAAAACGCCGCAGGACGGGAAATGGCCTGAACCACGGGAATCGCCATGCGCGGCATGGGAAAAGGGGCGTGGCGGACGAACGTGTCAAGCGGCCGTTTCTGGTGCGCATGGCAAGGCTCGGCCTGTTCGTGAATTTACAAAATTAGGTCTGACCTGATTCTGTAAATTCGCTCACGCCACTTGGCGGGCGATGTAGGCGTCGATGTCGTCAAACACGAGCTTCTCGCCCATCGTGTGGAATGCGCCGAAATACTTCCGGATGTAGTCATAGACATTGTCGCGCGCGAGCAAGTAAGTCGGCGACCTCGCCTCCCCCGAACTTCAGCTGCCGCAATGCCTCCGAAGCGGAAGGCAGAAGACTCAATCGGTCCTGCGCCTATTTGGCATGCTAACGCGCATGAGGTCATGCCAATTCAAGGCGGTGAACCTCATCATGGCCCAGATCGTGCGCGAGTTGACGTGGCGTTGACGGACATCCCGTTGCTTCTGGTGGATCTTGCCTGCCGTCAGGAGCCGATCGTGAGTTCGCCGAGCGGCGCTTCGTCCAGGCAGAGGAAAAGCCTTTTCATAGCCGTGCGTCTTGAAGGTCGCGGCCGAGGCGGTCGTTGGCCGCGACGGCGGGGTTCTCAGAGCGCGAGGACGGCTTCGGCGAAGGCGCCGAGGTCGCGGAAGACGCCGGCGGCGTAGTCGTCGAGCGCGGTCTTCTGCGCATTCACGACGAAAACGCGCCCGCCGGTCTGCAGGGTGTCGCGCGGCAGGCTCGCGGCTGGGAAGACCGTGAGCGACGTGCCGAGGACGAGAAAGACGTCCGACTGCGCCGCGAGCTCCCGTGCGGACGCAAACGCCGCTTCGGGCAGCGCCTCGCCGAAGAAGGTGATGTCCGGCTTGTAGACGCCGCCGCAGGCGCAGCGCGGCACCTGCGCGGCGGCATCGCCCGGGAAGCGCGCCTTCAGGTCGGCGAGCATCTTCAGGATCTCGGCGAAGCCCTTCTCGTCGCCGCAGCGTCGGCAGTGGTGGCGAAGGGGCGAGCCATGCACTTCGTAGACATGGGTCGAGCCGGCCTTCTGGTGGAGCATGTCGATGTTCTGCGTCGCAATGCCCTTGAGGCAGCCGATGTCCTCCAGGCGCTTGAGCGCGCGATGGACGGGCCCCGGACGGAAGCGGTCCAGTCCGTAGACGAGATCGGCGCAGCCGCGATAGTAGATGGACGGATCGCGGTCGAACCAGCCGATGTCGAAGATGCGCTCGGCATCCGGCTGGCGGTAAAGTCCTTCCGGCCCTCGGAAGTCGGGGATGCCGCAGAGGGTCGAGACGCCCGCGCCCGTCAGGCAGCCGACGCACCGCGCGCCCCGAATCGCGTCGAGGAGTCCTGTCATTGAGTCTTCGCTTCTCATGCGAGAATTATACCAC
>CAKUGW010000084.1 GCA_934654805.1 uncultured Kiritimatiellota bacterium
GAAATCCGCACGTCCGGTTTGATGAGGGGGAAGTCGCATCGGCGAAGCCGAGGCGTGGGTCTCTACTCTACAAGAAACTCGTTCTCATCGCCCTCGGCGCGGTCGTGTCCGCCGCCTCGGCGCGAGAGTGGACGGTCGATGCCCAAGGCGGCGGCGACTACACGGTCATCCAGGACGCCATCGACGCGGCATCCGCCGGCGACACGATCTGGGTGAAGCCCGGCGTCTACGCGACCGGCGGGCGCGCGACATCGGAGGGGAGCGACAACCTCGCGCGCGTCCTCCTCACGAAGCCGCTGACGCTCGCCGCGACGAGCGGCGATCCCGCCGACACGCACATCGTCGGCGCGCCCGACCCGAACTCCGCCCTCGACGGCAAGGACTACGAGGGGCGCGGCCCCAACGCCGTGCGCTGCATCCGCCTCGAGAAGGCAGCCGCGTCGGGCGGCGCCGCCATTCGCGGCTTCACGATCCGCGACGGCTACAGCGCCCAGCGGTACAACGGCGACGCCTACGGCGCGAACGACGCGCTCCTCGCCGCACAGCCCGGCGGCGTGACGTCGTTCAGCGCCGCCTACGCCAACTTCTACGTGACGGACTGCGTGATCACGAACTGCTACGGCGTGCGCGGCGGCCTCGTGCGCTACGGCCGCTACGTCCGCTGCCGCTTTGCGGACGGACACGGTGGCGCGGGCGCGTCGCTCGGCCGCAACATCAAGGTGTTGAGCTCGCTGATCCTGAAGATGCCCGGCGCGTGCGCGGACAACTCGACGTTCGTCAACTGCACGTTCGCGGACGGGAACGGCGCGGCGCTTCACCTGAACAGCGGCTCGCTGAACAACACGGTCTTCAACACGATCGTCTCGGCGATGGGCGCGGCGAGCTTCACGGCCAAGGCCGGAAACGGCACGGCGAAGAACAGCGTCTTCGACCGCCAGCCGTTCACGGACGCCACGGACTGCCACGAGGGCCTTGCCTATCCGCTCTTCGCGCCGCTCAGGGGCGACTTCCGCCTGCGCGCGGGCACGGTCGCGGCGACGGCCGGCGACGCCGCGCGGATCGCGCAGGCGTTTCCGAACGCCCCGGCGGCAGTTGAGCTCTATCGTTCGCTGGACGGATCGTCGTTCGCGGCGACGGGCGCGATTCCCGTCGGCTGCTACGCGCAGACGGCGGTCGCGGCGGGCGGCGCGGTGCAGTTCGACGGCGCGAACACGGTCGTCTGCAGCGGCTACGCCGGCTCGGTCGGCGGGCTGTACGCCTTCTCCGAGACATCCCGCGCCGTCTTCCAGGCGCGTCCGCCGGCCGGCAAGGCCTACTTCGGCTTTAAGCGCGCGGCCGAGCAGGGCGGCTACCAGTTCCCCGAGATGGACGAGTCGCTCTACGTGGCGGTGCCGCCGACGGGCATCGTCGTGACGAACACGGCGGAATCCGTCGCAAAGGAATACTGGGTCGATCCCGACAGCGGTTCTGACGAAAACGCGGGCACGTCGTCCGCCGCGCCGCTGAAGACGCTCGCGCAGGCCGTAGACCTCCTCTCCCCGACGGTGCGTACGCTCGTCCACTGCGCGGCGGGCGACTACGCCGAGGGCGCCGCGGCGGAAGACGCGAACGGCAAAGCCGCCTCGCGATCTTGGACTATCGTACGCTCGTTCGCTTTAAGGGCGCGGGACGCGGCGTCTCGTTCATCTCCGGCGCGCCGGATCCGAATTCGGTCGCGGCGGGCGGCGACGGCCGCGGCCCGAAGGCCGTGCGGTGCGTCTACATCGCCAATTCGTCGATGTGCTTGGTCGGCATCCAGGGCTTTACGCTGCGGAACGGCTTTGCCGACAGCGGAGACACGAGCGATTCGTCGAGTCGCCAGTATCAGGGCGGACTCGTCTTCTGCGGCGACGGCGTAGGGTCGAAGCAGGTTCTCGACTGCGAACTGGTCGGCGGTCTTGCCTATCGCGGCGGCATTTCGATGCACGGCACGTTCACGCGCGACATCTTCCGTGACACGTCGGCATTCAGTGGCGGCGCGCTGCGCGGCGCGACGGTGCGCAGCTCGGTCTTCTACGGGCATACGGGCCTTGTCCTGGCTGCCGACAACACCGTGCGCCAGTCGACGATTTCCTCGACGAACGGCGTCAGTGTGCTGGGGCGCGCGACGCTCATCTGCTCGGCCCTTCAGGCGACGGGCTGCACGGCTGACCTGGAGGTGACGGGCTTCACGGGCGTCTGCTACTCGTTTGACAACGGCAAGAAGCTCACGGGCGGCACGGAGGGCGAAAGCTACTTCGCCCGCGAGCCGCGTTTCGTCGATTTCGTGCATGACGACCTGCGTCTCCGCAGCGACTCGTCGCTCGTCACGGCGCCCGTGCCGGTGGACGCAGACTACTGGAAGGCGCCGGCCACGGACGTGAACGGCGTGCCGTTCAGCTACAAGGGCGGCAAGACGGTCGCGGGCGGCCTCTTCACGCCGGTGCCGGTGCTGGTCGTCGAGAAGCCCGCGTTCGGCGAGGCGACGCACGTCGGCGCGAACGTCGTGGAAGTCGGCGAATCGGTCACGGTGGACTTCACGCCCTCGACGAAGCGGCGGCTGGAGGCGATCCTCGTCAACGGCGAGCCGGTCGAGGGGACGAGCTACACGTTCGCGCCGGACACGGCGCTGGCGGACGACGGCGCGCCGATTCCGTCCGCGACGCTCGCGTTCCTGTTCTCGACGAACTGGTACGTGAACGCGACGGCCGGCAACGACGCCCACGACGGGTTCACGTCCGAGACGCCGTGGCGCACGCTCGCGAAGATCGCGACGTCCGGCCTGATGCTCCCCGGCGACTGCGTCCACGCGGCGGCAGGCGCCTACGACGCGGAGACGGCCGTGCCGTCGACGGATGCGGACGTCGGGGAATGCCGCGTCGTCCTGCCGACGGGCGTCACGCTCGTCGCGGACGAGGGGGCGGACATGACGCGCATCGTCGGCGCGGCGGACGCGACGGCGACGGACGCCTACGGGCGCGGCGAACGCGCCGTGCGGTGCGCCTACCTGGAGACGGGTGCGCGGCTCGTCGGCTTCACGCTCGCGGACGGCCGTGTGCCGAATACGGGGAACGGCTCACCCGACGGCAACCAGGCTGGCGACGTCGCGTGCATGGGCGGCGGCGTCTACGCGACGGAGATGAAGTCGGCGTTCGTCGCGGACGCGACGGGCGGCGTCTTCGACTGCGTCTTCACGAACTGCGTGGCCGGACGCGGCGGCGCGGTCTTCGGCACGCGGCTCGTCAACAGCAAGGTCGTTGACTGCGTCGGCACGGCGTGTTCGCCGGTCGGCTACAACGCGGCGATCTACGGCACGGCCGTCGATCACGTCACGCGCGGGACGCTGACGCTCTTCCGCAACTGCTACGCCGTCTCGCACGTCACGGTCGGCGCGCGCGTGAACACGGGCCGCTTCTTCGACAACCTGAAGGCGCCGATGCAGATCGACAACAGCGTCATCCTGTCGAGGCTGACGGCGTTCGGCAACAAGCTCGTCTACTCCAACTGCCTCGTCAACGTGACGGCGGAGACGTTCGATGCGCTGGAGGCCGCGCGGAAGCCGGGCACGCGGCGGATCGATTCGGCGGACGCGGCGGGACTGGACGCGGACGGGCGGCCGCAGGGCAAGACGGCCCTGACGGTCGATGCCGCGACGGCGACGGCGTTCCCCGCCGCGACGGATGCGGACGGCCTGCCGCGCGTCAGCAACGGGACGATGGACATCGGCGCGTTCGAGTTCGACTGGCGGCCCGACTACGCGGAAGACCTCGGTGCGCTCGGCGACGTCGTCGCGGCGGACGCGGCGGTCGTCGAGACGGCGGACGGGCGGGTGCTGATTCCGTCCGGCGAACTCGTGCTGGAGATCGCGGACGACGCGCAGCGCGGGCGCTACCGCTTCCCCGTGCAGGTGACGGGGACGGGCACGCTGACGATCCGGGCGGGCGAGCGGGTTCTCGCGACATTCGTCGCGGCGGACGGCGCGCAGGTCTTCCGCTACAAGACGAAGACGGCCGGCAAGGTGCTGACCTTCGCCTACGCGCCGGGCGCGGACGACGACGGCGGCGCGGCTCTCGCGGAGGCCACCGGCGGCCCCGGCCTCGTCTTCGTCATCCGCTGAGGCGTTTCCCGTCTCTTGCAGACCAAGCGGCACAGGCTTCTGCCTGTGCCGCTTGGCTTTTCGTCAGTCCTGCAGCAGATGCTTGTGAAGGGCGATCGCGACGGCCTCGGCGCGGTTGGCCGCGCCGATCTTTGCGTAGATCGCCGTGACGTGTTCGCGCACGCTGTTCGTCGACAGGTTGAGCTGAAGGGCGATGTCGGCGTCCGTGAGGCCGCGCGTCATCGAGTCGAGAATGCTCTTCTGCCGTTCGGTCAGCGGGCGGACGGGCGGCGACGCCTTCAGCATCTTCCGGATCTCCGGGCTGACGACGGTCTCGCCGGCGACGACGCGGCGGATGGCGTCGACAAGCTCGCGGTGGTCGATGGTCTTCAGCAGCGCACCGTGCGCGCCGGCCTCCAGGGCGCGGGCGATGCCGTCCGCCTCGACGAACGACGTGAGGATGATGACTTTCGTCTGCGGGCGCGCCGCGATGATTTCGGCCGTGGCCGCCGCACCGTCCATCTCCGGCATGACGACGTCCATGAGGATCACGTCCGGTTTCAGCGCCGCGGCCTTGGACACGGCTTCGCGTCCGTCTTCGGCATCGCCCACGACGTGGAGGCCGGGATCGGTTTCGAGGATGGCCGCAAGCCCCATGCGCACGAGGGCATGGTCGTCGGCGATCAGGATCTTGGTTGGTTTGGACATGGTGACGTTCCTTTCGTGTCGGGCGGGAGTTCAAGCGAGGCCATGATCTTCGCGCCGGCGCCGGGGCGGCTTTCGACGGTGAGCTGGCCGCGGAAAAGGCGAAGGCGCTCGCGGACGCCCTGAAGGCCGAAATGCCCCTGCCGGACGCCGGGCGCAGATGACGGGTCGAAGCCGCAGCCGTTGTCGCTGACGGAGAAGAGAATCCGGTCTCCTTCGCGGCGGCCGTCGATTCTGACGGACGTCGCCTGTCCGTGGCGGATGGCGTTGAGCACGAGCTCGCGGACGATGCGCAGGAGCGCGTGGGCCACCGCGTCTGGAATCTCCTTGCGCGGCACGTTGAAGCGGATCTTCAGGTCGAGGCCGTGGACGTAGGGCTCGAGCGTCCGGACGAGGAGGCCGGCCGTCGTCGGCGCCTCCAGGGCGCGGCTGCGCAGGTCCCACAGGCACTGGCGCAGCTCGTTGCGGCAGGAGGCAAGCGTCTTTGACGCGAGGGCGAGATGGCGGCGCGCGCCGTCGGCGTCGGCGGGGAGGACCTGCTCGGCCGTGTTGACTTCTATCGTGGCGCCGAGCAGGGTCTGCGAGAGCGTGTCGTGAAGCTCGACGGACATCCGGGTGCGTTCGCGGGTCATGAGTTCCGCCTGGGCGTGCGCGAGCCGCTCCTTCAGCAACTCGCCGCTGCGCCGCCGGACGGTCTTCTTCAGCGTGAGGTTCCAGCAGACGACGGCGATGGTCAGGGCGGCGAGCGCGCTGAGGGCGACGAGCAGCCGGCGCGGCGTCCACCACGGCGTGCGGGCGAGGACGCGGACGTCCTGCGGGTCGTTCAGGACGATGCGCAGGCCGGTGATGCGAGGCGCCGTGCCGTTGAAGCCAATCTTCTCCGTCTCGATCACGCACGTGCCCCGGATGCGGAGCGTGTCGCCGAGGCCGATGCGCACCGAGGCGGGAAGGCGTCCGCCCGTGTCGATCGTCGCCATGCGGCCTTCGCTCTCCAGGTAGAGCAGGCCGTCGCCGCGCGGGGCGGGCAGCCCACGCACGAGGCCGTCGAGCTGGACGTCCTGTCCGTGAAACGAATAGTCGTAGACGGTCTGGCGTCCAAGCGGACGGCTGAGCCGCGCCGCCGACGTCACGCGCACGGGCGGCGGCCGGGCGTCGTCCGCGTCGGCGTTCACGCGCGGCAGAGGTTGCCAGATGGCGCGCGTGAGGATGGCGCTGTAGAGGTCGGTTTCCTGCAGGCCGGCGAGGACGATGCGGTCGCCGCGCGACGGGAGCCGGGGCTCCGCGAGCTCGCCGCGCACGAGGGCGCCTCCGTCAGTCCGCAGCAGGAGGTTGTGTCCGCCCCAGACCGTGAGGACGCGGCCGGTCGCCTTGCGCCGCACGGCAAGCTGCCCGTCCCGCGCGCGGAAGAGGTCGGTCTCGCTGACGTCGGCCACGTCGAAGGGGTCGGTGCGGACGTCGAGGACGCGGATGTCGTCCGGGTTCGCGACGCGGATCGCGTACCTGAGCTGGCGGCGCAGTCCGCTGACGTGCGAGTAGATGCCCGTGACGGCGACGCGCTGGCCGATGAGCGCGGCGATGTCGCCGGGACGGTGATCCGCGTCCACGAGCGCGTAGAAGAGGGCGTTGCCGCAGGAGAGGATCAGGACGCGGCGGTGGCCGTTGAGCTCGTCGGCCAGCACGTCGGCGACGACGGCGTCGAGGCGGATGCGGCAGTGCGTGAAGGCGCCGTCCTGGAGTTCCTGCGGCGTGACGCGGATCGGCGGCGGCACGGGGCCATGGCCGAGGACCTGGACGGAGGTGCAGTCGGCGGCGATGGCGTAGAACGTGCCGGGGTTCATCCGCCCCCGGATGCGCACGCGGTCGCCGGGCGCGGCTTCCGCGAAGGCGTCCCCGGCATGGTTCCAGCAGGTCATGCCGACGTTTCCGTCCTGGACGGAGAACGTCTCGCGGTCTTCCGCGCCGAGGCTGACGAGCGTCGCCTCGACGTCGAAGGCGCGGCCGAATTCCCGGCGGGCTTCGGCCTGCCGCAGGTCATCGACCGAAGTCAGGACGGCGGCGGCGAGAAGAAGTGTTGTCAGCATCATTGCCCGAATTATACCAAAACGGGCGGACGGCGTTTGGCGGAAAGTGGCACAATTCGGAAAGCTTTTGTCGGGCGGGAGGGGCTTCGCCTGGCACGCGGCAGATCCGTGGCTGATCTTTGACAGCGGCTGACGGACGCCTGACGTCAGCCTGCGGATTGCAAATTCAGGTCTTGTCTCAGAAATAGCGTGTGGCCCCACAAGCTAGGAGCCCCAGGCAGACCTCTCGGCGCATGAGAATTGTCCGCATTGAATTTGCTGTATCCGCGCAAAACAGACGAGTTTCAGACGTTTTTAATGCTCACCCGCAGGGACAGGCCCCCGCTTGCAATGGGGACAGGCCCCCCATTTGACGGGGCCTGTCCCCACAGTTTCTTTGAGCAAGTCTGGCTGCCCAATCTCTCGCGCTATCTTCCGCCCGAATTCCATGACGAGTTCCATCGTCGCCTGAAGATGTTCATGCTTTCGCCGGCATCGGGCGAGCAGTCTTTCGAGGAAAAGGTAAATCTGTAAATTCGAGTCGTGGCGCCGTGCCTATCGAAAATGCCTGAATGATTACGAGTCGCTTGTGTCGATGTTTGAACAGAAATTTGACGGCCGTTGCAAATCCTACAACGCCACAGCAGAGGAGCGTGCCCGCGCAAAAGAGCTTGTGGAGGCGTTTCTGGGACGCCCAATGCGAACAAGGGATGAAGTGCTGCGAGACGGGCAGGAGCGAAAGATGTCAGATGAAATGCGGGAGCTCCTCTGAATCATCTCCCCATTTTCAGGGGGTTGTCTGGAAGGGAAAAATAGTCTATAATCACATCCATGTTTGTTTGCAAGAGGAGCAGGTGGGAGCGGCGGATGATTCTCGTCGCCGTGGGCGCATGGGCCGCAGGGGCCTCGTCCGCCGTTGCGTCGGGCGGCGCGCCGACGTGGCCGGCCGTCACGAACGAGATGCGTCCGTGGGTCTACAACTGGTGGATGGGCAGCGCCGTCGACGAGGCCGGGCTGGAGGCGCAGTGCCGCGCGCTCGCCGAGCAGGGGTTCGGCGGCTTCCACGTCATCCCGATCTACGGCGCGAAGGGCCACGAGGCCGCGTTCAAGACCTTCCTCGGCGACGACTGGATGCGGGCGTTCGCGGCCGCCGTCCGCATCGGCCGGGCGCACGGCCTCGGCGTCGACCTGACGACGGGGAGCGGTTGGTGCTTCGGCGGGCCGCAGCTCGCGCGCGAACAGGGCTGCTGGACGCTCGCGAAGACGAAGGACGGTCTGGCGCCGTGGGTCGAGCCCGTGCTGACGGGCCAGCAGGTCAAGCGGGCGGGCCCCGGCGGACGCGGTCCGATGATGGATCCCTACTCCGTCGAGGCGATGGCGGCGTTCCTGATGCCGTTCACGGACGCCTTCGACCGTCCGGGCGCGGCGAAGCCCCTGCGCCTCTACCACGACTCGTGGGAATACTTCGGCGCGGGCTGGACGCCCGACTTTCCCCGGCTCTTCCGGGCGAAGCGCGGCTACGACCTGACGGACCGCTGGGCGGCCTTCGCCGGGGGGCCGGGCGACGTCGAGACGCGGCGGCGCCTCAAGCACGACTACCGCGAGACGCTGTCCGACCTCGTCGTCGAGGACGTCTTCCCGAAATGGGTGGACTGGTGCCATGCGCGCGGCATCCAGACGCGCAACGAGGCGCACGGCTCCGTCGCGAACTGGCTCGACTTCTACGACCTCGCCGACTGCCCCGAGACGGAAATGTACGGCTTCTTCGACCGCGACATCCTCGTCTCGAAGTTCGCCTCGTCGTCCGCCCACCTCGGCGGCAAGGCGTGGACGTCCGCCGAGTCCTGCACGTGGCTGAACGACCACTTCCGCGAGACGCCCCTTGACTACAAGCGGTTCCTCGACCGGCTGCTCCTCGCGGGCGTGGACAAGGTCTACTACCACGGCCTCTGCTACTCGCCGACGGACGCCGTGTGGCCCGGCTGGTGCTTCTACGCCTCGTCCGAGACGAATCCCCGCAATCCCCTCTGGCGCGACTTCGGTTGCCTGAACGCCTACGTGACGCGCGTCCAGTCGATTTCGCGCGCGACGACGTGCGACGACGACCTGCTCGTCTACTGGCCGATCCACGACTTCTGGCGCAACCCCGAGGGCTTCGCGCGGCCGATGACCGTCCACAACCGGGCGACCTGGTTCGACGCGCTTCCCTTCGGGCGGATCGCGCGGACGCTCTTCGACGCGGGCGTTCAGTTCGACTACGTGTCCGACCGCCAGCTGGCGCGGCTGGCGTTCGGGCGCGGGGCGCATCGGCGGATCCTCGTGCCGGCGGCGGAGACCCTGCCGCTCGCGACGGCGCGGCGGCTCTTCGCGCTGGCCGACGCGGGCTTCGAGGTCGTCTTCGCGGAGACGTATCCCGACGAGACGCCGGGCTTCCTGAACCACGACGCGGAGACGCGCGAGCTGCGGGCGCTCTTCGCGAAAGGGCATCCGCGCGTCTCGCGGCGCGGCGCGCTCGACCTCGCGCGGGGCCTGCGCGTCGAGCCGTTCGCCGCCGTGCGCAATCTCGCCGCGTGGCGGCGGGCGGACGCGGAGGGCCGCACCTGGTACTTCGTCGTCAACGGCGGCGCGGAACCGGTCTCCGAGGACCTGAAGGTGTCGGCCCCCTGCGGTGCGGCGTGGGAGATGGATCCGCTGACGGGCGCCGTGCGCGGCGCGCGGACGGCCGACGGACGGGTGCGGGTGCGCCTGGGGCCGTGGGGCTCGTCCGTCTACGTCGTCTCGGCGGCGCCCGACCCGGCCTCGGCGGTCGCGCCGGTGCGGTCGCGCGGCACGCGCATCGACCTCGTGGGCGACTGGACGCTGACGCCCGTCTGCGGCGGGCCGCAGCTGCCGAGGCCGCGGACGATGCGCGCGCTCACGAGCTGGTCGCGCACGGAAACGGGCGAGGAGGAGCCGTTCTGCGGCACGATGCGCTACGAGACGCGCTTCGCCGCGCAGGCGGACGGTGCGGCGGCGGTTCTCGACCTCGGCGACGTGCGGCATTCGGCGCGCGTCCGGCTGAACGGACGCGACCTCGGCTGCCGGTTCATGCCGCCGTACCGCTTCGACGTGCCCGCCGGCGTGCTGAAGGGCGAGAGCGAACTGGTCGTCGAGGTCACGAGCACGGGCGCGAACCGATTGCGCTGGAATGACCAGACGGGCGTGAAGTGGAAGCATTTCGAGGACGCGAACATGCGCTCCGTGGAGGGCACCTGCGGCGGCGCGGGCGTCCTTGACGCGTCGACGTGGCCGCTGGCGGACGCCGGCCTCCTCGGCCCGGTCAGGCTTTTCGCGCAGTAGCCTGTGCGCGGTAGGCGCCGGGCGAGAGGCCGAAACGTTCGGCGAAGAGGTGCGAGAGGCGGTTCGCCGAGCCGAAGCCGCAGTCGGCGGCAATGCGCGCGAGCGGCGCGTTCGTCTGGACGAGCTTCTGTCGGACGAGCGCAAGGCGCGTTTCGAGAATCGTCTCGTGGATCGGCTGGCCGTGCATCTGCTTGAAGCGCAGGTAGGCGAGCCGCCGCGACACGCCGAGGCGGCGGACGACGTCCTGGACCTTGAGGCCTCTCGCGGCGTTGGCGCGGATGTAGGCGAGCGCCTCGCGGACGAGGTAGCCGGCCGGCGGCACGTGGCGCGTCGAGTCACGTTCGACGACGCCGAGGCTCTTGATGTGGGTGGGCGCGCGCTTCGGCGGACGGTGCCGCACCATCAGGCTGTCGAGGATCTGCGCGCCGAGGCGTCCGAGCCCCTCGTGGTCGGGCTTGACGCTGGAGAGCGTGGGACGAACCGAGTTGCAGAGAAGCTCGTCGTTGTCGACGCCGAGGACGGCGACCTGTTCCGGCACGGCGAGGCGGGCCGCGTGGCAGGCTTCGACGACTCGCACGGCCATGTAGTCCGTCGCGGCCATCACGGCGGCTGGTCGTGGCAGGGACGCCAGTTCGTCGGCGAGCGCGCCGCCGGGCCGCAGGCGGCGCGGGACGATGCCGGCTTCGCCGAGGTGGAGGCGGAAGCCGCGTTCGCGCAGGACTGACCAGCGGTGCGGCTCTTGCGTCGGGACGAACGCGAACGCGCGGAACGTGCCGCGTGCGAGGAGGTGGCGCGCGGCCTCGCGTCCGATGGCGACGTCGTCGTTGCGGATGAGGAAGTTGCGCTGCGCCGGATCGGGCGACTCGTTGCGCGGGTAGTCGGTGAAGACGACGGGGATGGGCGCGGCCTCCAGCGCCGCGAGGCCGTCCGTGCGGGTGCGGAAGCCGGTGATGACGCCGTCGATGCTGTCCCGCACGGCCGCCTCGACGAACGGCCGCGTCAGCTCGTCCGGGTTCTGGATGAACTGGATGTTCCAGTCGTGGCCCTCGTTCACGTAGTCGAAGACGCCCGACAGGCAGTTCCGCCCCGCCGTGCCGCCGAGCGTAAACGCCACAATGACCTTTCTTGTCGCCATAGGCGGGAAGTATAGCATATTCTGATGAGGAAACTCCGTCTTTCCCACGGCAACCGAAATTTTTGGTATACCAGCGGCAACTCAACCGCCCCGCCTCTCTGTCGCAAGACATGATGCGCATATTCGGCGGTTTTCTCATTTTTACGATACAGGCTACCATTCGTGAGAATCCGAGGTTACATTTCTGGCTGCGATATTTCGGTTTTCGCGCTTATTATAGGATGATGGCGGGTGCAGACAGAACGTTTGTCATGCCGCTGACGAAGGCTCAGTTCGACCTGAAGCTGTACATCGCGACCCTGACGAAAGACCTGCAGGATGTTGAGGACATCCTGCAGGAGACGAATGCCGACATCTGGAGCAAGGCCGACACATACGACGTCTGGCGGCAGGAACTTGTTCTGCCGTCGGGCCGCCTTCGCTTCTCGGTCGGCGGCGGGTGCGTCGTGGGCGGCGGCACGGCCGGCGTGGCGGCCGCCTTGCAGAGCACGCGGTCGGGCGCGCGGACGGTTCTGGTCGAGCAGGAGTTTCTGGTCGGCGGCACGATGACGAGCGGCAGCGCGTCGATCCGCGCATCGCCGCGGCGAACGGCTTCATTCGCGAGCATGCGTGCGAGGGCATTTCCGTGGCGGATGTCGTGCGGCACGTCGGCTGTTCGCGGAGTCTCGTGGAATCGCTCGACCTTCAGGCGACGGGGCGAACGATCTTCGAGGAGATTCGCGAGGTGCGCCTTTCGCGCGCGCTGGCGCTGCTGTCGAAGCGCGGCGTCCCGATACAGGTAATTTCGGACATGTGCGGCTGGAAGAGCCCGATGGCGCTCCGCCGCTACTTCAAGGCGCGCGAGAACATGACGCTGAGCGCCTGGCGCCGCCGCAAGTTCGGCTAAGTTGCCGAAATCGTATGCCGCCGCCAATTGACAGTCTCTGATTTCTCAATCTGTACGCAACAGGCGATGTTCCCGTACGCCCGCGAATTCCTCCGTTTCCCATTTCCAGTCTTCCGGCGTGTGACTTTCCTTTCGCAGCTGACGCCCAAGCGTCTTTTCGATTTGCGCCTTTAGCCGTATCGCGACCTCTTCACCAAACCGCTTCTCGTCTTCAGGATACCACCAAAACTCGATCCTGTTCACCAGACTTCGATAGGACAGAAAACTCGCCATGTAACAGGAACGCCATTCCCCGTACCTCTTGGATTCGGCAGGGCTTGTCCAATCGAGAACAGCCTTTGCATTTCGGCGTGTCGGCTTCAGCCGAATCAGCTGATTCCGCCACCAGTCGACGAGCGCCAGTCGGATTTCGCAACGGAGTTCGGGCTCGTCCACGCGAACGCAACGGTAGGCGACCGAGAGCGTAATCAGGTCTGAAATGCGGCGCATCACCAGCATCTGGCACGAATAGGGCTTGTCGGCAAGCGGAACCGAAAGGAGGCGCTTCGTCAACAGGCGAAGCGCCTCTTGCCGTTGTGCGTCGTCCGCGATGTCTGCGATGCGCGTCTGCAGCCGACTCGTCAGTTCCTGCGCGGATTCGTGCGCAAGGAGGGCAGCGCCCAATTCCTCGACCGATTCACACACCTCCCTCTCGCGCTTTTCTCGGCAACCAAGCACCGCAGCCAGGAAAAGAGCAAAGGCCAACACACTATTCGCTTTCATCAACAATTCTCCCATTGAGATTGACAGTTCCGTCAATGTCCCGATAAACCTGATTCTGCAGTTTGCGGATGCCACTTCGTCCGTTTCTGAAAATGATTGTCCAATGCCGCGTGTCCGTCCCGAATCGCTTGTATTCGTCCGAGCCTTGTCGCGTCCCCCTTTCGTTCCACCCGTATGGAATCGGCCAGACCAATTCGCCGTCTTGCCATCCATAGGAAACGTCCGAGACGAAAACGCCATCCGCCGTCACGCGAGACAATTCACCCGTAATCGCCGGACGGTCTTCGCCAAACAGATTTTCCTCCTGGACATCTATCCAGTTTCCAGCCCCGTTCTCAACGGTGTGGCTCCAGATTCCCGAAAATCTCGGATTGGCGAAATAGCCCGTGTGCGTTCCTTCGAGGCTGGGGACTTCTTCGACGGCAATCCCCGTGAAGGACACGTCCAGCGGAAGAATGTGCAAGTCCATGATCATTCCAATGCCTCCCGCATGGTTTACGGGGACGCCGTAGCGTTCGGCTTTGACGTTTCGGCACTCGATCCCCCTTGGCTCCACGACAGAGATGCTCGGCGTATAGGTTGCGCTTCCGCCTGAGATTGTCAATGGATTCGTCGTCGAAGCCAACGGGCAGACAAACGTCCCTTCGTTCAGAAGGTATCCTGAGTCCGTCTGCCATGCCACCGATGCGGACGACGGGAAATAGAGGCAGGAGACCTCCTCTCGTACGCCATACTTATGTCGGCCGAAGCTTTCGTTTTCGGGGGCAGGGATTTTCGGGCTGACGACGACCTGTACCGCCGTCGCCTTGTCGACGCTTGTCTCCGTCCACTCCGTCTCGTTCTCCGTGAACGTCGTCGTGACGACGATGGCGTCCTTGCCGCCGCTCGGCCTGACGGCGCGGTAGGTGTTCTTGAACGTGACCTCCTCGCCCGGCTCCAAGTCCT
>CAKUGW010000085.1 GCA_934654805.1 uncultured Kiritimatiellota bacterium
GGAAATCCGCACGTCCGGTTTGATGAGGGGGAAGTCGCATCGGCGAAGCCGAGGCGTGGGTCTCTACTCTACAAAAACGCATCGTTTCTGACGCTTTTTGCGGTCGCCCTCCTGGGGACAGACCCCCGCGTTTCGTGGGGACAGACCCTCCAAACGTGGGGACAGACCCCCCAGTCGGTGGGGACAAACCCCGGCGAAAGCGTGGGGACAGGCCCCGAGACGTGGTTTCATGTCATTGGCGGAAATGCGTCGAAAGAGGGGCTGACCGCCGACTTGGAAGCGATCCGGGACGCGGGCCTTTCGGGCATCCAGTTCTTTCATGGCGGATGCCATTCGGGCGTCACGCCGTGGCCGGGACTGGAAGACCGGCAGATTCCCTGCCTGAGCGCGGCGTGGGACGATCTCGTGGCCCACGCCGCGCGCGAATGTCGTCGGCTCGGCCTCACGTTCAAGATGCAGAACTGTCCCGGCTGGTCGATGGCGGGCGGGCCGTGGATCACGGACGAGACGGCCCAGCGGCGGCTCGTCGGCGCGGCGACACACGTGAAAGCTGACGGACAGGCGCGCGCCGTCACGTTGAAGCGTCCCGACATGCCGCATCCGAAGGCGCGCGACTACCATGACGTCGCCGTGCTGGCGTTTCCGGCAATCGCGGGCGACACCGAGGGGGAGCTTGTGCCGCGCAATCCGCTGACATCGCTGCGCATTCTCGACCCCGCGCCGGCCGCGACGCCGCAGACGCTCGACTTCGCCTTCGACCGCCCCGTCACGGTGCGCACCCTCGTGCTGCCGTCCGTCGCCCGCATGGCGCAGCAGGCCTGGGTGTGCGAGCCGGACCTGCGTCTGGTCGTGTCCGCCGAACGGGCGGACGGCACGTGGGCGACCGTCGCCGACCGTGACATTCCGCGCGGAAACTGGGAGGAATACCTGCCGACGGAAGGACTGCAGAGCGTCGCGCTCCGTCCCTGTCCGACGCGGCGGCTTCGGCTCGCGTTCTCGGGGGCGCATCCCGTGCATCTCGATTTCGTGCGTTTCTGCGCAGGGGCGCGTCTCGACAACTGGGAGGCCTTTGCGGGAAGTTCCCTGCGTGCGCTCGTGCGCGGCGCAGACACGCTTTCGGCACGGGACGTCGTTGCGCTTGACGCGATTCGGGACGTGACGGCCGAGACGGCCAACGGCGTCTTCACGGGCGCACTGCCGCCGGGCGACTGGACGTTGCTGCGCGTCGGTCACGTCAATTCGGGGTTCGAGAACGGCCCGGCGCCCGACTGCGCGACGGGCTGGGAGTGCGACAAGCTCGATCCGCGCGGCATCGAGGCGAACTTCAGGGGCTATGTCGGGCGGCTGCTGGACGGCCCGCTTGCGTCCGTCGGGATGGACGGCATCCTGCTCGACAGCTGGGAGGCGTGGCGGCCCGACTGGACGTGGCGGATGGAAGACTATTTCCGCGACCTGAAGGGCTACGACGTGCGCCGCCGCCTGCCCGCGCTCTTCGGCTACGTGATCGACGGCGGCGAGGCGACGCGGAACTTTCTCCGCGACTGGCGCGACGCCGTCTCGACGCTGATCGAGCGCAATTTCTACCGGCGGATGGCGGAGCTGGCGAAGGAACGCGGCCTCGCCTGCCAGTACGAGACGGCGTTCGGTGACGTCCTGCCGGGCGACATCCTGCGCTACTGGAAGTGGGCCGACACGCCGATGTGCGAGTTCTGGTATCCGCACCGCGACGACGGCTACGTCGGCAGCTGGCAGAACAAGCCGGTGCGTCCGTGCGTCTCGGCGGCGCACCTGTACGGCAAGCGGCGCGTCGCGGCAGAGGCGTTCACGAGCTTCGAGCTGAGCTGGAACGAGTCGCCCCGCCTCTTCAAGCGCATCGCCGACGAACACCTCGCGCGCGGCGTGACGCATCTCGTCTTCCACACCTACACGCACAATCCGTACGCGAAGGGCGCGGAGCGGCGTCCCGGCACCAGCTTCGGACAGGGCATCGGCTCGCCGTTTCTGCGCACGCAGACGTGGTGGCCGCAGATGCGGCATTTTTCCGCCTACCTGACGCGGTGCAACGCGCTCCTGGAGGCGGGCGCGCCCGCGAGCGACTTTCTCTGGTACCTCGGCGACGGCCTGGACGCGCGGCCGGACGGCGAGGCCGCGTCCTGCCGGGATGGCCTGTCCTTTGACCTCCTCAATCAAGACGCCCTGCAGGAACGGCTGTCGGTTCGGGACGGACGGCTCGTCACGTCCGAAGGGGCCTCCTGGCGGTTCGTCTACGTGCCGGACAGCGTGGCGCTTCTGCCCGCGACGGCGAAGCGGTTCGCCGAACTGGAGCGGGCGGGCGCGCGGATCGTGCGCGGCGATGCGGACGCGCTGTCGGAGGCCTGCCGTGCCGCCGGCCGCACGGTCGAGGGGGATGTCCTGTGGCTGAAGCGGGCTGTCGGAAGCGGGGCGGTCTTCTTCGTCTGCCCCCGACAGGCGGACACGCCGTTCGACGGGCGCGTGACGTTCGCCGCGACGGGGAAGCCGCGCGTCTACGATCCCGTTTCAGGCACGGCGCGCGCCGTCGCGGCACGCGAAGCCGATGGGCGGACGGAGGTCGCGTTGCGCCTCGCGGCGAACGAGTCGTGCTTCGTGCTGTTTGGCGACGCGAGGCCGCCCAAGGGAACGACGGTGGCCGCGTCGGACGCGGCGGACGGGCCGTCCGTCGCCCTGTCGGACTGGACGGTGGCGTTTCCGTCCGGCCACGGCGTGACGTGCGAGCCGTTCGCGCTGAAGGAGCTGAAGTCGCTCGCGGAACTGCCGAACGTGCCGGAGGAAGTGCGCGGCTTTTCGGGCACGTGCGTCTATCGGGCGACCTTCGACTGCCGCGAACCGCACGCGCTGGACCTGGATCTCGGCCGCGTCGAGACGGTGGCCGAGGTCTCCGTGAACGGCACGCCGGTCGCGACGCTCTGGACGGCGCCGAACGCCTGCCGGATTCCGGCATCGGCCGTGAAGGCGGGACGGAACGAGCTGGAGGTGCGCGTGACCACGACATGGCTCAATGCGCTCGTCTACGAGGCGCGCGGCAACGGCAAGTCTCTCGGGCGTTGGGTTCTGGCGGGGCCGAATGCGGGCCACCCCTACCTGCCGTCCGGCCTGATCGGCCCCGTGCGGCTGCGCCAATGCGTGTCCGAGGGGTTCGCACGGAGGCACGGAGACACGGAGAAGAAAGCGGATGGCATTCCGTTTACGGTGCGCAATGTCTACGGCAGCCACATGGTCGTGCAGCGCGGCAAGCCGATTCGCGTGACGGGCACGGCGCCGGCGGGCGCGGACGTCGAAGGGAACTTCCATGGCGTCAAGGTCCAGACGAAGGCGGCGGCCAGCGGCGAATGGACGCTCGCGTTTCCGGCGGAACGGGCCGGCGGGCCGTACACGATGACGTTTGCGACACAGCCGAGCCGCGGGCCGCAGTTCATCTTCACCGACATCCTCGTCGGCGACGTATGGCTCGCGACGGGACAGAGCAACATGGAGTTCCCCGTCTGGGATCCGGCGCGGCCCTACACGCGCCTGAAGGACGGCGACAAGATCGCGGCATCCTACAGGGACGATGGCATCCGGCTGCTGCGCGTCGCGAACGCGGCCTGCGCCGAAGGGCCGTGCCGCACGCTCTCGGGACGGCCCGCGTGGCGTCCGCTCACGTCGACGGAGGCCGTCGCGAACACGTCCGCCGTCGGGCTCTACTTCGCCGACAGCCTGCGGCGCGTCCTGCGCGAAGGCGGGCGGAAAGTGCCGATCGGCCTTGTCCACGCGAACTGGGGCGGGAGCGCGATCGCGTCGTGGCTGCCCGCGTCCGGCGCGTACTGGAACGCCATGCTCGCGCCCGTGACGGCGCTGAACGTGAAAGGCGTCATCTGGTACCAGGGCGAATCCGACGCGGGCGACGTCGAACGCTACCGGAAGCTCCAGAAGGAACTGATCGACGGTTGGCGCGCCGCGTGGCGCGACGAGGCGCTGCCGTTCTGCCTGACGGCGCTTTCGTCCTACTACCGCCACAACCCGGAGCATCCGCTGCCGGACGACTTCTGGAAGTCGTTTGACCTGAACGCCGACTGGAAGACGGAGGGCTGGAAGGTCGTCGGCTACGCCGCGTTCCGCCAGATGCAGAGCGACTTTCTCGACTGTCCGCACACGGGCGTCGCCTGCACGTTCGACGTCGGCGAGCATTCCGACATCCATCCGAAGGACAAGAGGACCGTCGGCGAGCGCCTCGCGCACGAGGCGCTGCGCGTGGCCTACGGCGACGCGGCGGCGCGTCCGGGACCGCGCGTGAAGGCGGCGGTGCGCGACGGCGCGGCAGTGGTCGTCTCGTTCCGCGACACGGGCGCGGGGCTGACGGCGCGCGGCGGCGCGTTCGGCGAGCGGCTGTGGGCGCTGAAGGACGCGGCGGGCCGCTGGTTCTGGGCCGAGGCCGAGCTGCGGCCGGACGCGACGGTGCGCGTCGCGTCGCCGGAGGTCGCCGCGCCGACGGCGGTGCAGTACGCCTACACGAGCTTCCATCCGGCGCCGAACTTCTGCCGTGCGGACGACGGGCTGCCGGTCTTCGGGTTCCGGGTCGACGTGAAGGCGGAGGGGGCGAAATGACGCGGCGGACGTTTTCGCTGGGCGCGCTGGCCGCTGTCGGCACGTTGCCTTTTTCCCTGCGGGGCGCGACACGTCGCGCGGCGCTGCGCCTGAAGCTGGGCGTCATCTCCGACATCCACGTGCCGTCGCGCGAGCGGTCGAACTGGTTTCGCGCGGCCTTGCGGACGTTTGACGCCGAACGGGTGGACGGTGTCGTCATCGCTGGCGACCTCGGCTTCAATGGCGTCTTTGCGGAGCTGAAAGTCGTTGCGGACGTCTGGAACGAGGCCTTCCCGAAGGGGCGGCGGTCGGATGGCGAGCCTGTCGAGCGCCTGTTCATCACGGGCAACCACGATGTCGACGGCTGGTTCTACCATCGTCCCGAATGGCCGAAGGTGAACGCGACGCCCGATCCCGCGACGGTGACGGAAAGCTACGTCTTCAACCGTGCGAAGATGTGGCCGGAGCTGTTCGGCGAGCCGTTTGCGCCAGTCGTCCTGAAGGAAGTCAAGGGCTACAAGGTCGTGCTGAACCACTGGCACAGCCGGATGCTGAAGGAGAAGGACCCGTTGCCGGACTTCTTCCGCGCGCACGGGCGCGAACTCGCCGGCGAGAAGCCGTTCTTCTTCGTTCAGCACAACCATCCGCAAGGCACGTGCTACGCGGGGCTGACGGACGGCGTGATCGAGGGCTGGGGCACGGACGACGCGGGACTGGCGACGCCTTGGCTGGCCGCGTTTCCGAACGGCATCGCCTTTTCGGGGCATTCGCATTTCACGCTGACGGACGAGCGCTCGATTTGGCAGGGCGCGTTCACGTCCATCGGGACGTCCGCGTGTCCGAGCGGGGCGATGGCGGGCGCGTTGCCGGGGCGGGACAACTTTGGCTGGTCGGGCGACTGGGAGGCCGTCGGCTGCGTGGACACGGACTTGCCGAAGCAGGGGATGATTGTCGAGGTCTACGACGATGAGATCGTCATCCGGCGTCGCGACTTCCGGCTCGGCGCGGCGTTGGGGCCGGACTGGGTCCTGCCGTGGCCGATTGCGCGCGGCCGGCCCTACGCGATCGAGAGTCGCCGCGCGACGTGTCCGCCACCGCGCTTCCCGACGGACGTGCGGCCCTGCGTCACCGAGCGGAAGACGGAGAAGGGCGCGTGGCTGGACGTGACGTTTCCGCCCCTGCACGGTTCGGCGTCGGCGGGGCGCGCGCTCGACTTCGGCGTGCGGCTGGAGGTCAGGACGGCGGACGTCGCGCGTGTCGCGCAGGAAAAGCGCGTCTATTCGGTCGGCGCGCTGTTGCCGGAAGGGCAGGATGTCGCGGTGAACCGCTGTGCTTTTGCGCGGTCGCTTGTGCCGTTCCGGTGGCAGGCGCGCGCCGTCGTGACGCCGTACAACACGTTCGGAACGCCGGGCGCGCCCATCGCGTCAAACTGGACGCGCTACGATCCGCTTGTGTGAGGGAGAAAAATGAGAATCTTGTGCGGAATTCTTTTCGGGGTGGCGTCGGCTGCGGCGTCGGGCGGGGCCGTCGACTTTCGGACGGCGGCGGACATCGGGCCGAACCTCCGGAAGGCCTGGGTCGTCAGCGCGGACGGGCGGTCGGTCCGGTCGAAGGGCATGTACGGCGGCATCAACAGCCTCAAGGGGTTGCCCGACTGCACGGGCAAGCGGTTCCGCCTTTCGCTCGTCGCGCGACAGTACGGGTCACGTCCCGGCGCGCCGGGCCATCACTGGGGAATCTCGGGCCGCGACGCGGCGGGGAACACCGCGACGTTCCGGGCGGACGGCTCGGGGTTCTGGCTCGACTTCGCCTCGCCGCGCGGGACGCTGCTCCTGCGCTCGTTCGGCGTGGACCAGAAGCCGAAGTTCACCGCGCCGCCGAGCGCGTCGCCGCATCCCTACCGAATCGCATTCGACTTCACGGAACACGGCTTCGCCGTCTCGATCGACGGACGCCGCGTCATGATGGAGCCGAAGGCGCTCGGGCCGTTCTCGCACGTGTCCTTCTACTCCTGGAACGAGGACGTCGAGATCTCGGACTTGACGGTCTCTGATTTGCCGACGGCCACCTGGAAGCCGCTGGAGCGGCCGGTGCTGTCCGTGCCGTCCGCGACGCCCGAAGAGCGCGCGACGAACCGCGTCTACGCGCTGAACGCGCCGCTGAGCGGCGAGGCCGGCGCCGTCATGTACTGGGTGCGCCGGGACGTGGACGGGTACGTCTGCGACTTCCTTGACGCGACGAACGGCGTCGTGCTGTCGACGGGGCTGTCCGTGCCGTGGGCGACGTTCAAGGTGCGCACGGAAAGCGGCAAGGCGCTCGACTTCGTGCGGCGCACGCCGCGCGCCAACGGCGACGGCGACTGGGTTCACCTGGCCTTCGCGTGGCATCCGACGGGGCAGGCGCGCTTCTTCGTGAACGGCCTTCCCTACAACACCGGCTTCACGGCCGGCGAGCGGTTCTCCTGGCTGATGTTCGGCAACGACCTCGCACAGGCGCGCACCGTCCGCTTTCGGACGGGGACGAACCGGCGGCTCGCGCCGGCGGTCGAGGACTTCCGCGTCTACCGGCGCGAAGTGCCGAACCACGAGATCGTGGCCGCCTACCGTGCGCGCATGCCGTTCGACCTCGTCTTCGAGGAGTCCGTCTTCCCGTCCGGCGAGCCCGTGCGCGTGACGGCGAAGATCGCGCCGGGCGGCACGTTCACGCTGCCGAATCCCGTCGAGTCGGCGACGAACGTGACGGGCACGGCCGACATCGAGCTGGAGGTGCGCCGCTGCCGCCACGAATGCAAGGACCCGAAATGTCCGGCCAAGGTGACGCGCCGCTGGACGGAGCCCGTCTCGAACGGCTTGACGCGGCTCGCCGGCCTGCGCGTGGACGCGACGCGCGACCTCGCGACGCGGCCGCTCGTCCTGCCGGAGGCGGGCGACTACGTGCTGGTCGCGCGCGTGTCCGTGCCGGGGCTTGGCGGCGCGTCGCCCTATCAGCGGACGCTGACCTTCAGCGCGGCGCCCGTGCGGCGCCTTGCCGACGTGCCGCCGTCGGACGCGGCGTGGCAGACGGGCGAGCGCCTCTGGTCGCGGACGTTCGCGCAGCCGTCGGACATGCCGCTGCGGAAAGGCGAGGCGCGGACGGCGACGTCCGCCGCCGGGACATACCTGGAGGCGGGGACGGACAACGGCGACCGCATGAGCTGCGTCATCGGCCTCGCGCCCCGCTGGGTCGGCAAGCCGCTGCTGCTGGAGATCGACTGGCCGGACGACAAGCCGCGCTCGATGGGCCTCTACCTCTACAAGCCGACGAACGGCTACGGCACGAACATCCGCGACCGGCTGCAGGGCGGCATACAGGCGGGGGCGGAATACCCGAACACGGGGCGGATGCAGACGCAGCGGTATCTCGTGTTCTTCGCGGCGACGAACATGCTCTTCGAGGCGCGGACGATGATCACGAACTATCCGGCGGCGCTGGCGCAGATTCGCCTCTCCGCGCTCGTCGAGCCGCTGCCCGTGCTGGCGGTGCGCGCGCCGAAGGGGTATGCGCCGCGTCGCTTCGGCCATTCGGACGAAGACCAGACGTTCTACAACAACCTGAACGTCGACACGGTCGGCTCGTCGACGGCGGCCGTCCTGCCGGAGCTCGTGCGCTACCTGAAGTACACGGGGCAGAACGCCCTGAACTACTCGATCGCGCGCTACACGTACACCTACGGCCCGGTCGAGGGGTCGGAGGGCAACGGGATGTTCCCGTACCGCGAGGGCGAGATCGGGCACATGATCCGCACGCTGGGCGCGAACGGCATCGGGGTTGACGCGGCCGTCCAGCTCGGCGGCCTGCCGCAGGCCCAGTGGTTTCACCTGTCCGAGACGGAGATGGACCGGCGCGGCGCGCTCTCGTACGACTTCGAGGGGCGCTCGCCCGACCTCTACGTCAACGGCGCCCAGCAGGCGAACTTCATCCATCCGTGGGCGCGGGCGAAATTCTTCGAGTACGTCGGCGACCTCATCCGCGCAAACGCGACGAACGGCGTGATGGCGGTGTCGTATCCGCTCCGCAGCAGCTTCGGCGCGTTCCGCTCGCTGAAGCTCGGCTACGAGGACTGGACGATGGCGCAGTTCGTGCGCGAGACGCGCACGCGCCTGCCGAAGAAGACCTGCGGCCGCCTGGCGGGCGCGTCGCGCTACGGGGCGCGCTACGACTTCCTGACGGCGACGAACACGCCGGCCGTCCGCGACGCCTGGCTGCGCTGGCGGGCCGGAAAGGTCACGGCGTTCGCCGCCGAACTGGCCGCGTTCCTGCGGGCGGCCAATCCCGACCTGAAGCTCATCATCGGGCTTGGCCAGGCGGACGACGCCGACGCGGCGGAGGCCTATGTCGAGAACGGCCTCGACTTCGACGCGCTGGCGAAGATCCCGAATCTCGGCTTCGGCGTCAGCCGGGGCGTGACGCAGGCGCGGTGGCGGCTGTTCAGGGGCTACCCGGCGCTGCCGTCGGGCGAGGCGAACTACCGGCGTCAGCTGGAGACGATCCGCGCGCGGTCGGGAGCCGTGGCGTCCGTCATCTGCAACGGCTCCTATTTCGAGACGCGCGTGAACACGCTGGATCCGAAGGCCTACGACTGCTTCTTCCAGGACGCCGACATCAAGCCGTGGGGACGGCACTTCCTGAAGGAGCTCGTCCGCGCGGTCGCGTATGGCGATGCGCAGTCCGTCTACACCGGGCAGCAGCCGCTCGGCTCGCTCGGCAGCGAAGACGTCGTGCGCGAGTTCGCGAAAGCCTACTGCGCGCTGCCGCAGGTCCCGTTCGCGGACGTGCCGTCAGGCGTGGCGGCGCTCGTCGCCCGCCAGTTCAAGGCGAAGGACGGCACGTACCTCTATCTCGCGAACACGGCGGGCGAGAGCGTGAAGGCGAAGCTGGCGTTCCGTCAGCAGGGGCTTTTCGCTCGCGTGTCCTGCGAGGACCTCTCGACCGGCGCGCGGCTGAAGGGGCTCGCCGTCGCGCTGAAGCCGTATGAGCTGAAAAGCTTCTTCCTGCCGGGCGACAACGCGCTTGTGAAGGTGGAGAAGGAATAATAAGGGAGAAGTCTCGCACGGCGTCACGGCTTCTTACTCTAAAGCATTCATGAAAACACAAGGTCAAAGAACATGTTGAGCAAGACAATGAAAACGATGATGGGGTTGGCGGTGGGCGCGTGGGCGCTGGCTGTCGGCGCGGCGGAAGAAGGGCCGCTTGTGGCGGTCGATCGCCTCGGCTGGGACGGCGTGAAGGTGCCCGAAGGGACGTTCACGCGCGAACAGGGCGCGATCATGGGCTGGTTCGGCGGCCCGCTGCTCGCGTTCAACGACAAGGCCGGCAAGACCGTCGCGCGGCTCTACCTCGGCGGTGACTTCCCCTCGTTCGACGTCCTGACGGCGGATGGCCACTGGCAGGGCTACCGCCGGCGCATCGAGGGCACGGGCGAGGGCGACAGCTTCCACATGGCCGTGACGTGGCGCCCAGACGGGACGTGCCGCTTCTTCATGAACGGCCAGCCGTTCGAGAACTACTTCACCGCCGGCGAGCGCACGCAGTGGAACATGGCGAGCAACTTCATGGACGCCGTGGTTGCGGTCGTGCCCGAGAAGGGTCGCCGCACGGAGCCGGACGCGGGCTGGACGGACTTCCGCCTCTACGGCCGGACGCTCGCGAACCACGAGGTCAAGGCGGCCTACCGGGCGCGGATGCCGTTCGACTTCGTGTGCGTCAACTCCGTCTTTCCGGCGGACAGGCCGACGCCCGTCTCCGTGACCGTCGCGCCCGGCGGCACGTTCATGCTCCCGAACGCCGTCGCGTCCGAGACGAACCTCGCCGGGACGGCCGACTTCACGCTGACGGTCGAGCGGATCAGCCGCTTCCGCGAAGACGCGAAGAGCCCGTTCCGCGTGACGCGGACGACGTATGAGAAGGTCGCGGAAAAGGCCCTGCCGAACGTCCGCATCGCACGCGAGACCCTGCTCGCGACCGATCCCGTGACGCTGCCGGCCGGCGACTACCGCGTGCGCCTGACGGTGCAGGTCGCGGGGCAGCCCGCCTACCGGCGGACGCGGAACGTCTTCTTCGCGCGTCCGACCGACCGCACGGGTGATCCGGCGAGCGACGACGAATGGCGAACGACCGCGCTTCTTTTCGAGAAGACCTATCGCCGCGCCGAGGACATGGAATACAAGGACGGGCCGCTCGGCCCGGCCCAGTCGTCCGCCGGCGCCTACCTGGAGCTGGACGGCACGCCCGCGACGCGCATGGGCGACGTCCTGCACGTGCCGCCCGAATGGTGCGGACGCCCGCTGCTGCTGGAGATCGACTGGCCGGACGACAAGCCGCGCGCGATGGGGCTCTACCTCTACCCGGAGGGCGTGAGCAGCGTGCGCGACCGCCTGCAGCAGGGCATTCAGGCGGGACGCGAATTCCCGTCCACGGGACGGATGCAGACGATGCGCTGTCCGGTCTTCACGCCGTCGACGAACTTCCTCGTCGAGGCGCGCACGCTGGTCGCCGGGTGGCCGGCCGCCGTCGCCGCGCTGCGCGTCTATGCGCTTGACCCGGCGTGGCCGCGTCTCCGCCTCAATCTGCCGGAAGGGCTGGAGGGGCGGCGGTTCGGGCACGTCGACGAGGACCAGACGTTCTACAGCAACCTGAACGTCGACGCCGACCCGTCCTTCGGCGGCGTCCTCGACCGGCTCGTCCAGTACTTCAACTACACGGGGCAGAACGCCTTCGTCTACCCCATCCTGCGCTACTACCGCACGTTCGGCGCGAGCGAGGGCGTCCTGTCGGGCAACGGCATGTTCCCGACGAGCCAGGGGCAGCTCGGCGAGCTGATCGCCGCGCTCGCCCGCAACGGCATCGCGTTCACGGGCAAGATGTCGCTCTACAACGCGCCGGACGCGGCGTTCTACGGACTTGCCGAAAGCGACCTGCGGGAACGCGGCGCGCTGACGCTCGACCGGCGCGGCCTTGACCGTCCGCTCTACAACGTCGGCTCCTATCTCGCCAACCCCGCCAATCCGGCCGCCTGGGAACTCGTCTTCCGCAGCTTCGACGACATCCGGCGGCACTACGGGACGAACGGCCTCTCGTCCGTCGCGTGGGACGGCTTCGGCACGTGGCACGGGCTCGACTTTGGCTATGACGACTGGACGGTCAACGCCTTCGCGGCGGAGACGGGCACCGGATTCCCGTCCGCCTGCGAGGTCGGACGGAACGACGGGCGCATCTGGCCCTCGAACGATCCGCAGGGGCGCGGGCGCGCGGAGGGCGTCTTCCTTGCGCGCTACGGCTTCCTCACGGCGACGAACACGCCCGCCGTCCGCGCGCGCTGGCTCGCATGGCGTGCGGCGCGGACGACGGCGTTCTACCGCGAGCTGGCGAGCCGTCTGCGCGCGGCGAATCCGGCCATGCGGATCTACGTCCACGCGCCGGACGAGCCGGCGGGCTACGTCGATCGCGGCGTGGACGCGAAGGCCGTGCTGGCGATTCCCGGCATCGCGGGGCTCATCCAGTCGCGCAGCGTGACGAACTTCCGCTGGAAGCTCCATCGCGGCTACGAGGAGGACGACGGCTGGCAGACGCTCTACGCGCCGGAGGCCGCCGAGCTCGCGCGCGTGAAGCGGCTGCAGGGATCGCTCAAGATGCTCTATTCGGGCGGCGACTACTGGGAGACGTTCACGCGCTCGCTCGACATGAAGCGGTTTCCCGTCGCGTTCCAGGATGCGGACGTGAAGCCGTGGGGGCGCTGGTGGCTGATGGAGCTGGCCTACGTGCTCGCGAAGTCGGACGTGCTGGAGCTCTGCACGGGCCAGCAGCCGCTCTATGCGCTGGGGCGCGAGCGCGAGGCGCGCGAGTGGGCGAAGGCCTACCGCGCCCTGCCCGCGCTGGACTTCACGGACATGGGCGGCGTGACGGATCCCGTCGCGGGGCGCTGCCGGCTGACGAAGAACGGGCTTTACTTCTATGTCGTGAACATCCACCACGGCGACCTCACGGCGGTCGTGGACTTCGGGGCGGCGGGCTGTCCCGAAATGATCGACCTCTCGTCCGGCGCGCGGACGGCGGGCCGCGAGATCGCGCTGAAGCCCTATCAGCTGCGGTCGTTCCTGATTCCGCGCGAGACGCTGGACGGGCGGACGCGCCTGGGGCCGCTGGCCGTCAAGGGCATCGACCGCACGTGCTACGATGCGCGGTTCGGGGAGCTCGCCGCCGCGCAGCGGACGTTTGACGCGCACGGCATTCCGCATGCGCGGGAAGACGCGATCATCGCGTCCGCGCGGCAGTTCGTCGCCGAGGGCCGGATGCAGGCGGCCTACAACGCGCTCTTCCGCAAGGAGCTCAACCGCTTCGTCTCGCGGTGCGGACAGATGCCGCTCGTCGTCGCCGAACGAAAGCTGATGGACAGGGGGATCTTCCGCATCAACTGCGGCACGGCCGACTACACGACGATCGACGGCGACCTCTTCTTCCCAGACGTCGCGTGGAACGGCGACTACGGCAAGCGCGCGACGCGGCAGGGCGGCGCGCCGCGCAAGGCCGACGCCGTCAAGGGCGCGAAATACAGGACGCTGTACGAGACCGAGGCGTTCGCGTTCGACGGCTACTCGTTCAACGTCGGGCGTCCCGGACGCTACCGCGTCACGCTCTACCTGAAGGTGGGCTGGAAGCGCGACTTCAGGCCGGACTGGTGGATCTTCTCGGTCGCGGCGAACGGGAAGACGCTTCTGGACAATGCAGACCTCTATGTCGCGCAGGGCGGTGACTTCGACCGTCCGTACACGCCGTCGTTCGAGGTGGAGGTCGGCGAAGACGGACGCCTCGACCTCGACTTCACGAGTCCGCCCGACTACTATCTCTACAACTGGAA